>CACXQV010000001.1 GCA_902769875.1 uncultured Bacteroidia bacterium
TTATTGTTACACCATATTTTTTAATCGTTACTAAATCAGAGATTATTATGAAACAATCTCAAACAAATTAACCCTGCCTTACTTTTTAAAGTGGACTCAATAATAAGTTATCACAAATGTTGTTTGATCAAATAACATCATTCTTTCCCGAAAACCGAGTCTTCAATTCAACTTCTTATCTATTTAATTCTTAGTAAATTATCTCCAACCTCAATATTACCCCAACAAACCATCCCATTTTTTACTTGTTTCGATTGCATTGGTTTCCCATTTAAAGTAACAAGTCCATTACCTTTATAAAAGAAAGAACAATTCACTGGTTGATTTCCATTATTTACTATTTGATATTTGCCTCTCGACAAACGATGAATACCGATATTCTCCAGATTCACCATGTGGTCACAAAATTCAGACATTGTTGGGTTCCACACTTGGCCATCCGCTTTTTTCTCCTTTAGATATTCAAAAAAAGCTTCAAGTTTGGGCAATATTCTGTATTCCAGTTTCTTATTGTCCTGTTCGTAAAGTTTGTACCAATCACTACTTAAATAACTATGATCCGTCCAAACACCACAATTATCAATCACATTTCCCATTAATTGGATGGGATTATATTCTCGCTTCACAATTTTATGGAATAGGATATATTCTCGCTTCGCAATTGCTTTGTTTAACTGCTCCCAAGCATTCTTATATTGATACATCATTGTTCCATCAGGGAAAGACAAATGTTCATTTTGATAAACAAGATGTCTTGGAAACATATAATGCCCCGACCACAATTGATCATCCGGCTCTTCATTTTCAGTAGGAGTATCAATGTATGACCAACAATACTGATACCCATAAGTTTGCAACAAATCCATCACATAATAACTACTTTCTGCGTCCCAACCTGCACTATGTAATCCGGATGATATATTATCGGTTCTCAAATAATGGTCAATCCAGTTTCTACAATGATAATTTTCATCTAATAAGGGAAGATATTTCTCAAATTCCGCCCTATTATCTGGCATCCAACTAATAGTATGAGGACATATCTCCATTCCTTGTGAAAATGCTTTATCAACAACATTCTTGAAAAACGGTACTTCCAAGGCTTCAGCCGCCCTATATTGTTCAGTATGTTTGGCGAACACCGACATTGTGCCTATAATTCCATTTGAAAGCATGCCTTTTTTCCCATAATCAACGGATGTCGTATCACTGGTTCCCCATAAGATAGCACGAGTTACAAGAGAATTTGCAATATCAGCATGAGAGGCAATTGTGAATGTAGCACAATAACCATTAGGCTGACACAACAGCCTGATTGGGCGTTCTCTATTATTAAATATCACCAATGTGGTAGATAAAGTATCTCCCGCCTTAATAGTTTTGGTTTTATACAACCTCTCTTCTAACTTTGAATAAAATGGTGTTAATGAACCATATTCTGGACAAATGGCAAATGATTCTTTTGTTTTATCAGTATAACCAACCAACACTGGATTGCCGCACACAAAAACATTTTCATCACGTATAAAGCCTATATCACCTTCACACTTACCGATAATGCCATCGTATTCAATAACACAGTCTCTTTTATAAACCGTTGTGGTGCTAATCCGTAAAGTGGAATCTTCTAAAGAGTGCACAAATAAAACTTCCTGATCCTTATCTTCATCGTTAGCGACCATGGTTAACAAGGAACCCGGCATCAACTCTCCAACACTGTTCGAACCTTCTACATTCACTTCTCCCACAATTGGAAACGAAATACTACCTTTATTATTCTTGACTATTACGCTATTCCCATCATAAAAGATACGATAGTCGTTGTTTTTTGTTGTACAAGAAGAAATGGTGATTAGAATACAAGGCAATAAAGGCAATACCAAAAACAATATTGGCAGTTTTTTGCTCAAGTAAAGACGCTCTCGTTTTGACAAAGTAATCATACCTATTTATTAATTAATCATTTTCAACCACGTTATAAGTCTTTTTATTATCAGTGATTCTCATCTAAAATACCTCCATTTATTGTCTTTATTTAAGGTATCTATGGATTGCATTTCTTCAGCAGATAATTCAAAATCAAATATATCAATGTTTTCAAGAAGATGTTTCTCACTTCTCGCCTTAGGCACAACCGAAATGCCTTGCTCAATCACCCATCTCAAAATAACTTGGGATGGTGTTTTTCCATATTTTTTTGCTATAACAGTAATAATCTCATTTTCCAACAATTCTGTAGCAGCAACAGGATTCTTTTTAGTTGTTCCAAAAGTGGCAAAAGCCTCCAACCGAACACCTTTCCCATCACAATACGATATAATCTCTTTGTTTGTATTAAACGGGCTTATTTCGATTTGATTTATCATAGGGAGTTCTTTCAACTCGGTTTCATACAATTCAAAATCGCTTTTATTGAAATGACATACGCCGAAGCTTTTCACATAGCCTTCATTGTATAGTATTTTCACCTCTTTACCCCAATATTCATAATACTTCGGGATTGCAGCATGCAACAAATACATATCCACATAATCTGTATGAAGTCGCTCCAATTGTTGGAAAAGGGCACTTCGCAGGCTCTGCTTTCTAATCGGCAACTTTCTTTTATGACCCAAAAAACTAATACTTTTATACAAAGACTCGACATCCATTTTTGTTGTAATGAATAGTTCATTACGAGGTATTCCTATCTCAGATATGGCTTTCCCAATTGCTTCCTCATTTTTGTAATAACGAGCGGTGTCAATCTTTCGATACCCACATTCGAATGCCTTTTCAAGCACTGAGTGCATTTCTTCATTTGGAATCTTATAAGTTCCAAGACCAACTAAAGGGACTTGCAGTCCATTGCCTAAAGTTCCGTAAAGCATAATATTTATTGGTATTACATTCTGCGTTTAAGATCATAAAACTCTTTAGCGATACCTTTCCCTGTTACTGCTGGAGATAAAATACCCGGCTGTGTATTGGCTTCTACAACTATCCAGCCATTATCCGTATGTGCAAGATCCCAGCCAATATAACGCAAACCACCAACCTTTGTTGCCAAATGTTTCACTAATTCACAAGCTTTGTCCCATTCAGGTACTTTGAATCCTGTAAGTGGAACACCACTATCTGGGTGAACTGCATATTTGTGTCTTTTCACATCACCAGCAGCAATGGCATACCCGTTGTCATCAATCACAGAAAAACATCCTCCAAAATGAGCATTATCAACCATATTACCACTTCTTCCATAACGCAATATACATTGCCATACCACGATTGAATCTTTGCATCTGACTGTATTGAGTCTCAATGTATTGACTGATGTTGGATGAAATTTTGCCAAAGCATCACTTTGTTTTATGATTTCCTCCGCAATAAATGGATAGTCTGGAATCTTGCTCTCTCCTAAAATAAAGATTTCAACTCCAACACCACTATCTTTTCTTAATGGTTTTATAATAACCTTCTTTTTTCTTGCACAAAAATCTTCAAACTCTTTTCCAATTGCAGATGGATCACTGACCAACATACACTCACGTCCATAATATTCTTTAAATCTCTCATAACACTCATACTTATTACCAACTATATGGACATCCGCCTTCGGATTATACCTCTCATCAAATCGAGTAAGTTCGCTTTTAGGCAGCATACCTCTTTTTGCCGATTTCGAAATAAGGTCAAAACTTTGCTCCCAATATTGCATAGGAGAAATACCTCTCGTTATATACCAATGTCTCATATCTTTCTCAATCCATGCTTTTTGCGAATTTGTATTATCTTGGAAATACTCTTTGCAAAAGGTCTTTATGCTATTCTTTTTGTTTCGAAAATAGAATAGATATGCTCTGTAAAAACATGTCTGTTGAAGGAATCTCTTTAACATAATAGATTACTATTTTTTTGAGTATTTATTGATTTGTAATATTAGGCTACACACCAATTGGTATTAAATTGTCACAAAACAAAACTATTTACTTTTCTTCTTAAATTTACCAAATAAAAGAGGCAGATTCTCAACAAAACACTGATAACTGTCCATTTTGAATAATACAGAGCCTCCAAAAAATAGTATAATAAATACAATCAGTTGTATAACTGCAATTAAATACAGATTGAGTAAAGGCAAAACAAGTGCCAAGCCGAATGGTACTATTGTTGAAACAATAGATAAAACAAGAATAGGAGCCAAATCCTTTACTTGGTCCATGAACTTGTAGCCCACATATTTGTCACACAAAAATACATTAACAAAATAGATAAACCATGACGAAAGCACCATACCCACAAGCAATCCCTTCAACCCACATAAAGCCAAACCAAACACAATAAAAGAAATTCCAACGACTCTTTTTATAATAGTCCAACGAAACGTAATTCTGCTTTTTCCAATAGCTGCAATAGCATTATAATTAAACACTTGCAAGCATGTTGCAATACCTGCAAAACAGAGAATCTGGAAATAAGGCACACTGTCTATCCATCGCTCAGAATATAACAGTATAAAAATCGGTTTTGCCAACAACATCAACAAAAACATCATGGGTGAAGTAATATATGCTACCACTAATGTCATTCGCTTGATGACACTCACAAGCATTTTCTTGTCATTTTGATATTCAGCAAAAACCGGATATGTTACTCTACCTAATATATCAGAAATGCTAGTAGAGGCCATTTCTTCTGTACTTTTAGCCTTAGAATAATACCCCATTGTTGCAGGATTATATAAACGACCTATAAGCAATCCTTGGATGTTATTACAAAATACATTTATCAAGTTTGAGAGGAACATAAAAAAACCGAAGTTGAATAGTTCCTTGAAAGATTTCTTTGAGAAAACAAATAATGGATACCATTTATTAGTAAACCAATATACAACGGTAGGAATAAATGCTGCAAGTAAATTCGACGCAACCAAAGCCCAAACACCAAATCCATTATAAGCCATATATATAGTCACCACAATAGAAATAAATGAGGCCGACAAGGTAACAATTGCTAGTTTTTTAAACCGGAGTTGTTTCCTTAATTGATTACTTTGTATAATGGAAAAAGCATTTATAATAAGAACTAAACCTTGTACTCTTAATACCGAACAAAGCAGGGGCATCTTATAAAAACGAGCAATAGCAGGAGCTGAAAAAAACAAGATGGCATACATCACAATGGACATCCCTAAATTGAAGAAAAAAATAGTGGAATAATCTTCCTGTGTCGGCCTTTTTTTCTGAATCAAAGCAGATGCAAACCCCCCATCAACAAAGGAACCAGCAATCAACATGAAAATAGAAAGCATACCTATGCATCCGTAATCTTCAGGCGTCAGCAATCGGGCAAGGATAATTCCAGAAATGAATGAAATACCCATACCGGCAAACTTCTGGATAGAAGTCCACACCATACCCGAAGCTGCTTTCTGTTTTATATCATCTGCCATCTTTTATTCTGCAATTGCCTGTTTAATATCTTCAACAGTAACATTATCTTTTCCCAAAAGATATTGAATGGTTCTTGCATCGGATTTCAGATCCTTGTTCAACAAGGCCGACGCAAGTGATGCTATGCCTTCCTGAATGGAAGTATCTACTCCAACAAGTTTTGCAACAGAAATATACAAACCCAAACCCATTGGCACATCCTCAAGCAAGTAACGGTGGTTGATAAACGACGGGCCTTTATTACTCGAATCTGCAAACGAACGAAAAACCGCCATGGCATCAATGCTCAAATCTTCTTCGTTGCGCCATTTGGCAGCCTCGAAGTAATCCAACGGTTCGCAATCGAAAGCTTGTAGCACTTTGTTCTTTTGCACATCAAACGCCTTGATGACATTTACCACTGAAGGTGTGAAAGCTTCGCGGTACATCCAAAACTCTCCATTGCTATACTCAATGCGAGAGGCTGAGAAAAGAATGCCTATCGGATGCACAATCATATTGGGGTTGTGGAAAGCGGATTCAAGGATGTGCTTACGGGTGTATTTGGTGTTGTCAAAGCATTTTGAAAGCATGTCAAGGACTTCTTGGGTCTTGGCAACCGGAAGCACCGAAATGGCATTTCTCGGATTGTAGAAAGAAATCCTTACATACTCGTTGTTGACTATACGGCCGTTGTAAGCGGTGGTTTCCCATTCGCTATAGGTCACGTCTTTGTGAATGTACTTCTTGAAAATCAAACTGCCCATATAGCCAGGAACAAGAATGATGGTTTGACCATCCCTAACATAAGGAGCTATCAATTGGGCGACAAACTCATGCTGAAGCGTTGTTGTGGTCACCATGACGATATCTCCAAATTCAATAGCATCTCTGACATCCCGGGTAATCATTGCAGGTTTTACAACATATTCCCTACCATTGCCCTGAATAGTGTCGTCCTTAACTTTGAAGCATTTTTCTTCTTGGATAATGTCGAAATATCTTCCATTGGTATTGGAAGTCTTCAACAAAGCTACCTTGTGACCTTTTTCGTATAATTTGGCTGCATGGATGAGGCCAGAATTGCCGCAGCCTATAATTGTAAATTTCATAGTATTATCCATTATGTATTAATTGTTCTATTTAAAACTAATCATTGTATTCTTTATACCACTCCGCAAACTTCCTCAAACCTTCTCGCAACGTAATCTTCGGCACAAATCCGAAGTCACGCTCCAATGCCGTAGCATCGGCATACGTGGTCGGCACATCGCCTGGCTGCATCGGCACAAGCTGTTTGTGCGCTTCGAAATCGTAGTCCTGCGGCAACACGCCTGCACGAACCAACTCTTCTTGCAGAATCTGCACAAAGTCCAGTAGGTTTTCAGGCTGGCCACCACCGATGTTGTAGACTTTGTAAGGAGGAATCGGTAAGCCATCGTCACCTGTGCTTTTCTCTGGTGCTTTCTTCATCACTCTCACAATTCCTTCCACAATGTCGTCCACGTATGTGAAGTCGCGGCGGCAGTTGCCAAAGTTGAAAATCTGTATGGTCTCGCCTTTCAACAGTTTGTTGGTGAAGCCAAAGTAGGCCATATCGGGACGACCGGCAGGACCATAGACAGTAAAAAAGCGCAATCCTGTTGAAGGTATATTATAGAGTTTGCTGTAGCAGTGGGCGAAAAGCTCATTGCTCTTTTTGGAGGCTGCGTAGAGGCTCACGGGGTTGTCAACACGGTCATCAACACTGAAAGGCACTTTTTTGTTACCGCCGTAAACCGAGCTACTGCTGGCATAGACCAAGTGTTGCACTGGATGGTACCGACAGGCTTCTAGGACATTATAGAACCCAATAACGTTGCTCTCGATATAAGCATCGGGGTTCTCAATGCTGTAGCGCACACCAGCTTGGGCAGCGAGATTGACGACAATGTCGAACTTGTACTCGGCAAAAAAGTGATTTACCAGTTCACGGTCAGCAATGTTGCCTTTGACAAAATGATAGGTGTGTTCGGGATGTGCCTTGGCTTTGTCGGCTATCAAGCCCAAACGGTAGTCTTTCAGGCTGGGGTCGTAATAATCATTGAGATTATCCAATCCCACAAGATGAAGCGGCTCTTGGCTTTCCAGCAGACGCAAAACAAGGTTGGCACCGATGAAGCCAGCAGAACCAGTGACAAGTATGTTTTTCATAGTTAGTATTTAACAACGATAATAATCGTGAATCGTGAAGATTCTTACTTTCGCCCTCTGACTATTCGCACACTATGCTCTCTATTGTCGAACAATGCTATATAGTTAAATATGATAAACTCCCTCCAACGGGCAGATATTATGGCAATCCAGAATCACCTTGCCTTTCAGCTTGTCCCAGTTCTGCTTGATGTGGTCGTGCTTCACCATAATCACCACCATATCTACTTCGCTCAGGAATTTGTCGAAGTCGAGGATTTGGTTGGGGACTATCTCCTTTTCGGTGAAAAACGGGTCGAAGCTCTTCAAAGGACGAGCCAAATGACGCTCTTGGATGTCGAGCATCTGCAAGGTCGGGCTTTCGCGCACATCGTCGACGTTCTCCTTGTAGGTGATGCCGTAGAGGCCGACTTTGCGGTTGTCCGTGATGTTATGATCCTTCATGATTTCGTGGATGCGCTCGAGGACGAACAAGGGCTGGTAGTCGTTGGTCTTCATGCTCTCATCAATGACCTTGGCCAACTGTGGATAGTCGCCCACGAGGAACCACGGGTCGACCGAGATGCAATGGCCACCCACGCCTGGGCCGGGTTGCAGGATGTTGACACGCGGGTGCATATTGCAGATGCGGATGATTTCGTAGACATCCATATTGTCGTGGCGGCAGATGCGGCTTAGTTCGTTGGCAAAGGCGATGTTGACAGCACGATAGGTGTTCTCCACCACTTTTGTCATCTCAGCAGTGCGGATGTCGGTCACCACGATTTCACCCTGACAGAACGAAGCATAGTATTGCTTCACCTTCTCGCCCACTTCGCGGCTATCGGCACCGATGGTGCGGTTGTTGTGCAGCAACTCGTACACCATATTGCCGGGGATGATACGCTCAGGAGCGTGAACCAGATTAATATCCTCTCCAATCTTGAAGCCGTTGGCCTCGATGACAGGACGCACATACTTGTCCATCGTGCCAGGGCTGACGGTCGATTCCACAACCACCGTTGCGCCCTTGGGGCACACCTTCATCACTTCCTTCACGGCTGCCACCACATAGCAAGCGTCGACCTTTTTCGAGAACTTGTCGTAGGGTGTAGGCACGCTTACGATATACATATCCGTCTTTTGGTATTCGGTGGTGAACTTGATGCCCGCCTTCAGTGCGTCTTGGAACAGCTCGTCCAAGCCGTCTTCCTTGAAAGTGGTCTTGCCCGCATTGAGCGTGGCCACCAGTTCTTTGTTGTAATCAGTTCCGATGACTTCCACACCGTGGGATGCCATCATCAATGCTGTGGGAAGGCCGATATAGCCCAGTCCGATAACGTTAATCATTGTATTTTAAGTTTAATTGTTTAATCGTTTAGTTGTTTGATCGTTCATCCGCTTACTGTACTTCGTACCTATCGACAGGCTCACCCTTCAGGACTTTGACGATGCGGCTGCAAGCCTTGCCGTCACCATAAGGGTTCACAGCCTTCGACATACGCTCGTAAGCATTTTTGTCATCAAGTAACGTGCTCACCTCGTTCACAATCAAGTCGTGGTTGGTGCCCACAAGGTGGACAGTGCCACTTTTCAGAGCTTCGGGACGCTCGGTGGTGTCACGCATCACAAGAACAGGCTTGCCCAATCCGGGAGCTTCTTCCTGAATGCCGCCAGAGTCTGTCAGCACCACTGCGGATTTCTCCATCAAATAGACAAACTCCAAATATTGCAACGGCTCAATGAAGAAGAAATTCTCGTAGACGGTCAGATCTTCGCCAAAAACCTCGTGGATGGGTTTGCGCACGTTGGGGTTGAGGTGCATAGGATACACGAAATCCACATCGGGATATTTTTCCGAAAGGTCTTTCATGGCTGTCACCATACTGATGAAGCCGTCTCCAAAATTCTCGCGACGGTGGCCTGTTATCAAAACCAACTTCTTGCCACCATCCAAACGTGTAACGTCATACCCCGCATCTTTCAGCACCTGAATCTGCTCGTTGGCCAAAACCTTATCGCTCTTCAACTTATTCACCACCAAGTGCAATGCGTCAATCACGGTGTTGCCCGTGACAAATATCTGGCCAAAAGATTTTTCTTCTTTCAGGTTCCGTTCGGAAAGCGGTGTCGGAGCAAAATCGTATGTGGCAATGCGACCCGTGATTTGTCTGTTCATCTCCTCCGGCCAAGGGCTGTAGATGTTGTGGGTCCTTAATCCAGCTTCCACATGGCCAACGGGTATCTGCTGGTAGAAGGCTGCCAGTGCGGCTGCGGTGCTGGTGGTCGTGTCGCCGTGTACCAGCACCACGTCGGGCTTGCATTCCGACAGAACGTCGCGCATCCCAATAAGCACACGAGCCGTGACGTCGTACAAATCCTGACCTTGCTTCATGATGTTGAGGTCATAGTCAGGCGTAACCTCGAATATCCTGAGCACTTGGTCGAGCATTTCGCGGTGCTGACCCGTGACGCACACTATAGTCTCAAAATCCTCTGGATGTTTCTGGAACTCTTTCACCAAAGGACACATCTTGATGGCCTCAGGGCGTGTTCCAAAAACGAGCATTATCTTTTTCATTGCTTATTAAATTTGTAGCTAAAACTCTGGAAATCACAGGTTAATCCTATCCTATGGATTCAATTCACCCCCAACACACAAAACTCCCTACAGCTTCGCCATATCAGTCACATCAAGTGCCGACAATGTATTGTCTAACAATAAGATAAATCATTTCCCAAAAAGAGACCTTAATGGTTTTTGATTCATCCTCAATTTTCGGCAAAAATAGTGAAAAAAACAAATAACAAATAATTTCTTGGTTTTTTCTTATGATTTTGCGGTTAATTATGTTTGAACGACATATTTGGGGCACTGATAGCGAGTTTCTTCAAGCGTTTTCCATCATCTTCCTCCACTTGAAATAGCCTAACACCGCGATGACGACATACAATCCGTATAACGAGGCCTTGAAAGGAATGTCCTTGTAGAAATACAGTCCGCAAGTAACCACATCCACCACAATCCAAACGAACCACTGTTCCAGATACTTACGGGCCAAAGCCCAAATGCCAACGATGCTCAATGCCGTGGTAAAGGCATCAAGGACAGGCACATTTGAGTTAGTGAATCTTGACAACAAGAAATAGATGGCCGCCCAAATAGCGACGGCAAGACCTGTCCAAATAAAGGCCAATTTCTTGGGCAGGTGGCGAATAGGCAAGTCAGAAGATTTCTGCTTGTGCCGCATCCAAACGACGAAGCCGTAGACGGTCATGGCAAGGTAGTAAAACTCCATGCCGCAGTCGGCGTAAAGACCTTTCTGATAGTACAATACAATCCCAAGGCTCTGCATCACGAAACCGACCACCCACATCCAAACACTGGCCTTGTATTCCAAGAGGATGTAAGCCAAGCCGAGGGCGGTGGTGGTTATGTCGAGCCAATGGCTTGAGAGGAATTCCATAGTGCCATTTGACTTTTAAGCTAAACCTTTCCTCATCTCACTTGCCAAATCAACAAACTCCTGAGCCGTCATCTGCTTCAGGAAAAGCAAACCATGCGTGGCACGAATGAGCGGATGCTTGTGCTCGTAGAAATAGTTCTTGCCGAGGACAAGCTGGATGTCTTTCAACTGCTTCACCCAAATCTGTTCGGCCAGTTCGCTGAAAGGCCCATCGAAATCGGGATTGGGAAACTCTGCTTTTACTTGAGTCAAGTAGCTGTCCTTGAAAGCCTTCTCGAACACGGCCATAGCGTTGAGCGACACGGGCACATAGACGTTAGCTTCGGCCGGATGGAATGTTGACCATACGTTGCGATACCCGAAGACTCTCAAATCCATAAGATTGGTCTCTTGGCTCCAAAGGTGAATGGCCTCGGCGATGGTCTGCATGACCTTAAAGTGGGTGTTGGGTCCCAAGCCCTCATAGTCAATGGCCACGGAGATAACCGTGGGCCTCAACTCGCGCAACTGGTTGAGGACTGTTTGGACGTCATGAGCATGAATCGCATTGTTCGGCAGGCTCGGAGACTTGTCGTCATACAACCCTAACCTCAAATGATGAATATGGTTCAGCGAAGTGCCTGTGTAGGCCCAAACCAATTCTTCCTCAAACTCACGGATTTGCCCTTTCAGTTTCTGGATTTCGGGGCTGTTAGGCCGTCCCTCCCTAAGCCCTTCGATTTCGGTTTCCAATTTAGAATCAACGTCTTCGACGCTCTTTAGGTTCCAAAGCCCTACGGCATCGCGCAAAATGCGGTGGCAGAAACCGCGCCGCATCTCATCCGGGTTCTTGCGTGCAATGTTGTTAAGGTAATGGTAAACGTCCTTTTCTTGCTTGAAACGGAAGCCTTTCTCGAAAAAATCGGGATAGTCGACCATCTGGATAAGACTCTTACGAAGCAGGTCCAAAGTGTCTTCCAAGGCTTCCAACAGGATTTCGTCGGTGACCGAATGATAGCCAGAGGTCATAATGGCAAAATGCACCTCATTGGAAGGGCTTCGCAACTGCCTATTAATGAACGGCATAATGCCAAGCATAATATCATCGTGGTGCGGGCCGGTGTGGTAGATGACTTCGTTCTCCAACGGCTTCACGCCACGCCTGAGCTTGGCTTCCACATCGCAGACGACCTCTTGCACCCTATCGAGACTCAGGTTGGGAATCTTGGAACAACGTGGGTCGTCCTGCAAATCCTCCAAAGTCAGTTTATGGGCGTAGCGGTCGAGGATTTTGCAAAGGCCGATGACGGCATGCTCCGTCTTGTCGAAGGTCCACGGACCATTGTCGAAGTAGGAAGGGTCGGTTTTGTTGAACATAAAGAACTAATCTCGTTTGAATAAATCGCGCGTATAGACCTTCTCTTTCACATCATCCAAGATGCTGTCGTAGCGGTTGGCAATGATGGCTTGGCTCATGGCCTTGAACTTGGCCATATCGTTGACCACAAGACTGCCGAAGAAGGTAGTTCCGTCAGGCAAAGTGGGCTCATAAATGATGACCTCAGCACCCTTGGCCTTGATGCGTTTCATCACGCCCTGTATGCTCGACTGCCTGAAATTGTCGGAGTTCGACTTCATCGTCAGGCGATACACGCCGATAACGCAATGCCGTTCCTGCGCAACGTTGTACTGTCCTTGTTCATTGTAATCGTAATAACCCGCTTTTTTCAACACTTGGTCGGCGATGAAGTCCTTACGGGTGCGGTTGCTCTCCACGATGGCGCGAATGAGGTCTTCAGGCACGTCTTCGTAGTTGGCCAAAAGCTGTTTCGTGTCCTTGGGCAGGCAATAGCCTCCGTAGCCGAAACTCGGGTTGTTGTAGTGGCTCCCGATGCGGGGGTCAAGGCAAATGCCGTCGATGATGGCTTGGGTATCAAGGCCTTTCACCTCGGAATAGGTGTCCAACTCATTGAAATAGCTCACGCGAAGCGCCAAATAAGTGTTGGCGAAAAGCTTCACGGCCTCGGCTTCCTTCATACCCATAAAAAGCGTGGGCACATCCTCTTTGATTGCACCTTGCTGAAGCAAAGCGGCAAATTGATGGGCTTTTTCCTCAATGTCGGGGCGCACCAAGGCTTGGATGGCTGCATTCTCGTCATCGAAGCCATCAATGAATTTTGGAATGCCAACGATGATACGGCTCGGATAAAGGTTGTCATACAAGGCCTTGCTCTCGCGCAAAAACTCCGGCGAAAAGAGCAGGTTGAATTTTTTGACTCCCTTGGCGGCGTATTTCACATACAAACCTCGGGTATATCCCACAGGAATGGTGCTCTTTATGACCATCACAGCATCAGGATTGACACTGAGAATCAAGTCGATGACTTCCTCAACGTGAGAGGTGTCGAAGAAATTCTTCTGCGGGTCGTAGTTGGTTGGGGCTGCAATGACGACAAACTCGGCATCGCGATAGGCAGTCGCACCATCGAGCGTGGCTGTGAGGTCCAAGTCCTTTTCAGCCAAGTATTTCTCAATGTATTCGTCCTGAATGGGCGACCTTCGCTTGTTGATTAGGTCGACTTTTTCGGGAACCACGTCAACGGCGGTCACATGATTGTGTTGCGCCAACAAAGTGGCGATACTCAGGCCTACATAGCCTGTGCCTGCTACTGAGATATTCATATTTCTTTAAGGGATTTATAATTATCATTTCTTATTCATTTCCATCCAAATGGATGCCCGGTGAGCGGCAATTTTGCCATCGGGTGGTAATCGCCGATGAGGCCGATAGGCTTGGCATTGCGGATTTGATAAACGATTTCGATGCAACGACGCGCCTCTTCCAATCCGAAGCCTCTGCCAGCCAAGATTTCCTCGTAACTCCGAGTATGCAATTCTGTGAATCCTTGGCTGAACTCAAACTCCTCACCGTCGATCATAATCGTGCGATAGGTCCGCTTCTCGCCTTCCACGGCATTGGGTGGCAGCGTGTCGGCATTGATGCTGAGGAAGTAACGCACGCGAGCGCGTTTCAGCTCAAGATAGCCAGCCACACGGTCGTGTGAGGCCACATGGACGATGTTTTTCTTCACGTCACCGAAAATCCAGCTCAGCATGTCGTAGAAATGCACGCCGATGTTGGTGGCAATGCCGCCGCTCTTGTTGATGTCGCCCTTCCACGAGGCGTAATACCAATTGCCGCGAGCGGTGATATAGGTCAAGTCGATGTCGTAGATCTTGTTCTTTGGCCCTTCATCGATTTTCTTCTTCAAGGCTTGTATCTTGTCGTGCAAACGGAGTTGCAGGATGTTGTAAACCTTATGGTTTTGACGTTCCTCCACTTTTTGCAGGGCATCGATATTCCACGGGTTGAGCACCAAAGGCTTTTCGCAGATGACATCGGCGCCGAGGCGCAAGCCGTAACGGATGTGCGCGTCATGGAAATAATTGGGCGAACACACCGTGACATAGTCAATCTGCTTTCCTTCCTCCTTCAACCTCGTATTATGGCGGTCGAAAAGCTCCTGCTCGGTAAAGAAGGCGGCTTGCGGGAAATAGCTGTCCATAATGCCCACGCTGTCATTCTTGTCGTAGGCCGAAACGAGGACGTTGCCCGTATCCTTGATGGCTTTGAGGTGGCGTGGAGCGATGTAACCGCCCACGCCGAACATAGCGAATGCTTTCATTGCGTCTTTTGGTTGTAAGTTATAAGCCATAAGCTGCAAGCAAGTCAGCTCATGGCTCACCGCTTACAGCTTACAGCTAAGAAAATCAAATATTATTCTTCTCGATGTCCTTGAAATACTTCACCGTGCCGTAGGTCATCTCGTCGCAGGCCGCATCATCGCAAACGATGATGCCTTTGGGATGCATTTGCAGCACGCTGACGGTCCACATTTGGCTGACGGCACCCTCGATAGCATGAGCCAAAGCGCGAGCCTTGTTGTGGCCGTTGGCCAAAATCATCACTTCGCGGCTGTCCATCACGGTGCCCACGCCCACGGTGAGGGCGGTCTTTGGCACCTTATTAATATCGTTCTCGAAGAAACGCGAGTTGGCGATGATGGTGTCGGTGGTGAGGGTCTTCACGCGGGTGCGCGAAGTCAGGCTGCTGCCGGGTTCGTTGAAGGCGATGTGGCCGTCGGGGCCGATGCCGCCCATAAAGAGGTCGATGCCGCCGTAGCTCTTGATTTTGGCTTCGTAGCGGGCGCACTCGGCTTCAAGGTCTTCGGCATTGCCGTTCAAGATGTTCACGTTCTCCTTCTTGATGTCGATGTGGCTGAAGAAATTGTTCCACATGAAGCTATGGTAACTCTCGGGGTGGTTCTCCGGAATCTTCACATATTCGTCCATGTTGAAAGTGACCACATTCTGGAACGAAATCTTGCCTTCCTTGTGGAGGCGGACGAGTTCTTTATAGGTACCAATTGGCGTCGATCCCGTGGGTAATCCGAGGATAAACGGTTTTTCGGCAGTCGGCTTGAAGGCATTGATGCGTTCAACGATATGATTGGCTGCCCAACGCGACATGGCGTCGTAGTTTTGTTCGATAATGACTCTCATGGTTGTATGTTGTTTATTTGTTGATTGTTTGATTGTTGAATTGTTGAATTGTTGGTTTGGCTGTCAAATGGTTGCTGAGCTTGAAGAAGCAATGTGGCAGCCAATGGGTATTCGATGCGGCTGCCCTGATACGACAACCCTACAAATTAATGCGTGTTTTTGTATTTTTGGATCAATGCCACGAATTTCTCCGTTTCCTCACGGATTTGCTTGACGAATTTCACCTCTTCTATCTTGCCAATGACGGCGATTTTCTCGTCCTCGTTGCGGAAGGTAGCGTTGCGGAACTCGTTGTCGTAGTCCTTTTTGCGACTTTCGAAGACTTGGTCGCAAATGAACTGCTGGATGAGGATGGCCTTGTCCAAGTTCTCATGCCACATTTCCTTGGTGAGCACATCGGTTTCGTCCTTGTAGAGGAACATCAGAGCAAAGTAAGCATGACGCAACTTCTCGGTTTGATAGTCGGTCCAAAGCTCATCGTAACGGTGGTGGATTTCGTCCCAAGTGTTGAGTTTGCCGTCGCGGATGTCGGCGCGTAGCTCGTCGACATCATCTTCGGGCATCGTTTGTCCGCCAAGATTGATCCATTTGCGGAGTCGCCCGCCTTTCATAGTCTTCACGATGGCCTCCATATCCAAATCGGGATGGACCTCCAAATAGTGCATCAGCGTATTGACGGCATAATAGACAATCATGTCGCCGTAGGCTTTATAGGCTTCCAAAGGCTTGAGGATGCGCACTTTGCGCTTGCCTTTCTCCATGTGTTCGCCAAAAACCTCCAACTTTTTCACCACGTCGGGTTCGTTGTCGAGGAGGTTCTTGCCGCAGTCGCGAAGGTCGTAATACTCGTATTTCTCCGGGTTTTCGCCTTTCTTGCGGAGATAGGCCTTGGCCACCCAAACCTCCAACAATTTCCTGCCTTCGATGATTTCCTCGACAGTGTCGGGTGCAAGCGTCTCAAATTCAATGTTTTGAACCTTGCGCTTGCGCTTGTCGCGGCTTTGGTATTTCGAGGTGTTGCGGGCGATGGCGTACATATTGTACATCCACCAATAAGCGGGCATGACCTGCAATTCGTCTTTTGCCACGTCGTTGTTCACCAAGCAGAACGGCAGCATAATGTTGAGTTCGCTGGGATAATCGGCCTTGGAAAGCAGGGTGAACGAGGCAAACTTCGACGAATGCTTCACGCTGGAGCAAAGCCCCGGCCAGAAACCGCGCGAGGCCACTATTTCGCCATCGGTGGCACGGCTGTTGTGGTTCGAGCCGATGGTTGCGCCGGCGGCCATATTGCTCTGCCCCATCACGCAAGCTGAAATGAGGAACGAATTGTTGTGGTGCTGCTCGTGCGAAGGGAAGATAAGGTTGTTCAACACCTCGCAGCACGAGATGGTGGAGTTGTCGCCCATCACGGAGTGAATCAGGCGCGCGCCATATTTCAGGTTGCAATTATTGCCCAACACGAAGCGGGTGGCCACAACCGAGTAGAAAATGCGGCAGCCGTAGCCCGTCACACCGTTGACAAGGATGACGCCCTCACCAATCTGCGAAGGCTCGTCTTCCGACGAGTTGATGGTGACGTTCTTCAGTTTGCTTGCCCCTTTGATATAACAGTACGGCCCCACTTTGACGTCCTTCAGAATCCAGCAATTCTTGATGACGCACGACTCGCCGATGGTGCCATAATAGCCACGATGGAAGTCGATGCTGTTTTGGGTAATTTCCTTGAGACGCTCTTGCAACTTGGTGTCGTCGGTGTATTTGGCCCAAAGATAGGCATCGGCAGTAATCATGCCATCGAAAGGCAAAATCTTCCGGCTTCCGATTTCGTTCATCACCTCCAACCACACGCGCACGTCCTCCGGCTCGCCTTCCTTGATGGTACCATTGCCGAACTTGGAGTGGTCGGTGGTGGAAAGCTCGTGGATGTTGAAAAGGATGACCCTGTCGCCGATGATGTAGTTGGCCATATAATGCACATCGTGGATGGCCACATCGTCGCCAATGTCGCACGACATGATGCTGCTGTCGGTGATGCCAATCGGCACACGCAAGTCGTGGTATTGCAGCACTTGGCGGGTGACGCGACCAATGCGCACCATGCCGAAGAAACGGTTGTTGCGCACCATATTGGTGTCGAACTCGTCAGTCACCCAAATGTCGTCCCAATTGGTGGCCGAATTGCTGTTTTTAACCAAACGTTCAATCTCGTCGGAATGCAGATGACGCCAACCACCTTCAGGCTTTTTCACCTGCTGGTTGCGGAAGTAGTATTCGTCGTGACCGTCGTGCAAGTATTTTTCATCGATGAAGTTCTTATAGATGCGGTCGTAGTCAATGATAGTTACTTTATCCATTAATTATATTTTATATTTACTTGGTTTTCAATAAGTTAATTCCTTTCTTGTTTCGACTGGGTTCGGATTACGCCCGTCGTCCCAGCCTGAAATTACGGAAATGGACTAACCACGACACCGTAGCGAATGCCGTTTTTCCTGAAAACCGATGGATAAGTTGCTACGAACATGATGGGTAATAGTTTATGGAATCCAAAGTCTACAGAAACAAGTTTTCAAGCCATGAAACAAAGATTGTTGCTGTTTCCTTTGTAGGATCCAGTATTCTGGCTGTTATTGCCGTTCCCAAAGGTCTGCCCGGTTCATCTTGCCATGCCAAGAACGAATGTATTTTTGCTTTAGCACGATGGACAGATTTGTATTTGTTAATGCCTGAAGCTTCCAAATCATCAAGTACCATTTCCGCTTTATTCATTAATGGGTCGCTGGGTTCCGATAAGGTTGCCAAGAAATCCTCAATCATACCCGGAATTACATTGTTTGGCATAATCCAAACCCCTATTTTTGGAAATTCAGGATCAGAAGCATCCAAAACCAATCCCTTTGACGGTAGTTTCAGTTTATTTGAGTTGTATTTTCCTGTTCCATTCAACCTTGACTTTACCGCATCCCAACGAGCGGCAGCGTCATTATCTGCATCCAAAACAACACCAATCCTATGGTGGTTTTGTGGGGTAGTCAAGCGAATCTTTAACTCTCTCAAAACACCATCTTTGCTTTTACAATCAATGATTTCGAACAGGTCTGGTTTTGTTTGGCTCTTCCATAAGGCATCAACAACATGTTTGTCATCATTGCCTTCAACCAACAAAATATTTGCATTTGCTCCAATAGTCATAGCATCATCTTAATTCAATGTTGTTTTCCGCCGCATAAAGAATGTCATCATTGTCTTCGTAACAAACAGGTACAACACCTGATTTGCGTTGCTCAAGTCGGATTAACAAACCATTGTCTTCAGTGTTGGTTTGGCTAAAAGCACGCAAGCAATCTGTACTATGGGAGGTCACGAAAACCTGTACATTCAATTCATTTGAAAGCAAAAAGATGATGTCCCATAATTGTTTTTGAACAGAATAATGCAGTCCTGTTTCAAACTCATCCAACAAAAGATACCCGTTTTTGGCATTTAATAGGGAGAGGATTATGGTAAGGATGCGATTGATGCCATCACCCATGGAACTGAGTCTTACCCTCTTGTCACTTCCTTTTAAAGAAACGACGGGTATTCGTTCTCTCATACGGCCATCCTCACTGATAAAAGCAATTTTCTCGATGCTGGGATTAATTATATTCAATGCTCTAATGATATAATCTTCCAATGCAGACAATGAAATCTTGTCATAAAGAATCGCATTCGTGCTACCATTAAAATCCATGGTATGCACCATTTGATACGATACTTTTTTTGGAGAAAGAAATCCTATCCCCCTTCTTGAATACCGAATGATTCTATTGTCTTGTTCAGTTTTGATGTGCAGACCTTCTGAATAGTCATTTGTAAGAACAACTTCCCCTTGAATATCTTCTTGGTGGAACACTTTTGTTTTTCGGTTGCCCGTCTCCTCATCATTAACGTAGTCTATAAAGACTTGTGATATGCGAATCGATTTTTCTTTTGTTTCACCAATAAGGATATAAAACGATTTTGAATAGTTTTCCTCCCAATCCTTAAACAAAGACAAATAATGCTCTTTTGCTATGGATTCGTCCTCATTTCTCCAACCGCTTTCAACATTTTCACCACGGTTCTTCAACGTATCACGCAAATTCAACTCATCTCCATCAGACAAATACAAAGACAATGCTTCAAGGAGAGTAGATTTACCTATGCTGTTTCTTCCCACAATAAGATTTACCCTTCTTAATTTAGACAAGGTTAAATCTCCAATATTCTTGAAATTATGTATACAAAATGAATTAAGCATTGGTTTGATGTTTTTTGATTTGCAAAAATGGTGATTTTTCAATGATGGACGACCTCAGTATCACAAAAATGTAATTATTTCGAGAATCCTAATCATTTATCGGTTTTTGTACATATCGTCGTAATACTTCTGGTAGTCGCCAGAAGTGACGTTGTCCATCCATTCTTGGTTGTCCAAATACCAGCGGACGGTTTTTTCAATGCCTTCTTCAAATTGCAACGAAGGTTCCCAACCGAGTTCCTTTTGCAATTTCGTGGAGTCGATGGCATAGCGCAAATCGTGGCCGGCGCGGTCGGTGACGTAAGTAATCAAATCCAGATCCTCGCCCTCCTTGCGACCCAACAAACGGTCAACCGTGTTGATGAGCACCTTGATAAGGTCGATGTTTTTCCACTCATTAAAGCCGCCGATGTTATAGGTGTCGCCAATTTTTCCCTGATGGAAAATCAAGTCGATGGCACGGGCATGGTCTTCCACGAAAAGCCAGTCGCGCACATTCTCGCCCTTGCCGTAGACGGGCAACAGCTTCCTATGTCTTATATTGTTGATAAACAGCGGTATCAATTTTTCAGGGAATTGATACGGGCCATAGTTGTTCGAACAGTTGGTGATGATGGTCGGTAGGCCATAAGTGTCGTGGAAAGCGCGCACAAAATGGTCGCTCGCAGCCTTGGCGGCACTATAGGGACTGTGAGGCTGATATTTCAACTCTTCGGTGAAGAACTTGTCGCCGAATGCCAGATGGTGCTTGCCACTACTGGCCTTGGTGCTGAAAGGAGGCTCTATGCCTTCGGGGTGGGTGAGCTCAAGGGCGCCGTATACCTCATCGGTGCTGATGTGGTAGAAGCGTTTGTTTTCCCCCTTTTCCGGCAAGCTCTCCCAATAAAGTTTTGCGGCCTGCAACAGGCTCAGTGTTCCCATCACATTGGTTTGCGCAAAGGTGAACGGATCCTTGATGCTGCGGTCCACATGGCTTTCGGCTGCAAGGTGGATGATGCCGTCGACGTGTTCGTCTTGCATCAGCTTCAGGATGCCCTCGAAGTCGCAAATGTCCATACGGACAAAACGGTAATTGGGCTTGTCCTCGATGTCTTTCAGGTTAGCCAGATTGCCCGCGTATGTCAATTTATCAAGATTGATGATCTTGTAGTCGGGATACTTGTTCACGAACAGGCGGACGACATGGCTGCCGATGAAACCAGCACCGCCGGTGATGATGATTGTACGTTTATAGTTCATATTTCTTTTAGTGCAAGTTTTTGAATGTCTCCGAGTTAACTGTTTCTTTCATTTCGTCAATGACACGAAGCAAGTATTGCCCATATTCATTCTTTATCATCGGTTGGGCAAGTTGGCGCATCTTCTCCTCCGAAATCCAGCCACGACGATAGGCTATGCCTTCCAAACAACCGACCTTCAATCCAGTACGCTTTTCGATGACCTCAACGAAGGTGGAGGCCTCACTCAGAGAATCGTGAGTACCCGTATCCAACCAAGCAAAGCCTCGACCGAGGGTCTGCACCTTCAGTTCGCCATCCTTCAAAAACTCTTGGTTCACAGTGGTGATTTCCAACTCGCCACGCGCCGATGGTTTGATGTGCTTCGCTATGTCAACGACCTTGTTAGGATAAAAATACAAGCCTACAACTGCATAGTTGCTCTTTGGCTGCTTAGGTTTCTCCTCAATGCTAAGACAGTTGCCTTCCTTGTCAAACTCAGCCACCCCATAACGCTCAGGATCGCTCACCCAATAGCCGAACACGGTCGCTTTTCTGTGCTCCTCGGCATCCTTCACCGCGTTTCTCAATAAGTTCGTGAATCCGTTGCCGTAGAAGATATTGTCGCCCAAAACGAGGCAAGCACAATCCTCGCCAATAAATTTCTCCCCAATGATGAAGGCCTGTGCAAGGCCGTCGGGAGAGGGCTGTTCGGCATATTCGAAATGTACGCCATAATCACTGCCATCTCCCAGAAGACGTTTGAAACCTGGCAAGTCATACGGAGTCGAGATGATGAGGATGTCGCGTATGCCAGCGAGCATCAGAGCCGAAATGGGATAATAAACCATCGGCTTGTCATAAATAGGGAGCAATTGTTTACTCACACCTTTCGTAATAGGATATAAGCGGGTTCCTGAACCGCCTGCTAATACTATGCCTTTCATATTCATTTTGGTTTAATATCCATTGGGGTTTTGTCTTTGCCAGTTCCAAGCGTCGCGACACATTTCGTCGAGGCCGTACTGTGCCTTCCAACCCAGTTCGCGTTCTGCCTTGGCGGGATTGGAATAGCACATAGCAATGTCACCCGCACGGCGCGGCTTGATGCTGTACGGAATCTTGATATTATTGACCTTCTCAAAAGCCTTCACAAGTTGAAGCACCGAATAGCCTTGTCCCGTACCGAGGTTGTAGATGGCACATCCACACTTCCTTTCGATGGCTTGCAAAGCGGCCACATGACCCCGAGCCAAGTCGACGACATGAATATAGTCGCGAACGCCAGTGCCATCAGGGGTGTCGTAGTCGTTGCCGAAAACACCAAGTTCAGGACGTTTGCCCACAGCCACCTGCGTGACGTAAGGCATCAAATTATTCGGAATGCCATTCGGGTTCTCCCCTATCCTGCCACTTGGATGGGCACCGATAGGGTTGAAATAGCGCAAAAGCACCACATTCCATTCCTTGTCAGCCTTTTGTATGTCCATCAAAATCTCTTCGAGCATACTTTTTGTCTGTCCGTATGGATTGGTGCAATGACCTTTAGGACATTCCTCCGTGATGGGGATGATGGCAGGGTCGCCGTAAACTGTGGCCGACGACGAGAAAATGATGTTCTTGCATCCGTGTTGGCGCATCACATCGAGCAGGGTCAGCGTTCCGCTAATGTTGTTTTCGTAATATTCCCAAGGTTTCTCCACGCTTTCGCCCACGGCCTTCAGTCCGGCGAAATGGATGCAGGCATCAAAACGATGGGCTTCCATCACGCGGTTGAGGCCTTCGCGGTCGCGGATGTCGACTTCATAGAAAGGAATCTCCTTTCCCGTCAGTTCCGCCACGCGCTCTAAAGATTTTTTGTTCGAGTTGAAGAGATTATCGATGACGACGGTCTCATATCCCACAGCGTTCAGTTCCACCAAAGTATGCGACCCGATGAATCCGGCACCGCCAGTGACTAAGATATTCATAATTTGTTGTTCTATAATTATCGGATAAATGTCAACATATTATACTTCATTTACGTTACTTGTCCTATGGTTCTTCTTTGGCAAGAACAAAATCAAAATCCAAATTCAGGACCTTTTTTAAATGGTACTCGTATTCATTGGGAACCTTATCAGTGTCTGAAGTATAATACAACACAGATTTAGGAGTTTCTTTACCTAACAAATGCAAAAACAGATGCTTAGGATCTTCTGTATAGGGAACTGGAAAAGGTTCAACCTCTACTGTTTCTTTTTGTCCCTTATCTCTCAACGAGCACAAATATGCAATTCTATCATCGACGGCTTTCCCGTAAGATTTTGCTGTTGGGGTATCTTTTAGAATATTAACGAACATAATAACCGCGAGCAATGACAAGCCAGCCACAGAGAACCAGCCTGATTTAGTTGATTTATTGTCGGCACCTAACACTACTCCTATTGCGATAACCGTGAGCAATAATGCAAACACAATATGGGTATAAGTCCTTTGGATTCCAAACCCGCCATAAAGATATACATTAGGCAAAGATGATACAAATAGATAGGCCACAAAACCGATGACCAGTTTTACTATTGTTTTCATTTTCGTCTGATGTAATTCCAAATTCATCTTTCCACCAACATAATAAGCCAAAACAAACAATATCAGATAATAAGGAATATAAAAAGCCATAAAATAGAAAAACATTACTACAGCTTCAACTATAGCCATAACCCAACCATACAAGCCTTTTGGATGCACGAATTGTGAAGTATCACTCATTCGGGCATAATTGCCTGGGGCTACTACAACTATACTGAATAGTATCAAAATCAATACTGCAATCCACACTATGCGTCGCACTTGAGGTAATGCCCAAGTTTCTTTCACCTTCCATTCTTTCGATTTCCACCAATACATTCCACATACAAACATCATCAACAAAACCACTACAGAAAAAGCCTCATTGCCTCCGCCAATAAGCATTACAAGAACTCCTAAAATAGTCCACTCTTTCCAATTCAACTTTTCTTTGTTCAAATACTTCAACAACAAACACGCCATCGGAAAAAACAAATAATATGACATAGCACAAACCCAAAAAAACACTGGGAAATCAATGTTAGTAAGAATGTAAAGATTATATACAAAACACATCCCCATAAATAAAGTTGGTCGGGAAATGTTCAACTTGAAATCTTTTACAACCAACAAACAAATACTTAATCCAAATATATAGTATAAAATAGCCCAAAACTGATGAAAGCCCAACAAATCAGTAATAATAGAAACTACTCCATTTATTGCATATCCAACGAATCGTCCTGATTGCGAGAAGTACATATTTTTTACATAATCAAAGACCGACATTTCACGCATCATCCACAAAAAACTCAGGTCGTCAAAATGCAATTGGGAATAAAATGCAAGGATACTCCAATAAATTAGGAAAAGAGAATTAAGTACCAATAAACAAACTAATATTGTTTTGTCAAGTTGTGTTTTTTTCATAGTGTTCATTCTGAAATAAATTTGTATAACGCGTATTTTTCGTTTCGGTCAATGGTTACTAATCGTGCAGAAATTCCGTAGTTTTTCTGAATCCTTTCCAAAATATGAATTGGCGGATTGTCCACTTGCCCATAATAAGCAATATCAGAATCAACAAAATCGCGATGACATTCCAAAATGCCTTTTTGGAAAGGGATACAAGTCATCCAACCTAAGCCAACAGGATGATAATTCATTCTGCAAACTTCGAAAGGAGATAGGTATTCCAATCGGAACTCCCCAGCATAAAGTGTGCCAAAATAGTCTTCGACCAATGGATACTGCAATACATCAAATTCCTTTTGATGTGAACAAACAAGACTTATCACTTTTTTGTCTTGATAGCCATATTTCAGAATCAACCCCAACAGAACCATTGACAATCCTATTATGATACTCTTACCTCGTTTGCCATTAACTATGCGAAAATCGTAAACCAAAAGATAGGTCATTGGCAAAAGCATACACAAAAAAACGCGATTCTTTAAACTTCCTGTCATACCAATATAAACCATTACAAGCAAAACCAATACAAAAGAACTGAACACAACGGGGGGCTTATGTAATTGCGGTAAATCAACTGTTTTATTATTCATCAAAAAAGAGAGCAACATTCCTATAAAAAGCAAAACTATAGGAATTCTATATAATTGCAATTGAGACATATTAGCAAATGCTTTTCTTAAAGTCAGACCTTTTTTAATTTCAGATTTAATCATTTGTATTCGTGACAAGGTCATTACCTTGGGGTCTCCTTCAAAAGAGCAAAACAGTTGATAATCTTTTTCATCTATTCCCTCAGGTAAATTGCCTAATGCCAATTCCATATTAGGATTGTCATTGATAAAACCTCTAACGGAATTGTAGGTCTTATATGCCGCCCAATCGGGACTCTTGTAAAAAAAAGCATCAGCACTTTTGCCGAATAATACCAATATTATCACCCCAACCAACCAATAGCCAAGATACCGTTCCTTTATGAAATCAGCAATCAACATAGGGGCACAAATAACACCCACCAATGCCGCAGCCTGAAACCTTACCAACGATGCAATAAAAATTGCCACTAACCCCATCATTCTCCATCTATTTGATGAACGACGCAAAGCCAAACATCCACTGAAACAAAGTAATCCTGCCGTAGTCGTAAATTGAAAAGCAATGATAATTCTAGCCCAAACAACATATAAGAATATCAAAAACAAGCACTTAAGTATAGGCCAAATGTCATCATTCATCACCATATAGCAAATTCCCGTTACGGAAAGAATATGCAGGGCACAAAACACCAACGTATACCATTCTACGGCTCTTGTAAGCATATATAAACTAGCAATCAGCCATCCATACAATGCATTAATGAACACCAAATGTCCGTCTGGTGTGCCCGAACAATGCCCGTTCGCAATCATACACATCGCAATATCGTCATTCTCTTCGAAATGAATCGGAAGCAACCACGCCATCAAAGCAAATGCAAACGTGTTGAAAAGAAACCAAAACCATATATTGTGAAATAGCTTGTTCAACTTCATATCCATATCATTACAAAGCCAATAACTTACCAATCTTTTCCAAATCATCTTCATTTAGCTCGTAATACATCGGCAATCTCACCAAGCAATCCGCATACCTGTCACATTCGGGAAGTTCGCGCCCGTCGTGCTTGTCCTTATAATACTCACTACTATGCAAACTCAAATAATGAAAGACAGCCAAAATGTCATTTTCTTTCAATTTCTTTATCAAGGCTGTGCGTTCCTGAAGGCTGTTGCAAACCAAATAGAACATATGAGCGTTATTGGTAGCATATTCTGGGATGTCAGGCAAGCGGAATCGGCCTTGGTCGGCCAACGGTTTCAATAATTCATAATACTTGTTCCATAGCTGTTTGCGCTTGCCTTGAATGTCATCCATAGCTTCAAGTTGAGCCCAAAGGAAGGCCGCCACAACCTCACTTGGCAGAAAAGAGGAGCCGATGTCACACCAGCCGTACTTGTTCACCTCGCCACGGAAGAACTCGGCACGGTTGGTGCCCTTTTCCCAAATGATTTCGGCACGACGGATAAAACGTTCGTCGTTGATGCCCAGCATACCACCCTCACCCGAGATGATGTTCTTGGTCTCGTGGAACGAGAAGGCCGACAGGTGGCCTATTGTCCCCAAAGGTCTGCCCTTGTAGTATGAATCTATGGCTTGCGCCGCGTCTTCCACAACCAAAAGATGGTGCTTTTCCGCGATTTCCATAATGCAATCCATATCGCAAGCCACGCCAGCGTAATGCACTGGAACGATGACTTTTGTGCGCGGTGTTATCAATGCCTCGATTTGTTCCGCATCGATATTGGGGTTACGCTTCATACTGTCGGCAAAGACAATCTTCGCTCCCTGCCGCACAAAAGCCAGCGCCGACGACACGAAAGTGTAGCTCGGCACAATGACTTCGTCACCCGGATGGATGTCGCACAAAATGGCAGCCATTTCGAGCGCATCAGTGCAGCTCGTAGTAAGCAAACACTTCTTGAAACCGTATTTCTCCTCAAAGAAACGCTGGCAACGTTTGGTAAACTCGCCATTGCCGCTCAATTTGCCGTTATACACGGCCTGATACATATAGTGGGCTTCCTTGCCTGTAAGGTGAGGGAGATTAAAGTGTATATGCATAATTATCAATTACAATTACTCCACAAAGAATACTACTACACCAGCCATTATCACAACAATCGCCCCAGCCTTCCGCCAAGTGACTTTCTCCTTAAAGAACACCCACGAAAGCACAGGCACAAAAAGATAGCTCAATGATTCGATGCCGCCAATCTCCTTCACCTGAACACCCCGGCTCAGGCAGAAGATGTTGAGCAGCAAAGACGCACCCATAATACCATAACCGCCCATCACCCAGGGGTTAAGGTATTGCCTGATGATGTTGGGATAAGATAACGTAGCTCCTTTTTTCAGCAGCATCTGCGCTCCGGCGGCAGCCAATACCGAACAAACACAAAGAAAATAGTACAACATAACCGTTTTCATTATGCCTTTGCAAACAAGGCTATCCCTAAGATGATGATTGCCGCGCCAATGATGTTGTTCGACGTGATTTGCTCGCCAAGCAACGCCCAAGCGATGAGCAATCCGAAAATCAGCCCTGTCCCTTTGAACATATATGCGGTGGAAAGCTCAATGCGTTTCAGCACCTGCTGCCACAACAGAGCATAAACACCCATCACTCCTACCGCGCCCGCAATCCACAACAGATAAGGCAACGACAGCATCTCTTGCCTCGAAGCCATCTTGGTGAAAATAGACGTACAGGCGTAGATGAAGTTCACGCCGATGAGGGCAGCATAGACTCGAAAAGATCTAAACATTTGCCGAGTGTTGTTCCAAGACTTGCCGCTTACATTCCCCAAACCATAATCTTCCTACCTTCGTATTCCCGCTCCTCGTGCCAGATTTTCTCCTCCCAAGGCTTGCCAGGTGTACGGTCGAAAATAATGAAATGGCCTTCGTCTATCGCGCCGGCTTTATCCATATATTCCCACGTCTGACGCAAGCCGTCGTCAATGGTCTTCTCAAGGCTGTTGCGCTTGATTTTCAACTCCAATACGATGCGCTGTATCGGACCGCCGTAATGGTCGGTCAAAGGTTTGCGGATGAGCAGGTCGGTGCGGCCTCGGCCCAAACCGTATTCGCGGTCGATGTAGCCGCCGCCGTTCACCACCCGTTGCAAGAAAGCCTGCAACAGCAACTGCGGGCCGCTCTCCTTATAGTCGAACTTCTCAATCCAAGCATCCGCGTTCTGGCGGAAAAACTGCTGGAAGTCAAGCAACAGTTTCTCCATATTGATACTGTTGTCGGGGTTCATATACCACAGCGAATCTTCAGTAAGTCCCGTTTGTGTCGTCCACGTCAGCTCCCGGGGAATAATCTCCTTATATATGCCATTGGCGATGCGGCGCGGTTTTCCCCTCTCCACCTTGATAAGCCCCATATCAATTACATATTGGACATCATCCGAAGGGATGATGGACTCGTCGGCTTCCTCTTCGTTGGCCAATATCGGGCCAATCACGCGGCGCACACGCTCCTCGCGCAGCTTGTCAATCAGTATGTCGATGTGGGTTTCCCTGCGGTAGATGATGTTCTCTTGGGCCTTGTATATCATCTCTGGGATAATCCTGATGCTGCGGTCGCGGTTCTCCTTCATCTTCATCGTCACCTCGTAGCCCAAGGCGTTCACTAACCAGGGTTGGCCTTCCGTTGCTTCCCAAATCATTGGGAAGCAGGCCTCGTCGAATTCCTGACCCGTCGCCTTGGTGTGTTCCAAATACAACTCACGGATTTCCTCTTTAGAGAAATTTCCCAAGCGCAGCGATTCTGCCTTGATGTTGAACGCCGAACCTCCGGCGACAATGTCCTGATTGGAAAGCACGATACGATAGTCGCGCACATCGCGGACACCACACAAAACAATTGATTGTGGAAACTGCTGAGGGCGAGAGGCATAGCCCGAGCGGATCTGGCGCAGCACGCTCACCAAACTGTCGCCCACCAAAGCGTCAATCTCGTCTATGAACAACACGATAGGCTTTTGCACATCTTCCGACAATAGTGTAAGAAAACTCGATAGCCGGTTCGATGCCGGAACCTGATCGTTTTCCAAAGCCAAAGCGGAATAACGTTTGGTATTCATCACCGAATCGAAAGCTCCGGCAATGACAGAACAGACCCCACTCACTACACCTTCCACATCATTACGCAGTGCCTGTCCCCCTTCCACATTGGCATACACGGCAACAAACTCGTCACGCGCGTTCAAATAATCGCGCAGAGCCAGCAAGCACGAGGTCTTACCCGTTTGCCTTGGAGCGTGCAACACGAAGTATTTCTGCTGCCGAACAAGCAGCAAAAGCTCCTCCAAGTCGAAACGCTTCAGCGGGTCGATATTGTAGTGCAATTCAGGCTTTATCGGGCCTGCCGTGTTGAAAAACCGTTCCATAAAATACGTTTATATGTCTTTCAAAAATACAAGTTTTGTCATAAAATGATAATAAACATTGGTTCATCCCCAAAAACAAATCATTTTGAAGCCATTTTGGAGAAGATGGAGGTGCAGGCGTAGATGAGGTTCACGCCTATGAGGGCGAGGTGCGGTTTGTATGAAGCGGTCGTACAATAATAAATAAAATAACCATTAATCCAAATTGACTGTCTCTCTCACAATATATGAAGGATAACCTTTAACCTGGTCAAAAATTTTCCCAATATACAAACCTAATACACCTACAACAAATAAAATGAGTCCTCCCACAAACCAAATTGAAAAAACCGTCGTGGTGTAGCCTGACAAGGTAATAATTCCTGCCAGTTTAGCTATAAAATTGTAGATCGCCAGCAAAAAAGATATGCCCGACATAGCGAACCCCAATCCCACTGCAATTCGCAGAGGTTTATTTGTCCTTGAAATAATAACCTCAAAAGCCGATTTGAACAACTTACGAATAGTATAGCTGCTATGGCCTTCAGCTCTAGGTGCCTGTTCTATCTCTATATAGGTTTTTTTATAACCCAAAGCCTCTATCATTGGCCTAAATGACCTGGTAAAGGTAGGGATTTTATTATAAATTTCAATTACGTCATGCTTATAAATTCCAAAATTAGAAGCTGCGGGGTCTGACTTGCTTCCGCTAAGAAAATCAAAAGCCCAATGAAAAGCAACAGACGAGAACCTTTTCCACCATCCGACATGCTTCACCACACGACGAGCCATTACAATATCATAACCTTCTTGTGCTTTTTTGTACAAGGTCGGGATATCTTCGGGCAAATCCTGCAAATCGCAATCCATCACCACCACCCAATCACCTTTTGCATAAGCCAACCCAGCTGTAATGGCATATTGTTGGCCAAAATTACGACTTAGATTAATGCCTTTAACCTTTGAGTTTGCCTTACACTCCTCTTGAATTTTCAACCATAAATTGTCTGGGGAGGCATCATTTACCAAAATGATTTCATAGCTATCGGTAAAAAGGGACACACTACTAATGATTCTTGAGACCAACTCATAAACCATTTTTTCGCCATAATACTCTGGTATAACAATTGAAATATGAGAATTATCCATCTGCATTATTTGAAAACAATAATTAATATTGAGGCAAAGTCCAATCCATTTTTTCTATTATTTCGCGCCGCTCTGCCGTCGGCTTTTCCCTTTCCCCAACCTTACGAGCCGGTGCTCCAACATAGATTCCCCATGGTTCCAAATCTTTATTTACAAAAGCATTAGAGCCAACAACTGCTCCTTTGCCAATTGTCACCCCAGGCATTACCACACAATTTGCACCAAGATAAGCATCATCTGAAATAATAATATCTCCATATTTTGTGGCATGCGTTTCTTCAGGCAAATGCTCATTTGTATAATAACCATTAAACTCATAAGTCGACCCTAATAATTTAGAACCAGGCCCAATAAAACAACGATTCCCAATTGTGATATGGGCATGACCTTCAATTACGCAATGCCAACAAATAATGCTATACTTCCCTAACACGAAAGACTCTTTTGCATCAATAAACGCAAAATCAAGGATACGACATTCATCTCCTAACACGGCAAATTCTGGGTTTATGATCTTTGCCAAAGACCAGATTTTTACATTTTTTCCATAATATTTCACTTTGTCAAGAACATGTTCGCCCATCAAATCTGAATATGCAATATCTTTCATATTTTTTTGAATGTTTGTTTTTTATGTATTATAATTAGTTTCTTGTTTCCCTGATAAATCAAATACCCACTCCTATCCGCACTGCATTTTACGGGCCGCAAAACCTCGTCAGTTATCTCAGCACGAACTATTTGGGGCAATTTCGCTTCTTTTATAATAGTTTGCAAATGTTTTGTTTCTTCACACAAAAAATAAACACCAGCAAAATGACGCTCACCAAAAACGGGTTCTCCAAAGTTCCCCAAAGCCACATCAATTACACCTTTCAAGTAATCATAACCCGTCGACAGATGCACCAAATCACTTCCAATGAAATCACCGCCCATACGGGCACCTATTTCCATTACATAGATTCTACCATCCGTTGTAATTTTGTATTCGGAATGAGAGGCACCATTGGTCACGCCCAAGGCATCCAAGGCTTTTTTCGTCAAATCATAAATCCGGACGTATTGTTCCTTTGTGAAATCGGCTGGCTGATGATGCTCCAATTCAACAAAATGCGGCGCACCGGTTGTTACCTTATCCGTAATCTGCAAAGGAAAATGTTTACCTTGATAGGAGATAAATTCCACACTGATTTCACGTCCTTCAATATATTCCTCAACAATGGCCTCGTGTTTGAAAGAACAACTCAAAGCCACTTCAATGGCGGCCTGCAAATCTTCAAGCCGTCCAACCTTTGAAATACCCAAACTACCAGAACGGTCTGTCGGCTTAACAATTACAGGAAATCGCAACGCCTTTGAATCCAACTGTCCGTAAGCAGTAATCTTTTGGTAAGCAGGGCAAGGTATTCCTGCGGATGAAAACGCTTGCCGCATCAGATACTTGTTGTTGGCTCGCAAAGCCACTTCGTATGTGTTGCCAACCAGCCCCATCTTTTCGGCAACATACGCCACCGTTGGTGCTGCCACATCGGAAGCAATGGTGCAAATCCCATCAATTTGCTTTTCTCGGCAAACCTCAAGAATTTGTTCCTTTTCCACTATCGAAATCGGAAAGAACTCGTCGGCTTCATCTTTGCAAACCGCGCCTTCAGCCCAAGCGAAACAAATGGTATGCAATCCCATTTCCTTCGCTTTTTTTACCAACGGCAGTTGAAGATAGGAAGCTCCTATTATGGCTAGTTTTTGCATTTCTTTATCAATTCAATCTCTTGCAAATCAAATTCATACAAATCAAAAATCAACTCATCAATTTTTGCTTGAGCCTCCAAATCGCCTTTCAAGGCCTCATCCACCAAAGCGCTCAATTCCTGGTCAGTTTCTTCATCGATTTTCGGGAACGGCAAGGCCGACAAGTTGCCTTTCAATATCTTCAAGTCGCCGAAACGCTTGGAATACAAGAAGTTGAACAAGGCCGAGTTCAAAAACGCCATCACCGTCTTGGTGCTCATACCGTCCACTTCGGGAATGAGGATGTTGGCGCTGTTGAGGAAGAGGCTTTGCGTGTCGTCGTAGGCAAAACAAAGGCGGCTCGAAACAAATTTATAGACCAACTTCTCCTTGGCACGATAGAACTCGTCTTTTGCACACTGCTGAAAATCAGCGCGATTGAATTTTATGTAACGGGTGGCGGGACTCAGGTGGTATTTGCTGATGTCTTTCCCTGTATAAATCTTCTCCAAACCTTTCATCGGCTTGTCTTTCAGCACCTTGGCATTGTTGCCGGTGATGATGCCCAAAGCCCAGCGGCTGTGGGAGAGGTCGTCGTGGCGAAAACGCTCGGCTATGCTGATGATGGCCTCGTCGCGGTCGTTGAGCATCGGGATGGCGCAAAAGTCGTCCTCGCGCGGCTTGAACTCTTTCCGCGACACTTCGTTCTTCGCGTTAGTCACGGTGTAACTCTGGCTTCCAAATACAGGCTTCTTGCTGACTTTCAGACTGATGAAATCAGTAAACACGCCCTTGAACCTCTCGCGATAGCATTTCAGGCTCTCCATCCGTGTCTCGTGGCACACAAAGCGCCGCAAGTCGGCGTGTACCTTGATTTTCATCATCGACGAAGGCAAGAGGAAATGCTGTATCCCGTTCTTGTTCAGGAATTTGAACGACTCGGTGAAGAACAATGAAGCCTTTTCCTTCGAATTGATGACTTCGGAGCTGTGTTGCCGGCCTTTTTCGGTGCCCCAAGGCGGATTGGTGACGATGTAGTCGAATTTCAAATCGCCCAAGGCCGAAGCTGCGTGAAGCAGGAAATCCATTTGGTAAATCTGGGGATAAATCGGCGACTCGCCGAACTTCACCATCAAATTGGCCTTGGCAATCATCACGGCGAGCGGGTCGTTGTCGATGCCAAAAAGCTGCTCCAAACGGGCGTGCTCCAGCTTCAGGAGGAAAATGCCACTGCCACAGCAGGGGTCGAGGAACTTTTCGCTGCTGAGGATGCGGATGTCGGAAAGCATCTCGTTGACAATCACTGGCTTGGTGTAATACAAGCCCTTCAAGATACGTTGTCCTTCTGCCGTCAGCGACTGATAGACAAAGCCAATCCAATCGTCTTGACGGTTTTTCAGGATTTGTCGAGGCACATCGACATCAACACGCTGATAATGTGTGTATTCCTCGAAAAAACGGCGTCGATTCCCTTCGTTGACCCGATTATGCTCCACATACAAAGCGCAAAGGCTGAAAACCAGATTGTCAATGGGATAATCTGCGGCCTTCAAGTCGTCCACGAAACGTGGCAAGCTGCCCGCCATCACATAGCCTTCGGGCGTGATGATTCTCTGCGAACGGCTTTTGTTGGCGCGACTTGTCAGGCGGTTGTTTCCGTTATGTTGCAGTTTGTCCCAATTGCGTTTTGTTGCTTTCGAGATATAAAAACCGGATTCCTTCATTACACAGCTTCGCCTTCTAAGTCCCATTAAGAACGCTTAACGAACTCTGGTTCAGTGATATACATAAATACCCAATTTGGCATTTTAAACTTGCAAATATAAGGATTTTTGGGATAATCCAAGCATTTTTTCAAATTTAAGAAGCGAAACGGCATCGCGCGTCTGTTCATTCGACAAAATTGCCTATTTTTGCCCCACTAAAACCTGATGAAATGATATTGTGTTTGGAAACGGCCACGCCTGTTTGTTCGGTCGCGCTCAACGATGGTTGCTGCACGATTGCCTTGCGCGAAACGGAAGGCCAAAACGCTCATTCTGAGAAGATTACCAACTTCATCCGTGAAGTGATGGAGGTAGCCAGAATCGATTATCGGCAATTGGATGCCGTCGCAGTCAGCCAAGGCCCCGGCTCATACACGGGCCTTCGCATCGGCGTGAGCACGGCCAAGGGCATTTGCTATGCCGCCGACTTGCCTTTGATGGCCATCGACACATTGGAAGCAATGGCCTACGGGATGAAGATGAAACTTGGAAGCCAAATCGCTGAAAATGATTTGCTTATCCCTATGATTGACGCGCGAAGAATGGAAGTGTATGCCGCCATTTTCGATGCCAACTTGAACAAAATCAACGACACGGCGGCTTTGGTCATTGACGAAAACTCGTTTGAGGATTTACGAAAAGGCCATCACCTTTGGCTTTTCGGCGATGGAGCTCCAAAATTGATTAAACTCTTTGAAAACCAAAAGAATATCAGTGTTATAGATGGTTTCAAGCCCTCGGCGGCATATATGCTTCCACTGGCTGAAAAGGCTTTACGGGAACGGAAATTTGTCGATGTGGCGTATTTTGAACCGTTTTATTTGAAGGACTTCATTGCGGGAAAGCCGCATGTGAAAGGATTGTAAACCTAAAGTCGGCCCTATTACCTTTGGCTCCTGAGCCTATCGAAACACCAAAAAGGCACTTCCAAAAATTGCCTGCAATTTTCATCCTCGAACTCAATAAAATTCACATAATCAACAAATTCTCAAATTCTTGATAAAAAGAAATCCCCAAAAATGATTGGAACATGAAAAAGACCCTGCTTTTTGCCTTGATTTTGTTGCTTGGCGGAACAGCCTTCGCCCAGTCGCCCCATATCTTTGAGCATGATTATCCTATGGTTACTGACGAAGACCCTCACATCCGCGCACTGATGGACTCGGTCTCGGTCGATAGCATCAAAGCCAACATCGAACACCTCTGCTCCTATTGGACACGCCGCTACGACAGCCGTTATATTTGGGATGTACAAGACTGGTTGATAGCTCGTTACAAGGGTTTCGGTGTCGACACGGTGATGCTCCACGACTTTCCGATTCCCGATTCCGACTTTGAGACTGCCGACAACGTTCTCGCCGTGAAATGGGGCACAACGAAACCCGAAGAGTTCGTCGTCTGCGGCGCCCACTACGACTCGTGGAATGCCGACGGATACGACCCCGACACCATCCGCTCACCCGGCGCCGACGACAACGCCACGGGCGTGGCTGGCATCCTCGAAACCGCACGTTTGCTCAGTCCGTATACCTTCGACCGCTCCATCATTTTCGCCAACTGGTGCGCCGAAGAAATCGGCCTCATAGGCAGTGCCGCATACGCTCACGACATGGCTGAGCAAAGGATGGACATCGTGGCCTATTTCAACCTCGACATGACGGGTTATCTCCAAGAAGGTTCCGACATACACGTCAACCTGATGTACACCTCCCAAGACGAACCTTTGGGCGATTACGTCAAATCGTTCAGCCGCACTTATTTTCCGGAAATGCGCATCTGGCAAGACTGGTTGACATGGGGCGACAGCGACTATTCCTCATTCAACCGCAACGGCTATGCCGCCATCCATCCTTTCGAAGACGTTCATGCCAGCTCGCCGTTTATCCACACGAGGGAGGATGTTTTGGGATTGAGTGTCAACAATTTGGACCAATGCAAACGCTTCACTGAACTGAACCTTGGCACGGTGGCACTTTTGGCGGGACTCAACAATTTCAACTTGCCTGAAAACGAAACAATCAAAGTGGCGCTTTACCCTAATCCGGCAAAGGAATCGGTCAGTATTTTGGCCGAAGAAGGCTTGCAACAAGTCACCATTTACAACTTTTTGGGTCAGCAAATGGAAACAAAAAACCTGAAGGGCAAAAACAGATGTGTCATCAACACAAATGATTATCCTTCAGGGATTTACTTGGTTCATCTCGCCACGGAAAACGGTGTCGCGATGAAGCGGTTGGTGGTCGAATAAAGGTTTGTTTTTCAACCCAACACTTTCACTCCGGCATCAATGCGCTTGAGGGTTTCTTCCTTGCCCAAAAGTTCGAGGATTTCGCCGATATGAGGGCCTTTGCCGGCACCAACCACCATCAGGCGGAGGCCGTTCATCACCAAGCCCATATTGAGTTCATTGCCTGTAATCCAATTGTTTAGCGTTTCGTCGATGTTGGCCAAACTGAACGGCTCGATGCCGTTGATGACCTCTTTCACTTTGAGCATCGTTTCAGCCGAATTTTCCTTCCAACGTTTCTTGACGGTCACGGGGTCGTACTCCGTCGGAGCCTCGAAGAAGAAGAAACTCTGGTCCCAGATTTCTTTCACGAAATTGACCCTATCTTTCACCAAACCAGCCACTTTCACAGCGAAATCAAGTGAAGTTTCGATGCCTTTTTCGTCTTTCAGCCAAGCCTGATAGTCCTTGCCGACTTCCTCATTCGACTTGCGCATCAGCCATTCGTGGTTGAACCATTTCGTTTTCTCCACGTTGAACTTCGCCCCGCTCTTGCTGCAACGCTCAAGTGAGAAGGCCTGAATGAGTTCGTCCATCGTGAAGATTTCCTGCTCCGTTCCGGGATTCCAACCGAGAAGTGCCAACATATTGATGAACGCCTCGGGGTAGTAGCCCGACTGCTTGTAGCCCATAGCCGTGTCGCCGGTTTTCGGGTCTTGCCAGAACATTGGGAAAACGGGGAAACCGAGGCGGTCGCCGTCGCGCTTGCTCAACTTACCATTTCCGTCGGGCTTGAGCAACAGAGGCAGGTGTGCGAATTGCGGGGCTTCCCAGCCGAAAGCCTCGTAAAGCATAACGTGCAAGGGCATCGAAGGCAGCCATTCCTCGCCACGGATGACGTGGCTGATCTTCATCAAATGGTCGTCGACGATGTTGGCCAAGTGGTAGGTCGGCATTCCGTCGCTCTTGAACAAAACCTTGTCGTCCAAGGTGTTGGTTTGCACACGCACCTCGCCGCGAATCAGGTCGTGCATAACGATTTCGCGGTCTTCGGGAATCATAAAACGCACCGTGTAGGGCGTGCCGTCGGCAATGAGCCTATCGACATCTTCCTTGCTCATTGTCAAACTATTGCGTAGGTTTTTGCGTGTCTGGCAGTTGTAGATGAAAGTCTGCTTGTTGGCTTCGGCCTCCTTGCGGTATTTGTCCAACTCCTCGGCGGTGTCGAAGGCGATGTAGGCGCAGCCTTTGGCCAAGAGTTCGTCGCTGTATTGCTTGTAGAGGTGCTTGCGGTTGCTCTGCTTGTAGGGACCATATTCGCCGCCCACATAGTCGCTTTCGTCGAACTTGATGCCGCACCAATCCAAGGACTGTACGATGTATCCCTCGGCACCTGGCACGAATCGCGTCTGGTCGGTGTCCTCGATGCGGAGGATCATTTTGCCGCCGTTCTTCTTGGCAAACAGATAGTTATATAACGCCGTTCTCACGCCCCCGATGTGCAGCGGCCCCGTCGGGCTGGGGGCAAATCTTACTCTTACTTCGTTCATTGTGATGATGATTATGTTTTGCTGAACCCAAAAACTCACCTTGGCAATGCGAACAAAAACTTCGCTATCAGATGAGTAAATCGGTTTGGTTTTGCGGCGGCAAAGGTATAAAAATTACTTGAACAAATCCTCCAAAGTCACCACTTTTTGAACGACTCCAGAATGTTCATTAAACGCCAACCCAATCGTTGTCACCAAAGTGAAATGGATGTTTTTCCTCGATTTCGTGATTCTTGCCAGCAAATCAATGCGGTCCTCAAAGTCGAAACGGTCTTCTTGCGTGAGTGCGTATGCCTTTTTGTAGAACTTCATTTCACACAAATTCAGCACATTATCTGCTCGGTCAATGAGCAAATCGATTTGCCCGCCTGCCCGTATCGAGTTTGACGAGCAGTTTTTCAAGCAGATAAAACGCTTCGAGCCACGACTTGGGGCAAGGCGTTTGTTCGTCCATACCGCTTCGCAGCAACGAATAATGGAACGACTGCAACTGTGCGTGCATCGTCATCTTCGCGCCATCGTCAAACGGGGAAAGTCCAGTATGATGGAAGGTCATCTTGTCCTTGAACACCTGATTGACGAGATAAGTCTTTCCCACACGCCGACGGCCATAGACGGCCACAAACTGCGCTTTGTCGCTGTGATACAATCTGTTGAGTTCCTCTATCTCCTTTTTTCTCCCAATGATTTCCGCCATAATGCAACATTATATTTCGCCACAAAAGTACAAATTATATTGAAATAGGCGAAATATAAAATTATATTTCGCCTTTTTTTAAGATTTTATCCAAAATAGGCGAGATAAAAATCCGTTTACAACCATAGAGAGGTGAGGAAATCTGATTGGAAATGGGGGATAATCTCAAGAAGCCACTATTGAATCATCACCTCAATAAAATAATTATTCACTGTATCTGAACGAAGAGTTTCGGCAATTTCAAGCGTAAACAACCTTGCCCCGACTTCGTTCATGTGTGACAAATCGTGCATAAGCAGGCTGTCACTATGCAAAACGATGGAATCATATTTCAATGCGTATTCATCAATCAGCACTCTCTTCAATGAATCAGACAAATGGCGATTGATAGAGTTTTTTGCAAACGACTCAACTTGTTCATCAAAAGGAAATTGAACCAAAATTATTTGGGAATGTTTGTCATAAAGATGTTGAAGTCCCTTTGTATATGCCTTTGCTTTCCACGAGAACCAATCTTTTGGCTCTTCAAACAATGGGTGCCATAATGGAAGTGGTTCTGGATATACTAAACTATCGGCAAAAGGAGACAACGTATGAGGCGAGTTTGAAAATGCCTTGTATCGGAACGATTTCTTGTTCAAATTAAAAATCCTAATACATTCATTTACAGAACATCCTGACAAAAACACTTCTTTCAAACAATCAATTTCGAATCCCGTTCTGTTATAATCAGACAACGGATTCCTATACAAAGCACCCTCGGGAAAAGACACCACCGTCACGGCATTAACAGGTATGTTTTTCTGACTCACCAAAAAATCATATATCCCCGAGCCATGTTCTGCTGAAGTTAAGACTTGCTTGCCCATCTTATCACCCAACAACTTCAAATCAAGACCTTGATACATTTGTGAATCGCCCCAAACAAACACACATTCGTTATCGTAATTGACTGGTTTTTGGCGTATGAAGTGCAATAAGAGAAGCACACCCACAATAAGAGCAGAGAACAACAGCATTGCAATTAATATCCTTTTCAAAAACTTGCTCATATCATCAGAATTGGAAATAGACAAATGGAGCGGGTTGGCCACCTTCATATATAATCAATATGACAATGGCACTATAGAATATCCAGCGAAAAACAACACTACAATTCTCTACTGAAAGTCCATGTTGTTTTGCGCGTGAAACCCATTCAGTCAATAACAACAACAGAACTGCTACAAATGTCGGAATATAATAGTCCCGATTGATAAGCCAAGGTACCGTAAACATACTCCCATTGCACATCTCGCAAACATACTCCCAAGCCATCCCAATGCTTTCCGCCCTAAAGATAATCCACCCAAACACCGCCAAGAAAAATGTCAACAACATCTGACCTGCTTCTTTCAAGGTCGGCAACAATCGTCCTTCGGCAATTTGGTTCGTGTACTTGCGGTTCTTGCCCGTCAATATCAAGGGCAAAAACAAAACGGCGTGATACGCACCCCAAGCAATGAAAGTCCAATTCGCGCCGTGCCAAAAGCCGCTCAAAAGGAAAATGACAAAAGTGTTTCTAATGACTTTCGCCTTGCTCACTCTACTGCCGCCCAACGGAATATAGACATAGTCGCGGAACCAAGTCGTCAAGGAGATGTGCCACCTGCGCCAAAACTCAGCAATGTCCCTGCTGAAATACGGCACATTGAAGTTCCGCATCAGCTTTATTCCAAATAGTTTGGCCGTGCCTATTGCGATGTCGGAATAGCCCGAGAAGTCGCCGTAAATCTGGAAAGTAAAGAAGATGGCAGCAAGAAGCAAGGTGCTTCCACTTTGGTATGTGTAAGTCTTGAACACTTCATCCACATACACCGCGCAATTGTCGGCCACCACTATCTTCTTGAACAAACCCCAAAGGATTTGCCTCATTCCGTCAACGGCAGTATCATAGTTGAACTCCCTTTTCTTCAGAAACTGCGGCAAAAGGTTCGTTGCCCGCTCAATGGGGCCGGCCACCAATTGCGGGAAAAACGAGATGAAGGCGAAAAAGGCGATGATGTCCTTGGTCGGTTCAATCTTGCCTCGGTAAACGTCAATGGAATAAGACAAGGCTTGGAAAGTGTAGAACGAAATGCCTACAGGGAGAATCACCTTCAGCAACAGCCCATCCGTGGAAATGTGGAACAGTTGTGCAAACTCGGTGACGAAGAAATCGTAATACTTGAAGATGGCCAAAATCAGCAAATTCAAAACGATGTTGGCCGTGGTTATCAGTTTCTTACGCCTTTGTAACTTGTTGATTTCTAATAATTTACCCCCCCCCGTTAAATTCGGGTCAATTTGCTGGTTCTCAACCCTTTGCATCAACATCCCGCTGCCCCACGAGCAAAACGAAGTGAAAGCAATAAGCAACAGAAATCGCCAATCCCACCAGCCGTAAAACACATAACTCGCCACAACAACGAAAGCGTTCTGCAACCTTAATTGATACTTCGACTTGCTGATGAAGCGGTCGAAGACGAACCAATAGAGCAGAAACACTATCGGCAGGAACAGGGCGAATTGTATGGAGTTGAAGAGCATAGATGGCTTTGTTTTGCGGCGGCAAAAATAGGAAAAACAACTCACAAGACAAAATCTTCTATACTCTCTTGATTAATCACCCTAAAATCCGCGTTGGGGTAGGCTTTCTTGAATGTTTCAGGCATTTTCGCTTTCACTTTCGGATTCCACTTTATCTCGCAAGCGAGGATTTTGCCATCAGCTTCTTCCAAATAGTCAATTTCCTGCTGTTGTTTGGTGCGCCAGAAGTAAGCGTTTGCCCATATCTCATTGTATGCCAAGTGTTTCATTCGCTCGGAAACGACAAAGTTTTCCCATAATTGCCCGATGTCCTGTCGCATCTCGGGAAGCGTGAAATCTGCAATCAGCGCATTGCGGATGCCGTTATCGTAAAAGAATATTTTCCTACTGGTCTTCAATTCGTTACGAAGGTTTCGTGCGAACGAGGGCAAACGGAAAATGACAAAACATTGTTCCAAAAGCATAATGTACTTTTCCACTGTTTTCGCGTCCAATGAGCAAGTGTTTCCCAGCTCATTGAACGACACTTGCGAGCCGACTTGATAGGCCAAAGCCCGAAGCAAGGTGAGCAGCTTGTCGGGATGCTTGATGTTTTCCCACGCGAGAATGTCCTTGTAAAGGTAGGCATCGGTCAATTGTTTCAGCACCTGCTTCTCATTTCCGTTGCTCGTCACCACTTCGGGATAATAGCCATAGATGAGGCGTTGGGGCAAGAGCCTCTTTTCCTTGATAAGTCCGTGATGCTGAACCATTTCAGAAAAAGATAGCGGAAACATCTGATACTGCCATTTCCGTCCCGTCAGCGGCTCATTGACCTCGTTGGCCAGTTCAAAAGCCGAACTGCCTGTGGCAATCAGTTGGATGTCCTTCATTTGGTCGGTAATCAGTTTCAGCCTCAGCCCAATGTCCTTGATGCGTTGCGCCTCGTCGATGACAACGATTTTGTTGTTGCCAAACTGCGCTTTCAGCCTGTCTGCCGAGGTGTTCTCAAACATTTTCTGAACGTCCAATTCATCGCCATTCAGCCAAAGGCAATCCGCCTGCCCATCCACCAAATTATTCAATAGTGTTGTTTTCCCCACTTGCCTTGCTCCCAACAGTATCAGAGCCTTGCCCGAAAATAGTTTGTCCTTGAATACTTCTTCAAGCCTTCTTTTAATCATAACTCATTTCATTTTGCGCCGCAAAGATATAACTTTTTTGGAATGTAATCCTTAAAAGTTGAAACTTTTTTGGAATATAATCCAATGTTTTTATTAAACAACTCACCCTGATTACCACCTACGGCCTCACCCAAGGCGGCTATTCCTACGACATCCAAAACCAAGTGACGATGGAGGATTTGTTCAGAAATGCGACGGAATAAAAACGCTGTAAATAATTGTAAGACAATTGCTTATTTTAATGTCTTATAATTGACTTTGAGGGAATTTGATTGAAAAGTGGAGTTTTCCTCAGTTTTGAAAAACTCCAAGCGAATCCATCCGTCTCGCAATTTCTTCTGCAACAATCTTTGCCCCAATAGGTGACCAATGTGTGTCGTCTGCGTAATACAAATCCTTGACTCCTTGTCTGGCATTCTTCAATAAAACATGTTTTGTATTCACATAATAAGGATTGGCTTCAAAGTCAACAAATCTTTCAAGCAATTCCTTTTTTGGATATTTATTGCGAACCGTAAACTCCTGATAAACATCATACTTATCTGCTGCCACAACGTAGAACAAGCAAACATTCTTTTCTTTTGCAAGCAAAAACAAAGAATCCAACTTAGAGATTGCCGTCCAAATCTGTTCATCGTCGGGAAATCTTAAGTCATCATGGTAGAAATATAAATCCTTTTCTTTATATGGACATGTAAACAAACTATCCTGCATTGTAACATGGAAAATTGCATGATTGTTTATTATCTTGTTTTTATAAAATGTTGAAAAACCAGATTGCTTTGCAATTGCTGGTTTATAGACTGAAGGGATAGGATCTATTTTTAATGAAAAGTCCAAATGGCACAAACGAAAAGGGAATTCTCTTTCCACGCTTTCTATTACTACCACATCTGGCATTTCAACACCAGCATTACATAATGCAACAAATGTCTTTTCTGGGCTTTCTATATTGTCCGCAAAAAACTTTGCAGCATTTTGATAAAGAATCATTGACAAATAATCAGGATAAATAAGACCTTTTGTAAACGAGTCCCCCAAAAACAACACGTTTTGATTCCTTAAGTCCTTAATTGTAGACCAAGGAATCCTATCCACATCATCTGTTTGAAATTTTTCTTGGAAATGATATTCTTTTGAAAAGACAATTTGGCCAATCTTCCCTATATCACCTGTTATATCTTTGGAGATACCGATAAAATAAACAAATGCTATCAGCAACAACAACAAAGGGCTTCTTAATGGCGACAAAATTGAAAGCAAGAATTTTTTCATACAAATTATCAAAATCAAAACTGAAAATAAATAAAAGTCGAACTCTTTCCTGAAGCAATGACAAGAACAAACACAATGCTGTAATAAATCAATGTCCTAACCCAAACTTGCTTGATTTTGCTCAAATCCAGTCCATGCTCCTTCCCCCGTTGCAGCCACTCCACCACCAACATAATGGTAATAAAAATGACATTGCTTAATGCAATTTTCTTCTTGATGAAAATCGTAAAAAAATTCACATCGCACATTCCGCAAACATACTCCCAAGCCATCCCAATACTTTCCGCCCTGAAAATTATCCACCCAATCACAGCCAAGAAGAACGTCAAAAGCATCTGCCCAGTTTCCTTCAAAGTCGGCAAAAGCCGTCCTTCAGCTACTTGGTTAGTGTACTTGCGGTTCTTGCCTGTCAATATCAGGGGCAAGAACAAAACGGCGTGGTATGCACCCCAAGCAATGAATGTCCAATTCGCGCCGTGCCAAAAACCAGAAAGCAAGAATATGACAAAAGTGTTCCTAATGACTTTTGTCTTTGATACACGGCTGCCGCCCAAAGGAATATAGACATAGTCTCGAAACCAAGTCGTCAAGGAGATGTGCCACCTGCGCCAAAACTCAGCGATGTCGCGGCTGAAATACGGCACGTTGAAGTTCCGCATCAGCTTTATTCCAAAGAGTTTTGCCGTGCCTATGGCTATGTCGGAATAACCCGAAAAGTCGCCATAGATTTGGAAAGTGAAGAATATGGCTGCAAGAAGCAAAGTGCTTCCTGTTTGTTCCGTGTAAGTCGAAAAGACTTGGTCCACATACACCGCGCAATTGTCAGCCACCACTATCTTCTTGAACAAACCCCAAAGGATTTGCCTCATTCCGTCAACGGCGGTATCGTAGTTAAATTCCCTTTTCTTCAGGAACTGCGGCAAAAGGTTGGTCGCACGCTCGATGGGACCGGCCACCAATTGCGGGAAGAACGAGATGAAGGCAAAGAAGGCGATGATGTCCTTGGTCGGCTCAATCTTGCCTCGGTAAACATCGATGGAGTAACTCAAGGCTTGGAAAGTGTAGAACGAAATGCCTACGGGAAGTATCACCTTTAATAAAAGGCCGTCGGTGGAAATATGGAACAGTTGCGCAAACTCGGTAACGAAAAAGTCGTAATACTTGAAGATGGCCAAAATCAGCAAATTCAAGACAATGTTGGCCGTGGTTATCAGCTTCTTACGCCTTTGTAACTTGTTGATTTCTAATGATTTACCCCCCCCCGTTAAATTCGAGCCAATTTGCTGGTTCTCAACCCTTTGCATCAACATTCCGCTTCCCCACGAGCAAAACGAAGTGAAAGCAATAAGCAGCAGAAAACGCCAATCCCACCAGCCGTAAAAAACGTAACTCGCCACCACCACAAAAGCGTTCTGCAACCTCAATTGCCACTTCGACTTGCTGATGAAGCGGTCAAAGACGAACCAATAGAGCAGAAACACTATCGGCAAAAACAGGGCGAATTGGATGGAGTTGAAGAGCATATTGTGCTGGATTTTGCGGCGGCAAAAATACAAAAACTCTACCAATTAAAACGAAAAAAGCCCGCCGAAATCAGCAGGCTTTGTCTTGAGGTACCTGGCGGATTCGAACCGCCGTCCCCGGTTTTGCAGACCGGTCCCTAACCACTCGGGCAAGGTACCCTTTTAACTACGTTGAATCTAACGATTTGCGGCTGCAAAAATACAACTTTTTGTTGAATTGCAACCCTTTTCTTGAAAAAAATTATGCCAAGCCTCTTGCAGAGAGCTTCAGCCAGTTCCATAAGACCAAGGCCACGAAGAGCAGCACACAATATACATAAAAGATTTTCAGGTGTTTACGTCGTAAATGGGTCATCGCAAACGCTGCCATCAAAACCAACAAAGGTATCGCGGGCTCGTGGTAACGCTCGGAATTGGCGGCAAACGAAAACATAATAATGGCCAAATACGACAACTCGTAAGCTCCAATCAGGCTGAAATCGCGCCATTTTTTCTGCCTGACGGCTATCACTATGGCAAGCATCGCAAAGAAAGCGAGATAATTCTTGACATAAGTGCTGCCGTGAATCATTTTGTTGTGGTCGGGCGATTGTTCCACCATCGGGGCCAACGGCAAAACGAAAGCCCCTGGAGCCAACAGCCAACTTTGGGCCAACTCGCCGTGTTTCATCCCCAACGACTCATATTTCTCGGACTGATAGCCCAAATCCTTGAATTTCAACCGATAGATATATCTCATCTCATACCCCACCGGCGAAAACAAGAAAACGAAAAACAGCAGCACTGTGGCCGCAATCGTAACGATTTTCCCTTTCTTGCCCACCAAATCGTTGGGCGACAAGACCACAAAAACCACAAACGCAAACAACAGGCACATCCCGATGACGGTCCGAAAGCCAAAGGCCAAAGCGGTCAAAAGGATGGGGCAAATGATGTTCCAAAAGGTGTATTTCTTGCTTCGGATGAGGTAGTCCATACGCTCGATGGCAAGGATGGACAGGAAAATCATCTCCATTTCCTTGGTATGCAAGCCGCAAGTCTGGACCAAGATGGGCAAAAAAACGGTCAGCACAGCAGCCAAACGCCCCGTGCGCTCACCGAAAGTGCGTGTACCCAACTTGTAGACCACCAAGCAAAGACAAGCGCTCATCAATGCTTTGAAAAGCCTTGGGATCAACAAGCTGCGGCCAAAAACCGTGTAAATCAAAGTCAGCCAAAGCGTGTAGACTTGGTCGGAATAGCCCATCGTGTAGGCGTTCAGATACTTGAAGATGTAGGAAACATACCCCTGCCTCACGCACCGCGACAGATAAATCGCCGTTTGGTGATACCAAATGCTGTCGCCGGCATCGTATTCAAAGGCTTTGCCCGTCTCGTAATAATAGTAGTAGCACATCAGGAAGGCATACAAGCCTCGGATGACAAACGCCACCAAAAAGACCTTCCAAAGGAGTTTTTTCTTGTCGTCATTTTTCCAACGGGGATAAAAAACCGCTGTCAACACAAAGAAGAACAGCACCTCGCCCATCCCCCACAGCATCCACTTGTGCTGCAAGGCTTGACCTCGAAACACCATACTGATGACCAAAAGGGCCGACAAATACAGCCCAATGCCGATGAGGCTGATATGGCGCAGCAGCTTGGAGCTCATATCCTACAATAAATCACTGGTATTCAAAGATTCCCTGGCCGCCTTTGCGCTTGCTGAGCGCGCGTTGGAGCAGCGATTTCTCTTCCATGGTGATGGTGCCCACTTTGCGCATGTCGGCGCGTTCCCACCAGTTTGGTTTATATTGGTGGAAAACGCGATAGAGCGAATCGGAGGCGCAAAGCACCTCGGCTGCATAAGTTTCCAACCCGCCATTCTGAAGGTGAAACACAATATGAAAAATGCTGCTGTCGGCATCATAATTGTAATTGAAAGGATAATAGAACACCGCGTTGTCACGCTCGCGAACCCGACGCTGTATGCCCGTGTCGCCCTCGAAGAAAAACATCAATTGCCCCTTTGTGGTGTCGTAAGGGTCATATTCGTCCATAACGTATGAGTCTTCGATGATTTGCCCGAAAAAGTCGGTGTTCCAATGCTCCAAGTAAGTCAAGCCAAACACTTTGTTGGCCACATCGAAGGCAAGTTTGTTTTGCGAGACGAACACGGTGCGGCGAATGTGTCCGCCCGGCGACTGGATGACGAAGGAAGAACCACGGAAATCGCCGTTGGGGTAAGCGTCGACCGAAATGGTGACGATACTGTCGCGAGACCTTCCCGACATCGGAGTGATGGTGTACCAATCAGCATTGTCGTTCTTGGTGACGGTCCACTTGCAGTTGGCATTAACGGTGATGGTTTGCGATTCGGCATCAAGGCCAAACCTCACGTCTTGCGACGAAACCATAACATTATAGTCTTTCTGGCAGCCCATGAAGAATGCCGCCATGCCCAAAATCATCGAGCAAACCCATACAATGGAAACCTTTTTCATTTTATTTGCCTATCGGATTAGTCGATCTTGAAAATCCCTTCGTTTTCCTTTTTGCGTTTGGTGGCGGCTCGGCGGATGTGGTCGTCCCTGTCCGGATTGAAGACGCCCACCTTGCGCATGTCGGCGCGTTCCCACCAGTTGCTCTTGTATTCGTGCCTGAAGCGATACAATGAATCGCTGGCCGTCAGCACATTGGGGGAATAGCTTTCGGGCGCGCCCGTAATCGTTTCAAAATCGATGTGGAGAATCTGGTTGACGGGGTCGTATTCGTAGTCGAAAGCATAATATACCGCCGTGTCGTTGTGGTGGTCGCGCTGAACGCCCTTCCCATTCTCGAGGAAATACATAAGATAGCCCGTCGAGGTGTCGTAAGGGTCATATATTTTATGCCTGTACGAATCCTCGATGATTTGGCCGAAGAAGTCGGTGTTCCAGTGTTCCAGTTCCATCACGCCAAACACTTTGTTGACCATACCGTCAAAGTCGAGCTTGTTTTGGGAAACGAAAACCGTGCGGCGGATGTGGCCTCCGGGCGATGTGATGACAAACACCGTACCTCTGTAATCGGCATCTTCCAAGGCTTCCACGGTCACGGTGATGGTGCCGTCGTTTTCCCCACTCGTCGGGGTGACGGTGTACCAATCGGCATCGTCTTTCAATTCGACCGTCCATTCGCAGTTGGCGGTCACTTCAATCGTCTTCGTGCCGGCTTCCAAGCCGAACCAAACATCCTGCGACGAAACAAGGACGCTGTTCTTTTTGCAGCCCACCAAGGCCATAAGGACCGACAAGGCTGCCATAGTCAATAAGTTGGTTTTCTTTTTCATAATGCAAAATCAATTGGATAAGGGTGCAAAAGTACATGTTTTTTCGGGTTCAGCGTATTTTATCCTTTTTCTTCTTGGCTTTCATGGGCGTGTCGGCCAGCATTTCGAAGTCCATCTTGTGCTTGAAGAGGTCAACGGCCTTGACGACAACGCGCACCTCATCGCCCAACTGGATGACGCGCCCCGTTTCCTGCCCAACGACGCGGAAGTTGTCGTCGTCCAAGTAATAATAGTCGCCGGGAAGGTTCTCGTAGCGCACCAAGCCCTCGCATTTGTTGCCCTTCAATTCGACGAAAAGGCCCCACTTGCTCACGCCCGACACCAAGCCCTCAAACACCTGACCGATTTTATCTTGCAGATACTCAGCTTGCTTGTATTTAATCGACTGGCGTTCCATCTCCTCAGCCTGCTTTTCCATCTCGCTGGCGTGGACACACATGTCCTCGTAATGCTTCTTGTCGACCGAGCCTTGCCCTTCGATGAGATACCTTTCTATCAGCCGGTGTACCATCAGGTCGGGATAGCGGCGGATGGGCGAGGTGAAGTGGGTATAGTAGTCGAAAGCCAAGCCGTAGTGCCCGATGTTGTCGGTCGAATAAACGGCCTTGGCCATGGTGCGCACCGCCACCGTCTCGATGAGGTTCTTCTCGCCCTTGCCTTCCACATCCTCGAAGAGTTTGTTGTAAGAACGCACCAAGGTGTCGCGGTTGCTGAGGTCCATCGTGTAGCCCAAGCGCGAGATGAGCAGCATAAACTTGTTGAGTTTCTCTGGGTTGGGCTCGTCGTGAACACGATAAACGAAGGTGTTGTTGTGCCATTTGCTTTCCGGCTTGCCGAAGGTCTCGGCCACAGTGCGGTTGGCAAGCAGCATAAAGTCCTCGATCAATTCGTGGCTTTCGTTTTGCACGCGGACGTAGGTGTCGATGGGCTTCTTGTTTTCGTCGAGTATGAACTTCACCTCTTCGGAATGGAAATTGATGCTACCCGCTTCCATGCGTTTTTGGCGGAGCTTGGTGGCCAAGCTGTTGAAAGTCAGGATTTCGTCCTTGTAGTCGCCCTCGCCGCCTTCAATCATGGCCTGCACCTCTTCATAATTGTAGCGGCGGCACGACTTGATGATGGTCTTGCCAATCCAATGGTCGTAGATCTTGGCCTCGTCGTCCATCTCGAAGACGACGCTGAACGTCAGCTTTTCCTCGTCGGGACGGAGCGAACACACGTTGTTGCACAGCTTCTCGGGCAGCATCGGGATGGTGCGGTCGACGAGGTAGACCGAAGTGCCGCGTTGCAAGGCCTCTTGGTCGATGGCCGAGCCGGGAAGCACATAATGCGACACGTCGGCGATGTGTACGCCCACCTCCCAATGGCCGTTGTCCATCTTCTGCAAACTGATGGCGTCGTCGAAGTCCTTGGCGTCGGCAGGGTCGATGGTGATGGTGAACACCTTGCGGAAGTCGCGGCGTTTCTTTATCTCGTCGCGGCTTATTCTGACGGGAATCCTGCCGGCCTCCTTCTCCACCTCTTTCGGGAACTCGATGGGATACTCGTGGGCAGCCAAAATCGATTCCATCTCCACGTCGTTCTCGCCGGGTTTGCCGAGCACTCGCGTGATTTCGCCGAAGGGGTTGCCCGAGCCGTCGGGCCAATCGACGAGGTGGGCGATGACCTTTTGTCCGTCTTTGGCGCCGTGCAGGTCGCCGCGCGGGATGAATATGTCGACCGGCATCCAGTCCACGTCGGGGCGCACATAGACGTAGCCGTGCGAAATGCTGAGTACGCCCACGAAATCGGTGTGTCGGCGCTCCAACACTTCCACAATCTCGCCTTCGGGCTTGCTGTTGTTGCGTTTGGGGAACATCGCCACGCGCACGCGGTCGCCGTGCAGGGCCTTGTAGGTGTTGTTGGCCGCAATGAACACGTCTTCGCTCTCGCCGTCGTCGAGAACGACGTAAGCCTTGCCTGTCGATTTCATCTCCACCGTGCCTTCCACATATTTCGTCTTGGGCCCGAACTGCGCCAATCCCGCCTTGCTCATCACATAGCTATAGGGGCGCGCCTCGTCGAGCAAGCCCTTGTCCTTTAAGTCGATAAGCAAATTATACACCACATCCTTGCCCGCTTGGTCCTTGATACCCATAATCTTGCAGACCTGTTTGTAGTTTTTCGGGCGGAACGGATTGTCGGCAAAAATGCCGAGGATGACACTCGTGAAAGTGCTGAGTTTGTTTTCTATTTTCTTCTTTTTTGGCATTGCGATAAAAGTTATTGATACAAAGAGGCAAAAGTACGGAAAAAATTGCACTGGTTTTTACGGATCAGTCAATATTACCTCCCAATTTTCAGGAACGATGACGTCGTTGCTCCATTGGGCATTCTTGTTTTTGTAGAAAGTGCCTGATGTGGAGGTGCCGACAAGCCAATCATAAAATTCTCTTTTATCGATATCAACCGCCATCATAGTTACGAATGAAAGCGAAGTGCAACCATCAAACATACCTAAATAACATCCATCAGCCAATACAATAGCTGGTAATTCAGGGGCTACTTCCAGCAAAATGCAACCTGAAAACATACCTGAATAACACCAATCAGCCAATGCCAAAGCTGGTAATTCAGGGGCTACTTCCAGCGAAGTGCAGCCGTAAAACATACCTGAATAACACCCATTAGCCAATGCCAAAGCTGGTAATTCAGGGGCTACTTCCAGCGAAGTGCAGCCGTAAAACATATCTGAATAACACCCTTCAGCCAATGCCATAGCAGGTAATCCAAGAGCTCTTTTAAGCGAAGTGCAACCTGAAAACATACCTGAATAACACAAATCAGCCAATGCAGTAGCAGGTAATTCAGGAACTCTTTGCAGCGAAGTGCAACCTGAAAACATATCTGAATAACACAAATCTGCCAATACCGTAGCAGGTAATTCAGGGGCTCTTTTAAGCGAAGTGCAACCTCGAAACATATCTGAATAACACAAATCAGCCAATGCCGTAGCAGGTAATTCAGGGGCAACAACCAATTGTGAGCAACCATCAAACAGAAATCTGAAAACAGCCTGTTTCGTGTTGGTATGTCGATAGTGCTTGTAATCAACCAAAGTCCGAATATCACCAGTGCAAATGACTTGCGCATCGGTGGCGAAGGATATGTTGGCTCTACCAGTGCCTGTTTTACTTCGACCTCTTAACATCAGTTTGCCTCTGTTTCCACCAAACACGATGTTTTGGTCTCCCAATGCCTTCCATTTGCTTTCTCCAACTGAATACTCCAGATTGGGAACTTCCCATGACAACCGAAACACTTGGGTAAAATCGGATTCAAAGGTAATATAGTCCCTTGTGTAACATCTGAAATGAACAACGATTTTAGGCACAGCAATTACTATCAATCCAGCGATTACTGTAATAAGCAATGTGGTCAAAGGATTTGATTTTATCCATTCACTCCACTTCTTGTTTATTGATACGGGAATGTCGGATGGCTTGTTTTCCATTGGTTTTATGGCGTTTTCGTCTTTCAAACCATCTGTCTCAAGATCATCGCTTTTTATGTCTGAATCACCATTGTTCCCGCTTTCTGTATGGTTTTCAACGCCCTCAACCTGCGCAAGAGTGTCTGTGTCCCTATTGTTCAAGGGTATTTCGGTGTTTTCATCCGTCTGTTGTTTTGTTTCCATAGTTGTTAAGGCTTTAAGGCAGTAGAAATCACTGCAAAAATAGTTTATTTCCCCGTCCAAGGGCAAAAAGGCCGTTTTTCGGCGGAAAAAACGGGTGTTTTTCTTCGAAGGGTTTTCATCATCGGGTGGAAGTCCCTCGTTTTTTTGTTCCCTTGTGTCGGATTGGCTCGGCATGGATTATGTTCGTTTCATCCCCCTTCTTGTAAATCACTTGATTAGCTTGTTGATTATTTTGTTGACAAAAAAAACGCGAATTTATTTGCCCGATGACAGCAAAATGATATACCTTTGCACAACAAGTTTTCGCTCCTAAGAGCCTTGATTAACTAATTGGAAACCAGATATTTCACTACAAAAGAAAACGAGCAATCCTATATGAGCAACGGAGGTTTGTACATTACCAAGAGAGACGGCAAGCAGGAAGCCTTCTCGTTAGAAAAAATCAAAGTGGCCATCAGCAAGGCCTTCCTCGCGTCGGGCTTCTATGCCACCGATGAAGACCTCAACGGCATCTTGAGCCGCGTGCGCGTGACCAACGGGATGAACGTCGAGGAAATCCAGAATCAGGTGGAAACCGCCTTGATGGCCGAGCAGTATTACACGGTGGCGAAAAACTACATCCTTTACCGCCAAAAGCACACCGAAGACCGCGAAATCCGCGAAAAGATCGACTTTTTGAGCAACTATGTCAACGCCTCGAATGCCGCCACCGGCTCGAAGTACGACGCCAACGCCAACGTGGAGAAGAAGAACATCGCCACGCTCATCGGCGAGCTGCCCAAGTCGAGCTTCATCCGCATCAACCGTCGCCTGCTCACCGACCGCATCAAGTCGATGTTCGGCAAGGAACTCTCCGACCGCTACCTCTATTTGCTCAACAACCACTTCATATACAAGAACGACGAAACCTCGTTGGCCAACTATTGCGCCTCCATCACCATGTACCCATGGCTCAACGAAGGCACAAGCAGCATCGGCGGCAACAGCACCGCACCCACCAAGCTGCGCTCCTTCTGCGGCGGCTTCATTAATATGGTGTTCATGGTGTCGTCGCAACTCTCCGGCGCCTGCGCCACGCCCGAATTCCTGATGTATATGAACTATTTCATCGGAAAAGATTATGGCACAGACTATTACAAACGCGCCGACGAGGTGGTCGACTTCTCGCTGAAGCCGCGCACCATCGACAAAGTCATCACCGACTGCTTCCAGCAAATCGTCTATTCCTTGAACCAACCTGCCGGCGCAAGAAACTATCAGTCAGTGTTTTGGAACATCGCCTACTACGACAAGAACTATTTCGAGTCGCTGTTTGGCAACTTCTACTTCCCCGACGGCTCAAAGCCCGATTGGGAATCGCTCAGTTGGCTCCAGAAACGCTTTATGAAGTGGTTCAACGCCGAGCGACTCAAAAGCGTGCTGACCTTCCCCGTCGAGACGATGGCCTTGCTTTCGAAAGACGGCGACGTCATCGACAAGGAATGGGGCGACTTCACCGCCGAGATGTATGCCGAAGGCCATTCCTTCTTCACCTATTTGAGCGACAACGCCGACTCGCTGTCGTCGTGCTGCCGCTTGCGCAACGAGATTCAGGACAACGGCTTCAGCTACACCCTTGGCGCCGGCGGCGTCAGCACAGGCTCGAAGAGTGTGCTCACCATCAACCTCAACCGTTGCATCCAGTATGCCGCGCGCAACAACATGCACTACCTCACCTTCCTTGAGGAAATCGTCGACCTCTGCCACAAGGTGCAGATTTGCTACAACGAAAACCTGAAGGAATTACAAAAGAAGGGCATGCTGCCTTTGTTTGACGCGGGCTACATCAACTTGGGCCGCCAATATCTCACCATCGGCGTGAACGGCCTTGTGGAAGCTGCCGAATTCCTGAAAATCAAGATTTCGGACAATCCTGATTATGAGCATTTTGTGCAAGAGGTTTTGGGGCTCATCGAGAAATACAACAAGAAATACTACTCGAAGAAAGACGGCCTGATGTTCAACTGCGAGATGATTCCCGCCGAGAACGTGGGCGTGAAGCACGCCAAGTGGGACAAGGAAGACGGCTACGAGGTGCATCGCGACTGCTACAACAGCTATTTCTACATCGTGGAAGACCCGAACACCAACGTTTTGGACAAGTTCCGCCTCCACGGCGAAAAATACATCAAGCACCTCACTGGTGGGTCGGCCTTGCACTGCAACTTGGAGGAACACCTCAGCAAGGACCAATACCGCCAATTGCTGCGCGTGGCCGCCCGCGAAGGCTGCAACTACTTCACATTCAATGTGCCAAACACCATTTGCAACGACTGCGGCCACATCGACAAGCGCTACCTGAAGGAGTGCCCCGAGTGCCACAGCCACAACATCGACTACCTGACCCGCATCATCGGCTACCTGAAGCGCGTCAGCAATTTCAGCGAGGCGCGCCAACAGGAGGCCGCCCGCCGCCACTACGGAAAAATGGAGATGGAAAGATGCTGAAATACGCCAATTATGATATTGTTTTTCAGGAAGTTCCTGAAGAAGTGACGCTTGCCATCAACATCACCAACTGCCCCAACCAATGCCCTGGTTGCCACAGCAAGTATTTGTGGGAAAACAATGGCAACCCATTGGACACCAACGAGTTGTACCGACTTGTGGAGCAATACAAGACGGGCATCACCTGTGTGTGCTTCATGGGCGGCGACAACGAACCTGAGTCGGTGGCCCAATTGGCTCGTCAAGTGAAAAACGACTATAAAATCAAGGTGGCTTGGTATTCGGGCAAAAACGACCTGCCCCAAAACGTGCCTACCGAGCATTTCGACTACATCAAGTTAGGGCGATTCATGGCCGAGCTTGGTCCCTTGGACAGCGCAACCACCAACCAACGCATGATGAAACGCCTGGCCGACGGTCGTGTGAAGGACATCACGGAGTGGTTCCGGCGGAACAAAAAGGTGGGGGAAGATATGACGGTATATGCTCCTGCTTCCACTCCTTCGGAGTAAAAACACAGTTACCCACAATCGGTAATCATAATTGAGAGGCGGCAATCAGGGAATGGGCTTAAAAAGAATGACACAAGAGTTTTGCCGTCAACTGATTGACGACACAAAAACGTTACAGCAATGGATAAGGAACAAGTAATCGAGATAGTCAGAGAGTATAAAAAAGCTATTTCAAAACAGATAAGCAATGCGAAGGTTTATTTGTATGGATCATATAGCAAGGGTACGGCTCGCCCTGAAAGCGACATTGATGTGGCTGTTGTTGTGCCTGCCGTTGATGATGATTGGCTGGATGTTTCAACAACCTTATGGCTGCTTGCTCCGCAAGTCAATTATCTGATTGAGCCTGTGTTAATCGACCAACGCTTTCCGTCACCATTATATGATGATGTCATCCGCACGGGTATTGCGATAGCTTGATTGTCAATGATTGGAATCATTTCACATCCATACGGGATGCACAAGGTTGATATGCTTGTTTTACCGATAGCAAAACCCTACAGGATTAGTTGGACGCAGCGAAACGGCATCCCATAGGGATGCGCATTCGGTAAAATCGAAACCATTGGACAACAGCATCCCATCGGGATGCACCGCAACTTGCGAAATGTGAATCACTGTTGTCCATAATCCAACAAAAATCGGCTCAAATCCGTGCGAATTTGAGCCGATTTTTGTTGGAAACCGTGCCGATTGCATCAATCCTCCGGCGTCAAAGCGGCAATCATCTCGGCAATCTTGGCCTTCACGTCGTCGACGAAATTGTCGGGATTCAAGTCGGCCTTGAAAGACTTGTCGCGGCTGGCGAACTCGATGGCGTTGCGTTCCAAGGTCTTCGGGCTAACCACGATGCGCAGCGGCACACCGAGAAGGTCGGCATCGGAGAACATCACTCCCGCGCTGATGTTGCGGTCGTCGTAGATGACCTCCACGCCAGCCTTTTTAAGGTCTTCATACACCTTGTCGGCCACGCGGCGCACGTTCTCGTCGGCAATACGCAGGGCACAAATCTGCACCTGCCAAGGGGCGATGGTGATGGGCCAGATGGGGCCGTAGTCGTCGCGGCTCACCTCGCAAACCGAAGCGATAAGACGACCCACGCCTATGCCGTAGCAACCCATAATGGGGTACTTCAAGGTGTTGTCGCTGTCAAGGTACTGCATATTCATCGAAACCGTGTATTTCGTGCCGAGCTGGAAGATGTTGCCCACCTCAATGCCACGGCTGATGGTGATGCTGTGCTTGCCGCACACGGGGCAAATGCCTCCGGCTGTCGCCTTGGCCACGCTGTCGTATTTCACCTCGCCGAGGTCGCGGGCCATGTTCATACCTTTGTAGTGATAATTCACTTTGTTGGCACCCGCCACAAACGAGTTCAAGGTCTTCAACGACTCGTCGTAAACCACGGTGATGCCTTCCGGCAGCCCCTTCGGCCCGATGAAACCGGCGCAAACGCCCATCTCAGGGGTGACTGTGGCAGCATGCACCTCGGCGCAGAGCAAGTTGCGAAGTTTTGTCTCGTTCACCTCAAGGTCGCCGCGCAGGAAGACAATAACAAGGCTGTCATCCATATTGCGCTGATACAAAACGGCTTTGCAGGATTGCAAGGGCGAAGCATGGAGATAGTTGCAAACGTCCTCAATGGTCTTTTGGTCGGGGGTGAAAACCTCCTCCAAAGGCTCGATGGGATATTCTTCGTTGTGCACGATGCAGTCGGCGGCTTCGCTGTTGGAACGGTAGCCGCATTCAGGACAAATGACGATGGTGTCCTCGCCGATGTCGGTGAGCAGCATGAACTCATGCGACACGCGGCCACCCATCATGCCCGAATCGGACTTGACGGCCACCACTTGCGGCACGCCGCAACGGGCAAAGATGCGGTCGTAGGCGTGGTAAGCCTTGGCGTAGTATTGTTCCAAATCCTCCTGAGAGGTGTGGAAGCTGTAGGCATCCTTCATGGTGAACTCGCGGGTGCGGATGAGGCCGCCACGCGAGCGGGGTTCGTCGCGGAACTTGGTCTGGATTTGATAGATCATGAAAGGATACTGCGTGTAGCTCTTCGCGGCATCGCGGGCCAACTGCACAGCAGCCTCTTCGTGAGTCATACCCAACACCATGTCGATACCATTGCGGTCCTTGAAACGAAGCAATTCCGAGCCAATACTCGTGTAACGCCCCGACTCCTGCCACAGTGTGCCCGGCATGACGACGGGGAACATCACCTCTTGTCCGTCGATGCGGTCCATCTCCTCGCGGATGATGTTTTCAATCTTCTTCGCGATACGTTTTGTGGGCATAAAGAATGAAAACAAACCTGTTCCCACCGACTTGATATATCCACCACGCACCATCAGCGCCTGACTGTCGAATACGCAGTCGGCCGGTGCCTTCTTGAATCTTTCTCCCAATAATGTTGAAACTTTCATATCTGATTTTCTTTTTGTTGTCCTTTGTTTTTCGGGCTGCAAAGGTAAGGAATTTTTCGGTATCAAACCAAAAATCAATCAATGACGATTTTCTGCGTCCGAACCTTCTCGCCCTCAATCAGACGCAACACGTACACGCCCTTGGTCATCCCTGCCGTTGTTGTACGGCTGCCACATTGTGACAGCCCTACAGTGCGAATCACGCGCCCCAGCATGTCAATCACCTGTAAGGACGCATCGCCTGCGTCCGCTGTGACAATAATATTCCCATTGCTAATAAAGGCAAAAGGCGCATCGTCGCCGTCTGCGTCCCCGCAGACGGAAAACACCAATTTGAACCTTGAAGCATAATCGCTTGTCTTGGCGGTGAAGGTATAGGTTGCCTGCTGGGGTTCGTTGAATCCCCCCTCACCCCCTTTGCAAAGGGGGAGCAGGTCCACATCTGAGCCAATGAGGTTGTCGATGAGATGCAGATAATTGAACTCCAGGCCATTAGTATTCACGTTGATGGTGTAAGTGCCATTTTTTGCGGCTTTGAAATTGACAGGCTGCTCATTGCCCACGCAAGGCACAATGGCGATTTCCTGATGGTCTTGCGTGGCAAAGAGTTTCGTGCGCTGCTCTTTGAGCGACAGTTTCTGCAAAGGCTCGCCCTCCATCTTCACAATGAGGCGGTCGATGAGTTTGCCATTGTCCAAAAGTTCCACGCGGATGGAACCACTTCTATTATTTGCCGTTTCGCCGCGACCCGGATTAAAGGTAATGGAAGCCCCTTCGTCCGTGGCCTTCACAAAGAAGCCCTCGGCGGGTTTCAGCGGGTTTTCTTCGTCGATTTCGCTCACGATAAGGTCGTCTTTGGCATCGTTCATACGATAGCAGCCTTCGGCCACATTGGTGCTGCCGTAGCTCGTGACATTATGCACAAACGGGTTACCCACAAGGTTGAAGCCTTTCAGTTGTCCTGCTGATTCAGTGTAACTCAACGGGATATTGATGGAGGCCGAACCGTTTTCGAGTCCGCCAGCGAAGGAAAGTTTGGTGGAAGTTTGTTCCACCGCTCCAATTTCCTCAACGGTCTTGAAAATGATGTTGGGGCGAGATGAAGAAGTTGACATGCTGTAGGTCATTGTTGTGGCATCGTATTCGGCATCGTCAGTGTAGGCATAGGCCTGTGCCGTAAAACTGGTATAATGGCACTGCCAAGAAACCGATGTATTCCAATCGCCGTTGTTTCGTTGCACACTAATGAGCAGGTTGCTCGTACCGTCCCAAGCAAAATTGTTCTCATTGAAAACAAACACGTTCCAACCAAGGGCAGGTGTCATGCTACCAGTATAGACAAGTGTCATTTCCGATGTCAGATGAGAGGTACTTGCCAATGCTTCATCCTCTACATTGGCTATCCAAATGCTGATGTTGCTTTGCTCATAGCCCGGAGCATAGGTGGCATACCAACATAGGCCGCCCAAAGGCTCAGTACCCAGTCCTACCTCCGCAAGTTCGGTAGCGAGGAAAAGATTCTCGCTAATACTATAGTTATAAACAGTATAGAACGGGAAATAATACGTAGTACTCGTACCCTCTCCAACTCTTGCTCCAACAGGGGTAATCTTTCCGCTATTGGCATAAAGATACCCTTTTCCTGCCTCCAATTGGTTAAAACCGTTCTCCGTGTCTTTATAATTCATCCAATAATGCGTAGGCTCGTCGTAATAATACAGGTCATAATCGTTGCTGAGTATATTCCCTTGCCAATACACCGTTCCGCTCCCAGTGAGGGGATAGGCAACGAGATGCCAGCCGTCGTTTCCGTTTAAGTTGTAGGGTGTAACTATTTTCTCCGCTGTTCCTTGCAAACCTGATTTGTCGTACACCAATTGGCCGCCGTCCTCAATGATAAGGTTGGCCGCCGTGCCATGGTTGACGATTTTGCCTACTAAAGTCTCGCCCGACCTGTTATTGCTGCCATTAATGGTAAGCACATGACCAGACTTTATGATAAGTGTACCTGTATTGTTGATGATGACACCCGAGGCCTCCACATCCTCATCCATCTCGCAGTTGGCGTTGATGATGATGTCGTAGTCGTTAGTGGGCAGAGTGTGCCAGTTGTCTGGATTCGACCACAAATTATCCGTTCCGTTGCCTGTGAAGGTGTAGGGGCATGGCAAAACGGCCTGATAGTCTGTGAAGTTGCTCCATTGGCTGGCCCCAGCGTAATCCGTAGCCGAGCATAGAGGCACATACACGGGGATGGAATAGTTCATGCCCTCGAAGGCATTATTGTCTGTCGTGGGCGGCACGGCCCCGTATGAATGAATGGACGAGAAGCCGCTACACGAGGCGAAAGCGCTTTCTCCGATTGAAGTCACGGAATTGGGAATAGACAAATCGCCAGAAAAGCCGCTGCAATTCCAAAAAGACTCCTTGCCTATTGAAGTCACGGAATTGCCGATGGTCAGAGAACCTGTGAAACCGCTGCAATTGTAGAAAGCCCAATTACCTATCGAAGCCACGGAATTAGGAATGGTCAGTGAACCCGTAAAACCACTACAGCCTTCAAAAGCAGTATTGCTTATTGAAGTCACGGAATTGGGGATAAACAAAGAACCCGTAAAACCGCTACAACCATAGAAAGCCCTCCAACCTATCTTGGTCACGGAATTGGGAATAGTCAAGGAACCTGTGAGGCCACTGCAATTCTCGAAAGTTTGATCATTTATCAAAGTCACAGAATTGGGAATAGTCAAAGAGCCTGTCAAGCCGCTGCAACCATAGAATGCACCACTGCCGATTGAAATCACGGAATTCGGGATGGTCAGTGAACCCGTGAAACCGCTACAATCCATGAAAGCGACGCTGCCAATAGAAGTCACGGAATTGGGGATGATTAGTGAACCCGTAAAGCCGTGGCATCCCCGAAAAGCACCTTCACCAATAGAAGTCACTGAATTGGGAATGGTCAATGAACCCGTGAAACCACTAGCATAGAACACATAGGCAGGAATTCTTTCCAAATTGTCGCCAATGGTAAGTGTGCAGTTACAACCCCAAAATGGCGAAAAAAGAGGGTTTAAATCCGCACAATTACTGGCGTTGAAATGCACTTCCGTGAAGCCACTGCAATTGTAGAAAGTGAGATTACCTATCGAAGTCACAGAATTGGGGATGGTTAGAGTACCTATAAAACCGCTGCAATTCTCAAAAGCGCTACCGCCAATAGAAGTCACGGAATTTGGAATGGTTAGAGTACCTGTAAAGCCGCTGCAATTCTTGAAAGCACCATAGCCAATCGAAGTCACTGAATTGGGAATGGTCAAAGAACCTGTAAAACCGCTGCAACCAGAGAAAGCCCCACCACCTATCGAAGTCACTGAATTGGGAATGGCCAAAGAACCAGTGAAGCCGCTACAACCAGAGAAAGCCCCACCACCTATCGAAGTCACTGAATTGGGAATGACAAGGCTGCCTGTAAAGCCGCTGCAATTGTAGAAAGCATCCTCTCCAATAGAAATCACTGAATTGGGGATGGTCAAAGAGCCCGTGAAACCACTGCAATCCTCAAAAGCATCCTTTCCTATCAAAATCACGGAATTGCCAATGGCCAAAGAAGTGAAGCCGCTGCAATTGTAGAAAGCATCCTCTCCTATCGAAATCACGGAATTGCCGATGGTCAGAGAACCTGTGAAGCCGCTGCGTCCTGAGAAAGCAGAATTTGGAATGTTTGTCATATCAATATACAATCCAGTGGAATTACCTGGGAAAGCAAGATAACCTATCGTGTTCACGGAATTTGGAATGGTCAAAGAACCAGTGAGACCGCTGCAACCAGAGAAAGCATAACTACCGATTGAAGTCACGGAATTAGGAATGGTCAAAGAACCTGTGAAGCCGCTGCAATTGTAGAAAGCACTATTGCCAATCGTGGTCACAGAATTGCCAATAGTCAGGTTGCCAGTGAAACCGCTGCAATAGGAGAAAGCAGAATTTGGAATGTTTGTCATATCAATATACAATCCACTGAAATTGCAACCATAAAAAGCGGAATTACCAATCGAAGTCACAGAATTAGGAATGGTCAGAGAGCCAATGAAACCGCTGCAACCATAAAAAGCAGCGGTACCAATTGAAGTCACGGAATTGCCGATGGTCAGACTGCCTGTCAAGCCGCTGCAACCATATAAAGCATAACTACCGATTGAAGTCACGGAATTAGGGATGGCCAAAGATCCAGTGAAACCGCTGCAATCCCTGAAAGCAGAATTGCCTATCGAAACGACAGAATAAGTATGCGTTTGGCCGTATTGGTTGGTATAAGTAACCGAAGAAGGTATGGTAAGTGTGCCAGAATTATATCCAGACTTTCTTCCTACCACCTCGGCTTCTCGTGTTTGCTCATCCAAGGAATACCGCAAATTGCCAATGATGGCGATTTCATTCCCTTGAAACTCAACCTCTATTTCCACAATGTTTGAAGACCCTGATACACTACCATCAACGCAGTTGCTCCTCACATAATAGTGATGCTGCCCGATTTCCAAACTCGCATAGTCCGTGAAAGTGGTTCCTGTGACAATTGAATCTATCAGTTGCCCTTCATAATAAACCCTATAGGAATCCACACCTTCTGCGGCTGTCCATGACAAAGTTGCGGTTCGGCCATTTAATGTAGCCGTGAGATTGGTGGGGGCATCGCAACCATGCTGTCCAGAAGGTTGAATGCCGAAAATTGCACCTTGTTCGTTTGTATAATCATGACCAGACAGAGAATAAAAATCATCATAGGATCCATTCCATCCCCAATTGAAATGAAAATAGTTATTATCGTCGTAACCATCACAAACAAAGGCATGTCCAACCGTATCAGTTTCTTTTCCAAAATAGAGTATGGGTCTATTCTCATTTAGTTCTTGTTTTAACAAATTGATCCAATTTTCTTGATTATCATTCTTAAAACGAACCTCACAACCATCATAGTCGAAATAGGCTCGAAAAGCATAAGCGGCATCATCCGCATTGGCTTCACTTTCTCCTGAATTATTAACATTATAATTCATATTGACCGAAACCCCACAATGATACATCAATGTGGCTACTGCATTTTTTTGTTCCTGCGTACCAGCACCATTGGCATAGCTATCTATCATCTTGTTCCATTGATACGTGGTTTCACCAAAATTTGCGCCTAGTGTCGTGTTGTTCCAATTGTATGAATGAGCACCTATGCCATGGGGAGGGAAGTTATGATATTTCATGATTTGAGCCATAGCAGTTGCTACACAACCAGTAGGATAACCATTAGGGCATTGTAAATTATAAGGCTCATCTTGCCCCCACTCTGTATCAATCAAAGGCTCCACGATTACCGACCGTTGCCCAACATTTGGCCTTCCCTTAGCAAAGTCTTCCCATTCCTGAACGGCTTCGGTAGATGCTCTCAGTTGGTTGTCAATGGCATATTGAATCTGGTCGTTGTAGCCTTGCAGCCACCATCTTAAGTTTTCGGGCATTTTTTCCGCCACGAACCTTCCCGTCAGCGAATAGCCCAAAATGGGTTTCACTCGGTCATCGGCAGCCATCACCACAAAGCCTTGCTCGGCATTAAAAATGTAGAGGTTAGGGAAGCCCGCCCTTTCGGAGAGGTCGGTCAATTGGTTAGACCTAACCAAGTTTCCATTGTTGGTCAAGAAAGTGGCCGCCACCTTCTTGGCCTTTTCGGGTTCAACATGTTCTGCATAACTTTTCGCCAAGCCTGCCACGCCTATCATCAAGGCCATCAGGACAAAACGCAAGGCTCTTTTCTTTTGTAAATCTTTTGTTTGCATATTTTTATAGTTTTTATTGTGTTTTCCTTCTTTTTTCTTTCCCACGCAGACATATAAAAACATGGACTTTTAAACTTGATAATTCTGTAACTGAGGCCTTAGACTGCCCTTATACCACAATTATTTACGAGTAAAGCCCATGTGAAACACATGAGAATTAACTTACTCGCTTATGGTATAATGAAGTTGTCTAAGTTTCAGTTACACAAGCCCTAAGTAACACTACTTGTTTTAATATTCCGCTTTCCGTTGTTGCGCCTAATGCGCTTTATTCATTTTGTGTTTTATTTGGTTAGACTTTCGTTTTATTGAGGGCAAAGGTAAGGCTTTTTTTGTTTAAACGAAAAGATATGAAGCATTTCTTTCAAGAATCTATGGCAATATCCGTTCTTTTGGCGTTTCCATTTTGGAGAAGGCGAACAGTTTCTTGCCCAAGTCTTTCAGAGAAGCGCCAAGATGATAAACCTTGTCGTCAATCACCAGAAAACGGTCGTGATAGCGGTCGTTTTCCTCCACTTCAATGGTTGGATACTGCTGGTTGTGCCTTTGGAGATCCAAAGCCAACGAGGGAGATATGTGCTTTGTGATGATTTTGGCCTCCACATTCTTGACTCTCTTGGACAACACCATCAAGACAGATTCATCTATATAATTGTCAATCAATACAATACTTGCCTTCGCACATTTAATCAAATCTGAAACAAAGACATAAGCATCAAAAATCTGACCATCATAAAAAACACCCTCGGCGGGAGGCAGGGATGTCCTGACAAAGAAATCTATCTGTTTGTCGTGCTCGGCAATCTTTTCTTCCAACCTCGCTACACGCTGGTTGATGGCATACCCCCGCAAGAGATAGTCTTTCAGCACTTGATTGGCCCATTGGCGAAATTGTGTACCACGCTTGCTTTTAACACGATAACCTACGGAGATAATGACATCCAAATTGTAGTATTGCACATGGTATTTTTTCCCGTCAGCAGCAGTTGTCAAGTAATCCTTGACAACTGCCGACCTAATCAATTCCCCTTCTCGGAAAATGTTGTTAATGTGCAAACTAACATTCTGTTTTGAAGTCTCAAACAAGGCCGTCATTTGTTGCTGAGTCAGCCAAACCGTTTCTTCCGACACCTGTACAGCCAATTGCACGGCTCCATCTTCACTACGATAGACAACAAAAGAGTTGCTTTCAGGCTGATATAAAGACCGTTCCTTTTCCATATTAATCAACAAATGATTGGGGGTTGCGCAAATTCACAAGTATACATTATACTTCTACACCACCACCTCAAAAATCCGCTTCCCGTTCCATTCAATCCATTGCGGCGCGGCGTCTTGCTTGTTTTTCGAGAAGTCGAAAGTGACCAAATAGCCTTCGTCCATACCTCGAATGGCGAGGTACTCGGAAAGCTGGTCACGGCCAAGTTCCTCGTATTTGTCGCCGTGCCAAATCTTCAACTCAACGATGAACTCCTGCTTGTCGTAGGTCACCACCAAGTCCATACGGCGGTTGTCGCGGGTTTGCGGCTCGACGTAATAGAATCCGATGCCATTGATGATGGGTTTGAGGAACGACAAGAAAACCAATCTGCCCTGCCGTTCCAAGAATTCCTCGTCGTTTTTCCGATACTCTTGGTGCATCAAGTCGGCGAACCGCGTGACCACATGCTCCATATTGAGTTTGCCGTTGCGCACATAGTTCAATTGGAAGGGCGAGAGTTTCGCATTGTTCTTAATCGTGTAATCCAACGTGAAATAGAGGAACAAGGCTTCCTCAAAAATCAGGTTGTGGATTACGACGCGCCCGTTCTTGTCCCGAATATAGGAAAACATGTTGCCCATGTTCACCATCGGGTTCAACAAGGAGAACGAATAGGACACGCTATTGACCGAAACGGAATACATGAACTCCCGAAATTCAGGATTGTTCTCAAGGTTTTTTGAAAGGTCGTCCATCAAGGTGCTGTTGCCTTGCACCAGCACCTTGACAGCCTTCACTATGCTTTCCGAGGTCCATTCTTGGTCGAATTCCTCGTCAATCTTCTTGCAGATATAACTCACCAAGAAAGGATAGCCCGTCGTGTATTTGTAAATCTCCTCGCTTATGGCCTTGATGTCCATGCCCGTATGCACATCGTTCTCGTAGTCGTTGAGCATCTGTGCGATTTCCTCGGGATGGAAGGTCATGTCAACGTTGAAGTCGGCGGCAATGTTCCACGGCGAGTTGTATTTCTTTTCCGCGTCGGGACGAAGTTTCAGTTTGAGGTTCTTGATGTCGTAAACGCCGGCAAGGACAACGCTATAAAAAGTGTTGCCCAAGCCTTCGTTACGTTCAAGGTATTTGTTTCTGAGCATTCCTATAAAATTCAGGAACATCTGGTTATCGCTACTCTTATCCACCTCGTCAATCAACAACACTACTGGTTTGGGGCTTGATTCACAAAAGCAAGTGATCACTTTAGACAATTCCTCAAATGAAGTCAGGTCTTTGTGGTCAAAAAACTTCCAAACATTTTGCTCCTCACCAATGTTTTGCAGAAAATTGGTCATAAGGCTACAAAAAGTATTGACGAATTCAGGAATACTCTTAAACGACTCATCTCCCAGCCCCTCAAAACTCGTCTTGATAATCAAATACTTGTCAGAGAGCTTGCGACGAATCATTTGCAGCATCGTTGTCTTCCCGAACTGCCGGGCACGGTTGATGGTGAAATACTTGCCCTTGTCTATAAGGCTTTCAACGGCTTCAAAACGCTTTGAAGTGTCCACCATATAGTGCCATTGCGGGTTGCAACTGCCTGTAATGTTGAATTCTCTCCTCATACTGCTTCGGTTTTCCTTCCGCAAAAAAACACATTAATGCTGGATCACGACCTTCCGCGTCACCACCTTGCCGCCAATGACGTGGACAAAGTAGATACCCGAAGGCAGGTCGCTCACGTCCACAGTGGCCGAGCACTTCACGCTGAAGCCGCGCACCTTGGCACCTTGCGGGTTGATGATGACAACGCTGGCGCTGCCCTTGTCATAATCCGTAGTGATGGTCATTTGGGTTCTTGCGGGGTTGGGAGTGATGGTCACTTGGAACGGGTCTGCATCCACATTGGGCAACTCGGGGACTTCCGTCAGGATGTCGGTGTTGTGGCTGTAGGTCACCAATTTGCCGGAAACCTTCAGAATCGGGTTGCTTGAATTGTTGCAATCCGGGCAACTGTTCTGGCCGCTCACGCAGTCGGGATAGTTGGGGTGGCATTGGTCGACGTAGGTCGGGTCGAACTCGTAGAGCACGTCAGCTTTGCCATCAGGGAGAAAATCGTTGAGGCTATAATCCCAAACCATAGTCATGCTGCCCGGGCACCAGCCGGCACGGTTGTAGGTCCAAGTGCCGTTTTGGGGCTGGCAACCGGCGGGGTTGGGAGTGCAGGTTTGCCAAAGATCCTGTGTGTAGGCCGTTGCGCCATTGATGTTGACGTTGTGTACAGCATGATAGAACTCGGCGGCGTTGCCCGTGTTGTAGGCACCGTTTTGGGTGTCGCTCCAGTTGTGTCCCGAAGTGGTGATTTTCAGTTTGGCCTTCTCGACACAAGGATTGAATTCGACCGTGCGCATCGGGATGGGGCAAAGGTTTTCGTAGTCGCCGAAGGAATAGCTTCCATACCACAGTTCTTGCATATCCACATACGGATATTCCGGCGTGCCTTTGGTGTATTCGAAAATGGCCGTGGGGTTGTAGCCTTGACCTGTTGAATATTGTTCGCTATAATATTCGAATTCGACAAGACCTTGCAACACGCTGGTGAAGTCGGTCACATCGAGGTCGTCCACACATTCCTTACCAAACGGGGTGATGTAACGGCAAAGTTCCACCCATTCGCCACGGTAGTTCTTCACGCGGAGGTAGCTCTGGTGGTCGTAGGTGTTGCAGTCGCCGTTCACGCAGTTGTGCAGATAATGCAAGTTGATGGCATTGAAGGCGTTGACATGGGTCGGGAAGGGATAATCGCCATAGGCGTGGAACTCGGTGGTATTCACCACCAACTCGCCGTTGAGGGCTGAAACCACAATGTCATCATAGTTGGTAGTCACCTCGAAAGTGTTGGAAGCCGTGGTGACCTTGCCACCTGTTTGGGCGATGGATATTGTCATATTATAGGTGCCTTCACTTGAAGGAATCCAAGTGGTGTACCAATAGCCATTTTCAGGATTGTCGGGATAGTCGGTCTTCAGGGTCAGTTCCTGACCATCGACATTGCATTTCACTTCTTCGAACTTGAGCACATTGCCGTGGTCGATATAGGCGCTGAGCACAATCATCACGGGGTTCTCAAAGTCGGGCATATACACCTTGGTGCCTTCGTAGGGACGGCGGATGGTGATTTCAGGCTCATAATTGTCAGGGTCGACCACATAGAACGAACGGTTCACCGCAGGTGCGGGCTGCCATTGTGTGCCGTCGCCGGGCTGTGAGGCACGCACTTTCACGAGGCCTTCTTCGCCGGTAAGGGTAAGGATGTTGCCGTCGATGGTGGCGGGGCCTTGGACGACTTCAAAGGTCACAGGAAGGCCAGAGGTGGCTGAAGCCTCAAGGGTGATGGGGTCGCTGGAAACCAACTTGTCTGTGATTTCGGCAAACTCGATGAACTGTGCCGTCAGGCCGCCGGGGAAATGGCGCACGGTGAAGTTGTCGAAGCCACACCAGCCGCTGTTGAGCAAGAAGATGTGATGCCATGTGGCGGGGTCGAACTTGTTGCCACTGCCCGGAGTCAGGCCCACGTTGACGCCTTGGCATTCCGGCACGGCTTCCCATTCGCCGCCGGGCACATCGTACATCGCATATAAGGTGACGGCGCCAGCGCCGTTGTTGGCATCAAGGTCGATGGAAACCTTGAAGCGGGCCCAGTTCTTTTCCGTAATGGAAGGAGTAAAATTGCAGGCCGGAGTGTTGTTGGGCAAAACCACGCCTTTGATGAACAGAGGGTCAGTGTCGCTGCCCGTAAGGAGCATATAGACACCACCATCGGGCGAGGTGCTGTTGGGATTGGGAACGATGGGCTCGTAGAGCGCGTGATTGGGAGCCGCCACGACGGGAGGAAGGACAGAGCCGTCACCATCGCCGTCGTAACCGATGCCGAACAAGGTGCCCCACCATTGGCGCAGCTGGTCGCATTCAATCTCAATGACACCACCATTGGAGAAATCGAAGCCGTATTGGGTGATGTCGTGGGTGGCAATGTCGCCAAAGCTGGTGCCGGAGGCGTGCGAAAACACACCCAAGGTTTCGTCGGCAGTGGGCGTTTCGGGAGTGGTGCCCCAATAATGGCCGAGGTAATCGGTGTACATGGGACCCATGCTGCCATTACCCGCGCTGTGTACACGGACATACCAGCCGTCCTGACCGTTAAGGATTTGGCCTTCGCCATAATTGTTGAAGTCGAAGGTCTTTTCAACTTGGGCCATCAGCCCGATGCTCATTAGCATCATCATAAGGAAAAACAATGTCTTTTTCATAATATTAAGAATTTATAACCATTATCTCTAAATTTAAATCTCTAATCTCTAAACTTTCAAAAATCCATCCACCATACTTTGGTCTGCCTTGTGTCGCCGTGCGACATGCGGGCAACTTGTTTGGTGTAATTATCGTAATTGTATTCGATTTCCTTCTGCGGATATTCCATGCGCATTGAGGTCAGCTTGGCGTGGTCGGTGGTGGTGGGCGTAGCCATCGTGCGGCGTGCCAATGCCCAGGCCTCCCAAGGCTGGCGGAACAGGTTGAGCCAACGCTGCTGATAGATCATCTTCAGGTAGAACTCCTGACTGCCGTCGTATTCGGGATTCATCCACACGGCATAGTTCATCACGTTGGCGGCCATATTGTTGCAATACGACCAAATGTCCAAGTTGCCGATATAATTGGTGTACTGCGTATAGAAGTAGGTCCAGCGGCTGGTTTGTGGCGGGATGTGGGTCCAGAAAAGGAACGACTGGTAGACGCCCGAGCGGATGGACTCGTCGGCATTGAGCGGAGGCGTGATTCCACCGATATTCCTCACCTCGATTTCGGCCTTCATGAAGAGCACGTCGGCATAGGTGATGAGGATTTGCGGCACATATCGCTCGTCGCGGGTCAGGTAGTAATTGAAGGGCGAGAAGAGGCACGATGGGCCTTTGAAGGTATAGCTGCCGTCGCGGCTTTGGGCGTAGGGCGAACCGCCTTCGGTGGGTGTTTCGTTGGTGCGGATCTGCGGATAAGGCCGCCATGCGCCATCGGGGAAGCTGTCGGTCTTGTGGCTCGTGTCGAAGAAAAGGAAGGCGCGGTAGTCGAAGATGCCGCTGCCGTCCATGTCGTCGGTCGAGGAGAGGCAGCTCCAAATGGTTTCGCCCATGCGGAGGTGCTTGTGCTCGCGGAACGACCAGTTGACATCCCAATTGGTGCCCAACACACTGGGCCACAAGCAGATGCCACCACCTGTAGCCACACCACCCGAAGAACTCATTTTTGTATAGATGAAGTTGTAAGCCTCAACCAGTAAAGGCGTGGCATAGTCGGGGTCCTTGTCGTACATACGCAGGCCGTGGCGCAAGATGAGGGAGTTGGCGAACTCGGCCCAAAGCGTGTAGTCGTTATTCAAAAGCACATCGTAAGGCAACTTGTAGTAATCGTTGCCATTGGCGGTGGTTGTGGAGTCGCTACGCAGCACCTCGCGCGACCAAGCCAGCTCTTCCAACAGGGTTTTGTAGATACTCTCTTGGGTGTCCCATTCGGGTTTCATGGTCGCTTGCGAGGTGGCGTTTTCCCAAATGCGTCCGGCTTTCGAGTAGGGAATATCGCCGAAAATGTCGGTGACCTTGAAGGTCTGATAGGCCTTCAACACGTTAAGCTGGGCGCGAACCTTGTCGCAAATAGCCTCGTCGGCTTGTGCCTCGCTGTAGGCATCGAAACGTTTTTCCAGTTCACGGATGTTGGAGAGCATGAGGTAATAGTCTGACCACACATTCGAGGTTCCGATTTGGGAGTTGCCCCACGACTCGGAAGTCAGGGCGCCAAGCTCCGTTTCGGGATACCAAATCTCGTTTTGCAGATAAAACTGCTCGTTCATGCTTTGCTGCAACGAACTCACCACGCCGTTAAACAAGGCTTCGATGGTCGTGCCCGTCGGCGAAAACGGGTCTTGGTTCATCTCTTCGAATTTCTTGGTGCAGGAGGTGAAAACCATGACCAAAAGTGTTGCAATTATTGTTGCTTTTTTCATAATTAGGTTTATTTTTCTTTGTCATTAATGAAATCTTTTTCGGAAATGTATTGCAGAAGATAAGATTTAATATCCTCTTCCGATGGAAGTTGCAGTCTGTATTTGCTTACAAAAAGGTTCTGCGACAAACCTTCTGTAGCATAACGGACTGTAGTTTCGCCATAGTCTGTGCAAAGCAACAAGCCAATGGGTGGATTGTCTTCGGGTTGCATAATTTCATGACGAAAATAGTTTAGATACATATTCAATTGCGAAGCATATTCATGACGAAAACGGTCTATTTTCAGTTCGACAATAAAATGGCATTTGAGAATACGGTGGTAAAATACAAGATCTGCCTTAAAATAGTCTTGGTCTATGAGCAATCGCTTTTGACGTGCCTCAAAACAAAAGCCATTGCCCAATTCCAGAAGAAACTGCTGCAGGTGATTCAAAATGGCCGTTTCCAATTTCGATTCCGTGACAAGTTTATCCTCTGGCAAGTTCAAAAATTCCATTGCCATAGGATTGTGAATGATGTCAGACGCTTGCATCTGCGTTCTTCCATCATTGGTATACGCTTGCAATGTTTTTTTACTCTTGGAAAGCCCCATGCGCTCATAATAAAGTGAAGAAACCTGACGGTCAAGTTCCTTGATAGTCCAACATCCATGTATAACCTCTTGTTCGTAAAAGGTGCGTTTGAGAGGTTCTTTGATGTTGGAAAGATAAATCAAATGAGTCGCTGAAAGATTATTGAACAATCTCTGAGGCGGCGTTTGCCATTTTTCCAATTCAAGGCTTGGAGAAATTGCGGTCGGCAACCGCAATATTTCTTCTTTCAAAAAAGATTGTTCAGATTTTGCGGTCGGCAACCGCAAAATCTGATCCTTATCTTTAAGGATATAAGGAATTATTTCTGTACCCAAATAAGGATAAACCAAATACATCTGACGAAACTCGTATAAACGACGCTCTCCCAATCCCCGCTTATTGATTCGAGATGCCAATCGCTTCAACAAAGCCTCTCCATATTGTGCCCTATCGGAACCTTTTTGTTCGTATTCAACGATATAGTAACCGACAATCCAATTACGGGCAGTCAATGAAAGATTGACAGCGTGTGCAGCCCGAGAGAGCAACAAGCCTTGAATATCAATGATGCGTTTAGCCAGATATTCGAAACTCATCAAATCATCAGATGTAGTTACCGTATTTCCCATATACCTTAAATACTTATTACAAACTCACCTTCAGCGAAACCATAAACGACCGCGTTCCCGGATAGGAAGCATACTCCAAGCCTTGGGCGTTGCCTGAGCCTTGGGTGCCTTCGGGGTTGATGTTGTCGGGCAGGGTCTTGTAGAAATAGAACAAGTCGCGGCCCACGAGGGAGAGCGAAGCCTGCTTGAAGAGGTTCTGCTTGTCTAACCAATGGCGCGGGAAGTCGAAGGTGAGCGAAACCTCGCGCAGCTTAACCCAAGTGTTGTTGACAATGCCGGGCTTGGAGAGAACAGGCCCCCAACCGCCGAAGTTGGGCATGTATTTGTAAAGATAATGCACCACGTTTTCGTTTTCGTGGGCTTCGCCCGTCTCGGTGTTGATGCAATAGCCAGGCAAGACGATACCGTAGTTGCCGACGAAATTGCCCTCCGAGTCGTAGTAAGGCAGGCCATTGCCTTCGCGCTCATAGAGCGATGTCGGGCTTTGGCCCGTTTGCATACCCACCACGTATGAAGCGCAATAGATTTGGCCGCCCAACTTGGCATCGACCAAGGCATAGAGCGACCAATTCTTATAGGAAGCCCTCAGGTTGATGCCGCCCGTCACCAAAGGGGCGCAATTGCCCACCGGCACGCGGTTGTCGGTCATCAGATAGGTGGTTCCCGTCTCGTTCAGCAAAGGCAGGGGTTTTCCGTTGGCATCATAGAAAGGCCCAACCACTTGTCCGTCGGGCATCGTGTATTCATAAACGTAGTCCCAACCGTAGATGGTGCCATATTCATCGCCTTCCTCGACGGCGATGGCAGGGCCGTTGGAGCCCCAAATCTCGGAAAGGAGGTACATGCTGGAACCCGACAAGTCGACAATCTTGTTCTTATTGCGAGCAAAGTTCAAGCCGACCTGCACGCCGTAGTCCTTGCCTTGAGCCAAGTCGTAGGTCAGGATGGCCTCGATACCCTTGTTGGTCACCACGCCCGTGTTGATGGTCACGTTGTTGGCGCCCGACGAAGGGGCAAGGGGCGATGAAAGGATTTGGTCCCAACTGTAGATGTCGTAATAGGTGAAGTCCATATTGAACCTTGCACCCAATCCGAGGTCGAAGCCCAACTCGTATGAGCGTTGGCGCTGGGGCTTCAGCTCCAAGGGTGGCACCACAGAGGGCAAAGTGGCCGAAAGCTGGTGGCCAAACGAGCCCGTGTTGTAGGTGTAGGTCAGCTGATAAGGCTCGGTGTCGCTGGCGGTTTGTGCCCACGATGCCCTCAGTTTCAGGAAGTTGACCGGACCCCAATTCCATTTCTTGAAGGCCGACGTAGGCACGAAGCTCAAAGTGGCCGAAGGATAGAAATAGCTGTTGTTGTTGATGGGCAAGGTCGACGACCAGTCGTTACGTCCGGTGACGTCCAAGAACAGCCAGTCGCTATAGCTCAAGTTGAAGAAGGCATACAGCGAGTTGACCTGCTTTTCCCATTTCGACTCGCCGAAAACACGCTCGGTGGCGCTGGAATAGTTGTAGATGGTGTAAAGATTGGCGTAGGCCCAAGTGCCTGAGGAGCCGTTGATGCCGTCGCGGTAGCCGTAATACTGCTCGCCGCCCGCCGAGAAACGCACGTTGAACTTCGAGCCAAAAACCTTGTCCTTGTAGGCCGTGAGCAAAAAGTCCATATCGCGAGTGATTGCCGACGACTTGTTCTTCGAGTAGTAGCCGCCAGCCAAGCCGTCGATGGTGGTGGGCTTGTTCTTGGTGGTGTAGGTGTCGCCGGTCCAGTCCAAAGCCACTTTCGCGCTCGCGGTCAGCCAAGGCGTGATGTCGTAGAGCAGGCGGACGGAGCCGAACATTTTGTCGCGGTCGAGGGTCGTGTTGTTGTTGTGGAATGTCCAGAACGTGCTGCTGTAGATGTAGGGGTAAGGATAGCCGTCGAACAGGTTCATCGTGCCGTCCTCGTTCTCGTAGGTCGTGCTTTCGATGCCTTGCCAGCTGCGGGGCCAGCTGTAGAGCAAGCCCTTGTTGAAGTTGCTGTTCGACTCACCGATTTCAGGCGAGTTGAGGCGGAAGTAATCCAAATAGTTGAACGCCACATCGACCTTGATTTTGTCGGAAACGTTGATCAAGCTACCCACGCTGACGGTGGTCTGCCTGAGATTCGTATTGTCGATGATGGCGTCGGTGCGCGAGTCGGTGAACGAAACGCGGACGCTGCCGAAGTCGCCGGCGTTCTGGAAGGCGATGTTATGGTTCATCGTGTGGCCGTTTTTGAAGAGCATCTTCAAGTTGTCGGGCTGTGGCGAATACTTTCGTATCTTTCCGTCCCACCACAACACGCTCTCACCGTTCATCGCCGGGCCCCAGCTTTGCGCGCCGCCATAATAGCCAAAGGTGGTGTTGGTAGGCTCGCCCGCCGGGCCGTCGTCCACACTGTAGGTGTACGGAAATTCATACACTTGGTTGCCTTCCTCGTCAAACATGCCTTCGATGGGCTTCAATTCGGGCGTGTCGAAGGTGATGGGGCCGCAGCCGCCGTATTTATTCTGCACCGAACGATAGAGATAAGGCGTAGTGATTTTGAAACCAGCGGAATAGCTGATGCCCAAGCCGCGCTGTTTCGAGCCTTTCTTGGTGGTGATGAGCACCACGCCGTTGCCGCCGCGCGAGCCGTAAAGCGCCGCCGCCGTGGGGCCTTTCAGGATGTCGAGGCTCTCGATGTCCTCTTGGTTGATGTTGTTGAGGGCCGTGCCCCAGTCGCGGCCACCGCTCCATTCGGTGAGGCCGCCTTCGTTGGTCATCGGAACGCCGTCCACCACGATGAGCGGCTGGTTGTCGCCGAAGATGCTGTTGTTGCCACGGATGGTGATACGCGACGAGCCGCCGTCGACGCCATTCGGGTTGATGATTTGCACACCTGCCGAGCGGCCACTCAGTGCGCTGATGACGCTGCCCGAGCCCGACTTGGCAATCATGTCGCCGCCGATTTCCTCGGTGGCATAGCCCAACTCGCGTTTCTGGCGTTTGATGCCGAGGGCAGTCACCACAACGTCGTCCAACGTTTGCGCATCCACTTCAAGCAATACATCGATTTTGGTTTTCCCTTTGATGGCGATTTCTTTGGTCTTGTAGCCTACAAAGCTGAAAATCAGCACATCTTGGCCATCGGCTTTCAAAGTGTAGTTACCGTCCAAGTCGGTCACTGTACCGTTTGCCGTGCCTTTCACCTGCACGGTAACGCCGGGCAGTCCATAGCCATCGTCGCTCGAAATCACCTTACCGCTCACCGCCATGCTTTGCGCAAGGGCGGCAAAAGGTGTGGCCAGAGCAAGAAAAAGTAGAAAAAGTAAAGTTTTTCTGTTCATAGACATTAAGTTTTACATGATTTACGAGGCAAAAATAGGAATTATTCTGATAGTAATCAAGAAAACCTGTGAGGATAACAAAAAATAATCTACCTTTGCCATCGCTAACGAGTTGCGAAACGGCCGTTTCGGAAATGGCGGTTTCGCAACTGAAAACTATGGAAAATGAAATTCTACGACAGAGAAAACGAGTTGGAATATTTACGGGAAACCTACAGGCAATCTGCTGAAAACGCGAAGTTTACGATTGTCATTGGAAGGCGGCGCATTGGAAAGACCTCGTTGGTGTTGAAAGCCTACGAAGGAACACCCATGCTGTATTTTTTCGTTGCGCGAAAATCGGAAAGCGAACTTTGCGAAGCATATCTTGAAGAAATCGAACGGGTTTTAGGCATTCCGTTCGTGGGGCGCAGCCATAGTTTTGCCGAAGTCTTCGAATTGCTGATGAAACTTTCCAAAAAACAGAATTTCACCGTCTTTATCGATGAGTTCCAGGAATTTTTCAGGGTCAACAAATCGGTTTTCAGCGATATGCAGCGCATTTGGGACCTTTATGAAAAGGAGTCGCACATCAATTTGGTGGTCTGCGGATCGGTTTATTCCATGATGAAGAAAATCTTCAAAGACCGCAAGGAACCCCTTTATGGCCGCAGTACCGGCGAACTTCGCCTCAAGCCCTTCATGCCTTCCGTCCTCAAGCAAATACTTGGCGACGCCTTGCCCAACTATTCAAAAGAAGATCTTTTGGCGCTGTATTCGCTCACTGGAGGCGTGGCAAAATATGTGCAACTGCTCATCGATGCCAAAGCCTTTTCGAAAAAAGCCATGATCGACTACATCGTCAGCGCCAACTCGCCTATGCTCAACGAGGGGAAAAACAGCCTCATCGAGGAGTTCGGAAGGGATTACGGCGTGTATTTCTCCATACTTTCGTGCGTAGCACGGGGACGCAACACCCGCACCGAAATCGAGGATGTGGTTGGACGCGAAGTGGGGGGCTATCTGACCAACCTCGAACGCGAGTATGAACTAATCAAAAAACGCCAACCGATGTTCGAGAAATCTGTTTCAAAAAACGTCCGCTACGAACTCGACGATGCTTTCTATTGCTTTTGGTTCCGTTTTATCTTCAAGTATAGCTATATCGTTGAAATAGAAAATTTTGAGAAACTAAAAGAAATCATCAACCGCGACTATGAGACTTTTAGCGGGCTGATGCTTGAACGCTATTTCCAAGCCAAAGCCATCGAGAGCGGACAGTACACCCGAATCGGTCGCTGGTGGGACCGCAAAGGACACAACGAAATCGACCTGATTGCCGAAAACGAACTTGATGATATGGTCGTTTTTCATGAAATCAAGCGTGATGCCGACGAATTACGCATAAGTGAATTGAAAGCCAAAGCGGAAACATTCCTAACCGCAACCCACGCTTTCAAAGGCTATTCCATGGAGTGCAAAGGCTTGTCGATGGAAGATATGTAAAAAAGGGCTGCCAAGGTGCTTCTACAAGATCGGCATCCATGCAACAGCCCTCATTATAGTGGATTTCTAATTATCTTATTATCAAGAATTTGAGAAATAGGAGATTTCAACGTAGTTAATTTGAGACAAAATTGCAGGCAATTTATGGAAATGCCTTTTATTCCATCACGATTTTCTGCGTCTTCACATCATCGCCGTTCACGAGGCGAAGGACATACACGCCCGCTGGCATCCCAGCTGAAAAACAACCACAATTCCTGCGAAGCTATGCCAACAATCCTTCAAGCCTTTTCATCGCTTTGCGGGCGGGCAAACCTTCATAAAGCACTTGATATGCCATCTCGGCGATAGGCAGTTGCGACTTTTTGTCCTCGGTGAGGAAGGGCAGCATCGCGGAGGCAAAATAGCCTTCGGCCACCATCGTCATCTCGTTGAGAGCGGTCTTCACCGTGTTGCCCCTGCCAATCAGCATACCAAACTGCCGGTTGCGGCTGTGGCTCGAATAGCACGACACCAAAAGGTCGCCGAAGAAATCGGACGGGTTGAACTTGGTCAGCTCATAGACGCTTTGAGGGTCAAGCAAGAAATACATCTCCTTGATGCAATTGGCCACCAAAACGGCGATGAAGTTGTCGCCATAGCCCAGGCCAACCGCCATGCCCACCATGATGGCATAGATGTTTTTCAGCACCGACGAATGCTCCAGATAATGCATATCCTTCAGGTAATTCAACTTGAGAAACGGCGTTTGTAGCTTTTCGCCCACAACCCGTGCATTAGCTATATTATTGCAAGCCAACGACATATAAGTGAGCTGACCGTGACCCACCTCTTCGGCGTGGGTAGGGCCGCACACGAAGCACAGCTGCGAATCACAAAGGCCGTAACGCTGTTTCAGGTAGTCGGTGACAAACATCTTTTCGTCGGAAACGACCCCCTTGATGGCCGAAACCACCATCTTTTCCTTCAAAGGCACTTGCAAATCAGAGAGATAGTCTTTCAGATAAGCCGCAGGCGTCACCAAAAAGAGGATTTCGGCATCGGAAACGGCGGCGTTCACGTCGTCGGAAAGACTGATTCGGCGCATATCGAAGTCGACATCGGAGAGATAGCGGCAGTTGCGGCCTTCGTTTTGCAGCGACTCCATCACCTCGGCATTGCGGACATACCAACCCACATACAATTGGTTCATCGTCAGCACCTTGACGATGGCCGTGGCCCAACTGCCGTGCCCGATGACGGCACAGCGCGATTCCTTACTGATGTTCAAACGGCATCCCATAGCGATAAAAATTCCGCGCAAAGATAGTGATTTATCCTTGCGCGGAAAGTTTTCTCTTGAAAACAGCCCGAATCAGAAATTGAGGCTGAAAGTCAAGCCGAGGCCGAGGTTGGCCTGTTCGGGCGATGCATTGCAGCGCATGACCGAAGGCGAAAGATTGTAGGAAAACGCTGGCTTGCCGTGGCTTGAATTGTAGCCCTCGGCAATTCTGCTGATTTTTCCGGCAGCCACTCCGCGAAGCACATAGCCAGTGGGAAGAAGTATGTTGCCGACAACAAAAGAGGTCGCACCTGTTACCAACAATACTACCCCAATACCATCCAATCCCATGTAAGTGTGATTGCCCAGCTCAATGGCCACAAAAGCCAGCCCCAAGGTGTACAATCCTATTCCGCCTCCAAACGCAGCCCATCCGCCATTTTTCAGTCCGTTGCCGGTTCTGTAGAGTTTTCTGCCAGTGCAATAGCTGTCAAAGCCTTCCTCGCCCAGCAACTGCAATAATTCCGCATCAGGAATTATCTGGTTTCCAACGCCTTGCGCAAAGCAAAGATTGTGGTCTTTCCGCACCATTTCACCTTGTTGGTTCAATGTGCCGTTTCCTTGTGCCATGGTTGCCAAACTTGCAACCACAAGCACCAATGATAACAATAGTCTTTTCATGACGAACAAATTTTATGGTTAATAATCCGTTTTTCACTACAAATATCGTGCAAAATCAGGTGTTTTTTGGGGAAAAATTATCCTGACGTGCCACCGGGTTGGCGTAAATTCCCAAGAAGATTTCCTCCAACACGGCGCGATCCATATAGGGATAATCGTCCATCCAGCCCATATATTCCATGAACGCTGCTTTTTGCCCGGGGGTGTAACGGTCGGCGAAGGTCGAGGTGTGGTTGAGCAGGTCGTAGGCGATGAAATTGTTGGCGTGGAGGCAGAAGTTGGGATTGATCCGGCTGTCAATCAGACGGGCCACGCGCTTGTGGAATTCGCCCGAAGGGCAATCATCCAAGGCGTTCAGGTCGGCTTGGCTCACCACGGGGCAGATGTGGATGTGTACATGGCCTTTGGGCTGCTTGATGCCCGTCAGGATGCTGTTGAGGTCTTCGTTGGGCTGCTTCTCGTAGTGGCCGTTCTTGCGGGTCAGATAGAGCTCCAGGGTCTTCAGCTTGTCGCACGACTCCCATTCGTAGGAAACCGCCACGGGCACGATGTTCAACTCGGCCAACGCGGCCACACGGTCGTCGCGGCGGCTCATGCCGAACATCTTGATGAGGGCCGGGTCGGTGGCATCCAAACCATCCTTGGTGCGTCCGTTGCGCTGGGCGATCCACACCGACTCGTGTACCTCGGTGATGACATAACGTATGTATTCCGACACATGCAACAAACTGTTGTAAAACCCTTTAGGCGTTCCACCACGCTCGATGCGAAACATTTTGTTGATTTTGCCGAAGTCGACGACAAACGGATGCGACATCAAATTGCTGCCGAAAGTGATCTGGCAGGTGTTTTGGCCGTCCTCGTTCAGGATGTATTGCAAAAACAAGGCGTCCAACACGATGTCGCGATGGTTCGAAACGAAAAGGTAAGGCTTCTTTTCTTCGATGTTTTCCAATCCCGACCAGTCGAACCTTGTAGTGGTTTTTTGCAACAGGATTTCGGCAATCTCCTTGAGCAGTCCCAACTGGAACTCCTTGACATTGTGAATGTTCCTGATGCGCTCGCGCAAAGTTTCCACGGGCTGGTCGGGCATCAGGAAGGCGGCTATGGCGGGTATCACCTCGCTGTCGGCCAGTCGATGGATGGCGGCAGGGATCTCGTCCTCGTTATAAGGTCTGATATCTTCAAAATCCGTTGTCATTTCTTTCTCAAGTCAATGAATTTTATGGGTTTGCGGCTTTTGGCAGGATAGTTGATTTGCCTGATTTCGTCGACGGGATGAATCTCGATTTGCGGTGCCACGCGGATGCGCGAGCGGAAACTGTCTTTCAGTTCCTTGACGACGTCGAATTCGGGTTCACACTTCAATCCGATTTTCACCACCACATCATCCGTTCCGGCCTCGCTTTGCCTCACTTCTATGACATAGTTTTCGATGTAATCCGTATTGTCGAGCACATCGTTAATCGCTGGCGGATAAAGCGTTGTGCCTTTCAGCTTGATCATGTTGTTTTTGCGGCCCACGAGCGGTGTGAGGCGGTAGGAATTGCGCCCGCAAGGGCATTGTTCGACGATTTTTGCGGCGATGTCGCCCGTGCGGAAACGCAGCAGCGGCATGGCTTCCACGCCAAGGGTGGTCACCACGATTTCGCCCGGCTGTCCGTCAGCAACGGGCAGGCCGTCATCGCCGATGATTTCCACGATGATGAGTTCGGGATGCACATGGCCTCCAAGGCCGTATTCGCACTCCGAGAAGGTCGCGCTCATCTCGGTCGAGGAATAGGTGGCGAAAAGCTGTACGTCCCATTTTTCCTTGATTTTGCGGCCCAAAAGGTTGAGTTCGAAGTTCTGGTCGCGCAGCCCCTCACCGATGCCTATGATGCGACGGATGCTGCTGTTTTGGTAGTCGATGCCGTGTTCCTCGGCATATTGTATCAGTTTCAGGATGAACGACGGCACGCACATGATGGTGTCGGGCTTGATGCGGCGGATGGTGTCCCATTGCAGTTCGGGGATGCCATTGCCCACGCGGATGACCCCCGCACCCAACTCACGCAAACCCAAAAAATAGGCCAATCCAGCCATGAAGCGCTTGTCCAAGGTGGTCATCAGCTGCACCACATTGCCCGGACGCACACCCGCGCATTCAAACGACTTTTTCTCGTTGTAGGCCAAGCGTTGCAGGTCTTTCTCGGTGCAGCCAAAGGTGACAGGGTCGCCCAAGGTGCCCGAAGTGGTGATATAGTCGATGATTTTGTGCTTGGGGCAACAGAGAAACTCATCGTTGAAAAGTTGCAAGTCCTTCTTTTCGGTGAACGGAATCTTCACCAAATCCTCGATGTGCCCTATCTTATCGATGTTGATGCCGTAGCTCTTGAACATTCGCTGATAGTAGGGCGAATGAGCTTGCAGGTAAGCCAAGGCCGTGTGAAGCAAACCTTCCTGATAGGCCTTGATTTGTTCTGCGGATTTATATTCTATGTCGTTGTTCATTGTTGACTGTTGATTGTTGAATTGTTGATTGTTGAATTGTTGAATTGTTGAGGCGGGGCTGGGTTTAGGGTCTTTATCCAATGGAGAAACTCTTGCTTCCATTGGCGGCATTCGGCTGAGCCTTTTTCGTCGCTGGCACCAAAGCCGTGGCCTCCCGTCTTGTACTGAATGTAACGATGGTTGACCTTGTTGGCCGTCAAGGCCGAATCGAGAAGGATGGAATTGTGATACTCGACCACAGGGTCATCGGTGCAATTCACCAAAAACACTGGAGGACAATCATTTGGAACGTGTAGTTCCAAGGAAAGCGAGTCAATCATGGTCGCGTTGTGGTGTCGTTTCTCGCCGAGCAAAGCCCTCCGCGAGCGTTTGTGGACGTAGGGTTCGCGCATCGTCACCACGGGATAAATCGGGGCCACAAAGGCAGGCTTCAAGCTGGCTTCAGTGTTTATTCCATTCTCCTTCAAGAAGTCGGTTCCATGAAAACAAGCCGCCGACATCACCAAGTGGCCACCCGCCGAAAAGCCCATCATACCTACTTTTTCGGGGTCGATTCGGTAGGTTCCGGCGTGTTCGCGCACCCATTGCAAGGCACGCTGCGCATCGGTAATCATATCAGGGTGTTGCTTGCCGCGAACAACGCTGCGACAATAACAAAAGTAAGCCCCGAAACCAATGGTGCGGTAGCGCAGCACGAAAGCCGTAATGCCATTGTCTTGCAGCCATTTGGCCACTTTTTTGCCTTCGTTTTCCACGTCCAGCCAGCAGTAGCTCCCGCCAGGACAAACAATGACCGCAAGGCCCGAATCGTTGTTTTGGGCAACGTAAGGCGTCAGCGTGACTTGCTTGCCATAGCACACATCACAGCCTTCCCACAACGGGATGCTTTCTTGGGCGGAAAGCCATCCTGAAAAGAAACATAATATGCTTAACACCAACAATTTGTGGTTCATCTGCTCAGCCTTTTGTGTTGCAAAATTACAATTTATCCTTATTCCATCCGCGTCCGGCTTGCATTTATCTTTTGCACAATCACATTTCGGCCAACCAAGGCTTCAACCGTTTCGATGGCCGTCAGCGACACACCGCAAAGCCCGTGAATATTGACGTTTTGCCCCGTCAGGAAAAGGTTCTTGACCTTCGTTTGCACCGACATTTGCGAGAGCATCAGGTTGTTGCAATCTTTCCTGAAGCCATAGTTCGAGCCTTCCTTGTTGCCATAATAGTCGCGGATGGTGAGCGGCGAGGCGGCAAAGCAAAACGCCACGCAACTGCGTAGGTCAGGGTAAACCATTTCCATGGCATCCAGCACTTTATCCATCGTTTTTTGCTTCCAAGCCTCGTAGCCTTCGCCACGGTGTCCAGTCAGGGTGTGCTCCCAAGCCTTGACTTGCCCGAAATCCATCGGACAGATGACGACCATCGTTTCCGCAAAGTCGCCTTGGTTTTCGACCGGTGGCGTGACAAACATCCAGCTTTGGGGCCAATCGCTGCCATCGGCCAAGCAGAACGTCGGATGGTTGACATACCGAATTGCGTTTTCCTTCAACTTCATGAAGACCTTGAAACTCGACATGGTTTCGGGCACCGACTGAACCCGTTGCCTGAAAGCCGTCGTAAAAGCCTGTTTGTCAATAATTCGCAGCAACACATCAGGATGCACGGCTGAAACATAGCTGTCGGCTTGATAAAGATTCCCTTTCTTGGTCACAACATGGGTCACCTGCCGATTAGCGACATGGATTTGCACCACTTCCTCGTTGGCAACAACCTGACCACCAGCATTTTCAATCACTTCGGCCAAGGCTTCGGCAAGCTGTTGGCTTTCGCCCTCAAATTGGAACGTCCCGTTGATATGCAACACGCCGAGCAAAGCGTGGATATAGGCTGGCGCAGTTTCACCGAGCCCACCAACCAAAGGATTCAAATAACCCAACAAAGATTTCAGTTTTGGTTCCGTTATGTATTTGTCCATCAATTGGTTGACAGAGCCAAGGAAATCGTCGCCATGCGAAAGGCCAGTTTCGGGAACCTCGCGCAAATAGAACAAATCTTCCTCTTCGGTGAGTTCGAAAAGTCGGTTGACGTATGCCTTAATATGCTCTTTTTCAGCAGGAAACAAATCCGAAAGGTAGGCGACGAACCGTTCTTTTCCTTTGGGCAAACGGTAAGTGAGGCCTTCACCGACAAAATTGACCACATCGTTAGCGTCCTCGTCAGTCGGGCGCAAAGAAATCTTGTCCATAACGCCCAAATAACCAAACAATTTGCGCAAGTTTCCACCTTCCTGAAAGCCGCCAAAGACGTGCATCCCCGTCGGGAAACCCACGCCGTTCCGCTTGAAGGTCTGCAAGCCGCCACCGATGATGGCGTTTTTCTCCAATACAGTCACTATGTAGCCTTCCTTGGCCAGCAGCGCGCCAGCAACCAAGCCTCCGATGCCTCCCCCTATGACGACACAAGTTTTCATTTCAGAAATAGTTGGGCATCAATAATATATTCACATTTTGGCAAGTCTTTTTCGCTGTTGGCAAAATGCAAATTGTTGGGGATGTGATTGGTGTGCGAAGCTATCAGATGCTTGTCCTCATCGGTTTCGAAGGCATAGACTTGAGTGTCGCGATGCACCAAAGCCAACGTCCAAGCCAATTCGCCCAAGCCACTGTTTTTCAGCAAGATGTTTTGTTGCCGCAAAGCATCGATTTCGGCACTATAGGCTCGGATCTGTTTCAGGTTGCGCCGACATTCGCGCTCGGCCTCCAAACCTTTGTAAATGTACTTATAGCGCACAAAAGGAAGCACATATCCCGTGTTCTCGCGGTCGTGCCTGATGGCCTCGAAATGCTCGACATAATAACGATGGAATTGCGAAGTCAAGGCGCGGGCATCGATGGATTTCACCTTTGCGGCGGGCATCCTCTCCCCGATTTCAACGTAGATTTGGCCTTCGCGCAAAACGAAATCCTTCTTGGGCATCACATGGTTGGCGCCGTGAACGAAAACGGGCAGAATATCGACATTCAAGGCTTGCGCCAACGAGAAAGCACCTTTGTGGAAACGCTGTATTTCGCCCGTCACCGAGCGCGTGCCTTCGGGATAAACCACCACCGAATAGCCTCGCTCGACCAAAGATTTCAGTCGCCCAACGTTCATATCATAGCCGTCAGAAACGGGATAAAACTCAGCAAACCTGATGATTACGCCATAAATGGGATTTTTCCAAACCCAATCAGTGGTCAGCAGCACGAGCTTAGGATTGAGCATCATCGTGCAAAGCAAATCGAGGTGCGACTGGTGGTTGGCGATGATGACGGCAGGCTTCTCGAAGGTTTCACCAAACCTGTTGTCGAGGCTGAACTTCACGCCGGGCAAGGCCTTCAATGCCAGACGCATAAAGAAAGCGATCATCTGATGGTAGCGATAGCGCTTCTTCTCCGACTTGGGAACCAACACGATATAAAGCAGGGTCAGGGGCGTGACGATGACAAAGGCGAAAACGAAAAACACAAGCAGGGTTAAAAACGTGTAAACCATTCGTTTAAGCGTCAAAGGCACTTCGCGGAATTGGCCTTTTTTCTTGGTCAGCCAGCCGAAAACGAAAGGCGGCAGATAGCAAGCCATAAAGACCACCGTCGCCATTCCGATGATGGCCACCTCGGCCAACGAGCGCATGGCGGGATGCCGGGCAAAAATCAATGTCCCGATGCCGACAAACATCAATATTCCACTCAAAATCACGCTGTTACGATAGTTTTTGAGCATCCGTTTGCCGTATGCATATTCGTAGAGCAGCCCTTCGGTGATGAAAATGGTGTAGTCGTCGCCCTGACCGAAAATGAAGGTGGCCAAAATGATGTTCACGATATTGAACTTGATGTCGGCCAAATGCATGATACCCAATATCCAAGCCCAACCTATCGTCAAAGGGAGGAAGGCCAAAAGCGACAACTCGAACCGCCCAAACGAGAGGCAAAGGAAGAGAAACACGACGATGCTGCACACATAAAGGATGTAGTCGAAATCGTCAGACAAAGCCGTCACCAAATTGTTGCCCACATCGTTGATACTGAACACGAAGCCTCCATCAGGAAGGGCTTGGCGCAACTGTTGCTTCAGCGGTTCGGAAGCCGCAACGGGAACGCGCACGAAATTGACCACCCTTGCCACCGAATCATGTTGCAAAGCGTAGGTTTTGCACAAAGCCAGCAAAGACTCCATTTCGTTCTCTTCCAAAGGTTTATACTCTTTCGCCATCCCTTCGATGAAAGGCGAAAAAGCATCTTCGGCGAAGCCCGCTTTCATTGCCTCGGTTTCGACTTGTCCAGCGATATTGGGATGGCGTTGCCAGAAATCACGCCACAATCCAAGCGATTGCTCCTGCCTTTGCAGCGAAGGCAACAGGCCGTCCAAGCCTGAAACGCTGCATTCAACGCTGTCGGGCAGCATTTCCCTGAACTTGGCCAACATGGTTTCGTTTTGCTTTATGGCATCTTGAAAACCAGCGGCTTCCGAAACAATATAAACCAACTCTGTTGCGCCTTCGTTTTGCAGCGACTCGCTCAGCAAGGCCAAGTCGTCCTGCTGTTGCGCCGTCATGTAATTGATGTTGTGCAAATCGGCATCGAATGCGGTCTCGCGGCTGTAATAGCCCAATACCAAAGTGACGATGACCAAAGGCCAAAAAACGTACAGCTTGATTTTGCGCCAAGTTTCGGAAGGCGCCTTGCCGTCGTCAACAAAGAGTTTCTTGGGCTTCTTTGGCACAACGGCAAACAAGGGCAGAAACACCATCACGAAGAGGATGGTGCCAACGAGCATCAAGGCACCGAAAAGGCCCAAATCACGCATGGCTTCGGCCTTCACAAACACGAGGCAGGCAAAGGCCGCCACGGTGGTAAGGTTGCCGATGACCAAAGGTTGGATGACGTCTTTCAAGGCCTCGCGTTTGTTGGGCTCTTGCTTGATGTGGTCCAAATAATGGAGCGGATAGTTGACCGCTATGCCCACGATGACCGACCCAATGCCCACCACGATAATCGAAATGCCCGATTTGAACAGCGCGATGACCGCCAAGGCAAAAATCCAGCCGAAAAGGATGGAGATACCGAGCCACAACAAATTACGCTTGCGAGCCATCGTAAACATCAAAATACAGAAAATCAATACGATAGCCAAAGAAATGGAAAGGATGCTGTCCTTTTTGATTTGCTGCGCATTGGTGACGGCAATGGTGGGCGCACCCACTGCGGAGACATGCACGGCGGGACAAACGGCCTCGGTTTGCTCGACGACCTTATTGATGAGGGCGACAATCAGCGCATTGCCTTGGGTGTCGCTGCCCGCAAACGGCGAAGTGAAAAAGGCGAAGCCCTTGTCGCCTTGTTTGTTGAAAAGATATTGGTCTTCAACGCGATAGGATTGCGTTGGGTTAAGAGCTGCCAAACGTTGCAATGCTGGCGAATAGAGGTTGAGCGGGTCGGCTTTCACCCCTTCGACCACAAAGCTGGCCGTCGGCATAGCCAGCATCCGCTTGATGTTGCTGAGGCAGGTGGCCACATAGTCAGGTTCGGCAAGGAGCGAGTCCATACGTTGGTAGTCCGATTCGGTCAAGAACAAAGCAGGGTTTTCGCGGATGAAGTCCAAAGCATCAAACACTTGGCTGTCGTCCACTTTGCAGCGCAAATCGCTGACCAACAATGCGGTGTCTTCTGCTTTCCAGATGGTTTCAAAGGCATCCATTGCATCCATCAATGCTTCCAAAGCCTCGTCACCGTCGAGTTGGGCGGTGTCGGCAGAAAAGATTACCGTGACTTGCCCTTGGTCGCTCAGGTCGTTGTAAACCGAGGTGTAGCGTTCCTTTTCGGGGTCGGTGGGAAGGAAATCGGCGATGTTTTCCTTATAGTCCAAACGCAAGGCCGAAAAAACGCATAAAGCCGTGACTACCAACAACAAGGCTATCGAAAGCGGTCGGTTTTTCGACAAATGGTCATAGACCGAAAGGAAGAACTTGTTCATGCCGTTTTCCTCCGTAAAATTTTGTGAATCAATCGAGAAGGCCATCCATAGACAATGGCGAACAAACACAACACCGTGTTCAGCACGCTGATACGGAAGAAATCCCAAAACGGACGGAAATGCGACACACGCGCTTCGCCTTTGGGGTAAAAGACGTTGATTTTGATGGGAACCAAGTCGAGGCCGCGCCAAGCGGAGAGAACAAGCAGCTCCAATTCGGCCTCGTAGCGCGAGGTGAGCCACCCCAAGCAAGGCAGGCTGCGCAAAGGATAAAGCCGATAACCGGTCTGTGTGTCAGGCAGATCCAAACCCGTTTGCACTCGAAACCAAAAGTTCGAAAACTTGTTGGCGAAGGTGTTTTGTCCGGGCATGTTTTCTTGGTTCAGGTTGCGGCTACCCACAATCAAGGCTCCGTTATGCTGCTCCAATGCATTGACAAACAACGGAATGTCCTCTGGAAAATGCTGCCCGTCGCTGTCGATGGTGATGGCATGGTCGAAACCCATCTGTTTAGCTTTCTCGAAGCCGCGTTTCAGCGCATAACCCTTGCCACGGTTGCGGCCATAACCGACCACCGTGATGCGGCCTCCAAAACCTTTCAAAACCTCGGCAGACCCGTCGGTGCAGCCATCGTCGACCACCACAACATCATCACAAAATCCCAACACACGCTCCACGACATCGCGCAACGTGCCGCCGTTGTTGTAGGTCGGCACCACCACACAGACTTTCATCTGCTGCATCATTGTCCGTGTCGCGCAAGGCTCAGAGGGGTTCATAGCTGTAGGTCAACGACATTTTTGAATAAACCGCAGTTTCATCGGCTACGACAACCTGCACTTTGCATTCCGATTCGGTTTCCACAAGGTGCGAAAAAGCATACTCGACGGCTTTTCCATCGGCAGGAATCAGCACATTGATGTATTTGAGGTTCTTGGATCGTTTCAAAAACAGCGGTTTGCCTATTTTTTGCCCAAGAATCTCGCCAGCGGTCTTCAGCAGGCAAGCCCCCGGCGTGATGTGATTGCCCGGAAAATGCGCCCGATAGACGGGGTGGTCCGGGTTGCATTCCACAAGCACCGTGAAGCCTGTTTCGGTTTCCCCGATGGATTTTATGATGAAAAGGTTGTCCAAGAAGTTCATTGTCAATATCTTTATTATTTGAAAATGGTTTCATCAACAGCCTCATTCAGCCTCATCTCCTCAAACCGAATCTCAGTCACATCGCCATTCGAGCCGATGAGTTCAACGCGGCTGATGACGTTGGTCGCCTTGCCGAAGCGAAACACCAACTGGCTGAACATCCGCTTTATGTCGCGGCGCTTGGGGGTCATTTCGGCTTTCCAAAAGGCCTCTTCATCATACAACACGACATCGAAAACCGATGCGTCGAACAACTTCTTTCCCGTGGCACTGCCCATGATGATGTTGACGATGCCTTGATACATTCGGCTCGAGTTGCCTTCCAAAGGCTCTGCCTTGCCGTCGGCCACCTTCACGATGCGCTCACCATCGACGACCAAGGCGAAAGTGTAGGGCGAGGTGTATTCCCAACGCATCTTGTCGGGCGCAACGAAACACATCACACCTTCCGAAACCGAAGGCTCGGCCAGCATGGAAGTGGTTTTTTCCTGCACGAACCGGCATTGCATCGTATGCATCGAAGCAGCTGCATCGGTCAGCAAAGCCATCACTTCTTGGCTTTGGTTTTCAGAAAGTTGGGCCTGTGCCGAAACCATCAGGCCCAATGCAAAGAACACTATGGACAACAGCAGTTTTTTCATCTCATTTCATGATTAGGAAACACCCCAACACCACAAGAACCAGGCCAATCCAGCGCGAGAACGGGATGCTCTCGCCAAAGACGAGCCATGCGGCTATCATTCCAAAGACAAACGAGAGGCTGGTCAAGGGATAGGCTTGGCTGAACGGGAATTTCTTCAGGATATAGAGCCAAAGCACCGTCGCGAAACCGAAGCTGATGCCGCAGGCCAAGAGCCACCAATCGGTGAGCACGCTTTTGAAATAAGCCCAAGTCCACTCGAACTTGCCGAGTTGTTGCATCGCCAATTTGAGCATCACCTGCCCGCCCGAAAGGAAAAGCGTTTGCAACGCGACCAATCCGAAAATCTTCCACATAAGTTATGCCTCCAATAAGGTTAATGAATAATTAATGCCGTCAGAATGATTGAAAAGTAATATGGTTTCAGGACGTTTCGCGCTGATTATTTGTGGATCGACAAACAACGAAGCCGGGATTTCACCAGCTTTCAGGCATTGCGCCGCCACGTAAAAGCCAAGTCCGGAAGCCGTGAAACTCTCGCCGAACAAGTGTTTGTATCGCAGCAAAGGCTTGTCGCCGAAAAGTGTCTTGCACTCTTCAAAATAGGCCGCATCGCTTTGACGATCGCCGCTGAGGCTTGTGAGGATGTAGTCGACGTCGGAAAGGGTTTTTCCAACGGTTTGGAGCATCTTTTCCATGACATCCTTCAAAGTGCCCATCGTTGGTTGATGAAGCATCCTGAAGCCCGTGAGCTTACACAAAGCCTGCTGTGGCCGGGCCTGTTGTTCCACGCAATGACCGGAAAGCACTACGGAAACGGCAGCCTCGCCGCACATTTCGTCATCTTTGCCCATCACGCCGCCTTTTTTCAGGATGTGGTGGAAGGTTTCCGTCATCTCATCGTGGCCGCCCACCAAAGCGGAGCCAATCTTGCCGAGGCTGAATTGCATCCAAGCATCTTGCAAGGCACTGTCGAAAGACATGCCTTTGTGGGCGTATGTGGCATTATAACCGTGGTTTTTCGTTTGGATGGCCACCAACGAGCTGATGGTGTTGTGGGTCGATTGCATGAAATAAGTGGGCTTCAGCAGCTGCTCACCCTCGCGCGACAGGGCATCAAGGAAAAACTCGGTGTTTTCGATGCAGCCATAGCCCGTTCCCGTGACGATGGCATTGACACTTTCCAAACCCGATGCTTTCAAAGCCTCTTTCGAAGTGGCTATGGCACGTTTCAATATCCGGCCCATGCGTCGCGCTTCGATGGGCGAAATGTATTCCTTGAAGTTCGGGTCGAGCGAGCGGGCAAATGGAACATCATACTTTATGGGTTCATGCATCCAGTCTTCGCTCAGCGGCTGTTGGAGAGAAATCTGCTTGGCGGAAAGGACAAAGACGCCGTTATTCCGAGGAGATTGCGGGGCCTTGCCCACAATGACACCCTTATGAAAAACGTCATCAAAAAACGTCATTGCGGGCTTGACCCGCAATCTCCCATACGTTTGGGAATCATTCTCGTCTCGTGTCTCGCTGTCCCCCGGTCCCGAAGCCCTCGAAAACAGCAACGTCGAGTCGTTTCCGCCAAAGCCGAAAGCGTTGCACAACACATGGTTCAGCTCTTTCCTTGCAGGTTGCGAAACGGGCTTCACCCCATTTTCCATAGGGTGGGCCCAATTCAGGTTTACCGGCAGGAAACCGTTTTGCAAGGCCAAAATGCAAAACACCGCCTCGATTGAACCCGAGGCGCTCGTGGTGTGCCCCGTGAAGGGCTTGGTGGACGAAACAGGCGGCAACGTTTCGCCGAAAAGCCTTATCATGGCTTGGCTTTCGCTGTCGTCGTTGTTGGGCGTTCCCGTGCCGTGCGCGTTGATGTAGCTTATATCGGAAGGTTGCAAGCCTGCAAGTTGCAAGGCCTCTTTCATGGCACGATAGGCGCCTTCGCCTTCGGGCGACGAGGCCGTCTGATGAAAGGCATCGCAGGCATTGCCATAGCCCGAAAGCAGGGCTTGTGGCTTCACGCCACGTTTTTTGGCGCTCTCTTCCGATTCCAACACAAGATAGGCCGCGCCTTCGCCCAAATTCAGCCCGTTGCGCGTGGCGTCGAAAGGACGGCAAGGCTCGGTGTCGAGAATCATCAACGAATTGAAGCCGTTAAGGTGGAACTTGGTGATGCACTCGCTGCCGCCCACCACAACAATGTCGGCTTGGCCGCAACGAATCATATTGGCACCCAAGATGATGGCATTGGCCGCCGACGAACAGGCTGTCGAAAGCGTAGTCGCAAAGGCAAACTTCCCGAAATGCTTGGCCGTCATCTCAGTGCAATTGCCGCAGTCGTGGACGGCGATGTATTCCTTGTGGGCCTCACTGCCGATATAGTCGAGATAGAACTGTTCGCTCTTGTCCATACCGCCAACCGTGGTGCCCGAAACGAAACCTACCTTATGTAGCATTCCGGGCTTCAGCCAGGCTTCTTCCAAAGCCTCGCCCAAGGCTAACATGCCCATCAAGGCTGTGCGCGTGGTGACGGCATCTTCGGCAATGCCCAAACGCTCGCGCATCTCGGCATCGGTCAGCTTCACCTCGCCGACGGGAAACTCTTTGTGTTCCGTCTTGAGGTAGCGCAGTTCACCCACGCCCGACTTGCCGTTGAGCAAAGCCTCCAAGGTTTCCGCCTTGTTCAGGCCAATGGCCGAAACCACTCCCGCTCCTGTGACCAGAATCGGCTTCATCGCTTATTTCGTGCGGTTCTTTTGGATGTAATCGGCCATCACCGCCACCGACTTGAAGATTTCCTTGCCTTGCGACGGGTCTTTCAGCTTGATGCCGTAGTTCTTCTCCATCAAAACGATGAGTTCGAGTGCATCGATGGAATCGAGGCCAAGACCTTCGCCAAACAACGAAGCGTTTTCGTCGATGTCTTCAGGTTTCATGTCTTCAAGGTTCAATGCCTCGATGATTTGTTGTTTCAGGGTGTAGATTAATTGATCCATTTTAATTTGTTTAATTGTTGGTTGTTTAATTGTTTAATTGTTGACGGGGGACAAAGGACGGAGGACGGGGGACGGGTGACTGATCGACTAAAAAGATTCGGGCTTCGAAGTGGTTTTCGTCGGTGCAGTCGAGCCAGCCGCCCAAGATGCTTTGTGTCATCGGGTCTTGGAAGGCATTCCCCAATTGTCGAGCGATGATTTGCTCATCATATTCTCCTAAAACGATGAATGAGGTTTCGCCGAAATACTTGTTTCGGATCGCGATTTCGCCCGTCACGATGTTGGGCAACGTATAGACAAATGCCGCCGGACTGGGGAAAAAGTTCTCCGGGTCTTGTATGGTGGCTTGATAGGCAGTGTCGGCCTGCAACGAAGCCGATTTGTTGAACAAGACTATCGCACGGTCCTCACGAGGCTCAAAACGGGTGGCACCTTCGGCCTGCAAAAGCAATTCCGATGCCACAAAGCCCAATTTGCTCAAAGTGTCCATCTTGAAGAATTTCGGATAGTCGCCGATGTGTGTACGATAAAGCTCGGTCAGCAAGGCAGCACCTTTCTCATTGTGCTCCAATGGCTTATCATTGACCATCACCGTTTCCGGATTGATGTAAACCTTCAGCATGGCGCACCTCCTTTCTTGAAACGCAAGGCCGCGTTGCAGCCTCCAAAACCCGACAGCAATTTGATGAACGACCGTTTCGTGGTGGCTTGGTTCTTGTTGGAAAGCACCAAAGGACGGGTCACGCCGAGGGTGTCGAAACCTTTGGTGGCCAATATGTTGCCGTCGTCGATGGCCGCCATCGAGAGGATGGTTTCGAGCACGCCAGCTGCGCCCATCGTGTGGCCGTAGTAGCCTTTCAGTCCATTGACCGTTACCTTCGACAGCCCAGCCCTTTCGATGGCGATTGACTCCATTTCGTCATTATATAATGTGGCGGTGCCATGCGCGTTGACGAAGGCGATTCCGTCAGGGTCAGTATCCCCAAGAGCCGCTTTCAGGGCCCTGTAGCTGCCTTCGCCAGTGCGCGAGGGCCCGCTGATGTGGTTGGCGTCGTTGCGAATTGCGCCCTGGCAAGCCACCCAGTCAGCATCGCTGACGGCATCTCTCCGTGTGTAAACAATCGTTGCGGCGGCATCGCCGAGGTTGAGGCCTGTCCTGTGGGCATCGAAAGGCTTGCAAGGTTCATCCGACAAGGCCTTGAACGACTGGAAACCGCTGACGATAAACGCCGACTGCACATCGGCACCCACCGTAACGACATGGTCGAAATTGCCAGCCTGCAATTCACGCATAGCCTCTATTTGTGCGCAAACGCCTGAAATGCAAGCGTTTGGAACCACTATTGGCGCATTGGGGTTATGGAAAAAACCGGTCATCTGCCTTGCCGCCGCGCCCAACAGCACCCTTTCATGCGGGAAACCCGTTTCGCGCTTGTCCAAAAGGGAAACATTGCCTTTGGTGGTGGAAAGGATGAACAGCACCTTGTGCGAAGCCGGGTCGATGGCCGCGTCAGACAAAGCCTTCGATGCCGAGAGGATGATCATTTTCTCGAAGAAGGTGTATTTCGCGTTGTCGGCCAACGGTGCAAAGGCCTGTCCAACCTCGTCGCGGTTCATCAGCGAAGCCACGAAAGGCTCTGGCAAACCCCACAAACCCTCATAACGAGCCAAAGCCGATCGACCGTTTTTCACCGCTTCATAATTCTCGGCAGTGGTCATGCCCAAAGGCGAAATGATATTGTCCGACACTTTGACAATCATACGTTTACCTCCCATTTTTGTTTCCATTCCGCATAAAAATCGGGATTGGTCAGCACCAACTGGTGCGTGTTTCTGTCCATAAAGACCTGAACCGAATGGCCCAAAGCATAAACCTCCTTTGTTGCCGCATCACGGATTTCGTAGTCGAAAATGATTTTGGCAGCCTCACAAGGAAGGTAAACGACGCAAATCTCCGGTTGCATACCATAAATCATCGGGCGTTTGTATTTGAAGCTCAGCTCAACGATGGGCTCGAAAAAGCCCTTGTCGTACATCATCAGGTAGCCCAAATCGTATTTTTCGCCAAAGGCCTCACGTGCGTCCTCGAAATACTTGGCGTAGTTGCCATGCCAAACCACCCCCATCGAGTCAACCTCGCTGAAGCGAATCTCGAAAGGAATGGTCACCGATAATATGTTTTCCTTTTCCATGATGTTCAGTCTTGCATATCTATATCCATCAATGCGATTTTCATGTTGCCTTGGGCTATCGTTTCGTCGCCACACCTGACAAACGCCTTCACCATAGTGATTTGGAACAACTCTTCCAATACCTCTATCGTCGTGATTATCAGTTCTCCCACCTTTGGCGTGCGGAAAACCTCGTAGTTGCTGACCGCCCCGATGACACCGATTTTCACCGACTTGTTTTGGGTCAGGTTGATGTAGCCCATTCGCGCCGCACAAGTTTGGGCGATGTTTTCCATCAAGCCCTCGGCTGAAAGATGCCCGTCGGCGCAAAAGACATTGTCGGGACGAACCTCCAACTGCGTCACCGTAACCGTCATATCGAACGAAAGCAGCTTGTCAATCATCACAAACGGCGGTCGCTGCGGGATCAGTTCCCTCATGGTTATGTCCTCAAAGACCTTCATTCCTTCCAAAAGTCAAAATAGTTGAACCATTGTGTCGGATAATGCCTCACGATGTCTTCGAGCTCGGTGGCGAAACATTGGGCGAGTCGGGCCATTTGTTCGCGCCTGCCTCCTTGGCCGTCGCAACCGATTTCCCTGATGTAGCCCTTGTATTTCCTCATGCCTTCTTTCATCACGAACACCGCCAGCACCGAAACCTCTTTCTGCACCGCCATAGCAAAAGCCCCCAAGGGGAAACGTGCCTTTGCTCCAAAAAACTGACATTCAACCGATTTCTGCGAGCCAAAAACGCGGTCGGCGGGCATACTGACTATTTCACCGGCATCCAAGGCGGCGTTCAAGGCAAACAAGTGAGACAAGTCTTCCTTGACGGGAATCATACGGATGTTGTTTTTCCCCAACACGCGCTTGCGGTTTTCCATCACCGTGGCCGTTTCGCCGCCAAACACCAAAGCGGACATTTTCTTTATCTTGGGGCTCAACGAATAGCCGGCCATTTCGTAACAGCCCACATGGCTGCTCAGCATGAGGAAGCCTTCGGGAAGGTTTTCCAAACGCTCCATCAGCCCCAAATCAGCGCATTCGAATTGGTATTTCTTGCCCGCATACGCCCCGAAACGGTCCAAGACGACTTGCCCGAAGCGGTAATGGTTGAGATACACATTGCAAAACGACTTCAACGGGCCATAGCCCATCCTTCCGTGGAAAAACCTGTAGATGGCTTGATAGCCTTTCTTGTTGAAAACCATATAGAAAGGCACCACCAAAGCCATCACACCGTAGAGCAGCCACAAGGGCAACACGCGAAACATCGCGATGAGCGAGCGTTGCATCCAAGGCTGCCCGTCGGTTTTTCCCGACCATTCGTTATGTTGCAGGGTGTCGGCCATGCTTGCTTAGGCTATCTTCTTTTCGATGTAGTCACAAAAGTCGTTGAAGGTCTTCACCTTGGCCATTTCTTCCGTCTTAATCTTGAAGCCGAACTTCTTCTCGACGATGACCACGATGTCAACGAAATCGAGGCTGTCGATGCCGATGTCTTCCTTCAGTCGGGCTTCGGGTTTGATTTTCTCTTCGTCAATCTCAAGGTCGTCGATAAGGAATTCCCTGACTTTTTCTTCTATTTCCTGTCTGTTCATTTATGTTGAATCGTTGATTGTTGAATTGTTGTTTTTTTGACGCGGGACTGCGGGACTGCGGGACACGGGACTGCGGGACACGGGACTACGGGACCGTGGGACTACTGTCAACTTTCTTGCATACCATGATGCTGTGTCCTTGGCCGAGGCCGTCGTGAATGGTTTCCACGGCCAATCCTGCCTTCTCGACCAAACGGGTCATATCGTCGCTGTGATACATCTTGCTGTTGCCGTTGGCCATGGTCGTGAAATAAAGGCTCGTCATGGTAAGGCAAAAAGCAGCTATTTCGAAGCGTTGGCGATCCCAAAGGGTCTCCATGATATACAAGCGGCTGTCGCCATCCATGATTTTGGCAGCGCGGCTCACTATGCTCACGATTTCGTCCTCGCCAAAGCAATCCAAGAACTGGCTCATCCAAATGGCATCGTAATGCTTGTCGGTCGGGAAGGGCTTTGAGGCATCCAACAAGTCCATTCCATAACCGTCGATGCGGTCGGCGCCAGGCTTGCCGGCGGTCTCGCGGCGCATCATCTCCAATTGCTGTGGCAAGTCGACGATGGTCACCCGCACGTCCTTGTCGTGCCCAACGCACTGCAAGGCCCAGCGGCCCGTGTTGCCTCCAACGTCAAGCAGATTCTTCGGCTTGTTGGCAAACACGATTTCGAGGGCTTGGTCGAACGAGCTGTCGCTGTAGAAATGGTCGAATCCGAACCAGCTTTTCTGCACTTGCGGCGGCAACTCCGAAAGCGCTTCATACAGCGTAGGCCACGGCCCGAAATGCTCCAAACCAACGGGGCGGCCTTCTTTCAGGCTCTCTTCGAGATGGAACCAACCTTCGTAGTTCACGTCGTGGTTGAACTCGGTGTTCACGTCGGTGGCGTGGTCGGTGATGAAGCACCAGCCCGTCTTGCTCAGCGTGTAGCGGTCTGTTTCCGTGTCGATGAGCACCGTGCCGATGCACAAGCTCGCTTCCAGCATCACCTTGGCGGCATAGCCGCTGATGTTGGCTTCCTTGGCCACTTCGGCTTCGGTCATGCCGCTGTCGCTGTTGCGCAGCATCTCAAATATGCCGAACTTCTTCATCAAACGGCTCACTTGGAACACAACCGGCCCCCAAGCAATCCATTCGGCCTTGGCTTGTGCCTCACGCGCGGTCAGATGCTCCTTGCTGTATGCTTCTTTTAATTTCGGTGTAAGATGCATTTGTATTTTATGTTTTCTTGATTATCAATGCACTGTTGGTTCCCCCAAAGCCAAATGAATTGGAAAGGATGGTTTTCAACTGTTTTTCCGTGGTCTTGTTGACGATGTTGAGACCTTCCGAATACTCGTCAGGATTCTCGAAATTGATGTTTGGTGCGATGAAGCCGCCTTGCATCATCAGGATGCAGTACACAATCTCGCTCGCACCGGCCATCCAGCACTCGTGGCCCGTCATTGATTTGGTCGAAGAGATGGGCGTTTGTGTGGGGCCGAAAATGTTCTTGAGGGCCAAAGCCTCAAACATGTCGCCTTGCGGCGTGGAGGTAGCGTGTGCGTTCACATAGTCGATGTCTTCGGCCTTCACGCCTGCCTCGTTCATGGCACGGGTCATGGCGCGTTGGCAACCTTCTTCGCTGGGCTGCGAGATGTGGCTTTCGCCATTGGAGGAGAAACCGTAGCCGCACACTTCGGCCAAAATTGTAGCCCCACGGGCCACGGCGTGGTCGTAGTCCTCAAGCACCAAGGCCGCCGCCCCGCCGCTTGGCACAAGGCCGTCGCGGTCGCGGTCGAAGGGGCGGGAGGCTTTGGTAGGGTCGTCAATGCGGGTCGAGAAGGCGCTGAGGCCGTCGAAGCTGCCCATCGAGAGGTAGTTGGTTTCTTGTGCGCCGCCGCAAAGCACCACGTCCTGCAAGCCGTTGCGGATGAGCAGCGCGCCCAATCCTATGGAATGCGACCCGCTGGCGCAAGCCGCGCTGATGGTCATGTTGATGCCTTTCAGGTGGAAAATGGTGGAGAGGTTCATCGTCACGGTGCTGTTCATCGACTGGAAGATGGCCGCCGAGCCTACAAGGGTGGTGTCTTTCTTTTCCATGATGGTCGTGTGCGAATCGATGACCGCCTTGGCCGACGAGTCGTTGCCGAATAACACACCAACCTCGTTTTCAAGCAAGTATGAATCATCAATGCCTGCCTGCCGAAAAGCCTCCAATGTGGCCATGTAGGCATACTCCCCTTCTTCGGCCAAGTACATACGCAGCTTGCGGTCGAGCTTGCCTTTCAGTTGGGGCTTTCCGACGATGCCTGTCAGGGGTGAACGGTAGCCATATTCGGTGCGTTGCGGGTCGATTCCGATTCCTGAGCGACCTTCGCGCAACGAGGCCATAACCTCTTCCTTGTCCTTTCCAAGGCATGACCAAATGCCCATGCCTGTTATGACGACTCTCCTTGCCATAAAATGTTTTTGTTCAAACAATTACCACTCGATTCCAATTCTCAGCGAGATGCTTGAAGGGTTGACCGTCTTGTAAACATAACCGCCAAACCATTCGCCTTCCTCGTTTTGATAATCTTCCCAAATGCTGTAGGTCATCTTGTCGTAGTAGGTTGCGGCCACCATCAAGCTGACGGCAAAGTCCCTTTTGGAGGCAAAGCGCACGCCGAAAGCCAAGTCGCCGTATGCACCCACCTTTTCGGAAATGTAGGAACCCAAACGCAAGCTCAACAAAGGGCTGACAGCCGACTTGTTCGTTATCACATAGCGCAAATTGGCGTAAATCGGGAACAATCCCACTTCGCTGCAAGCGTCCACGCCGATGCCTATACCCATAAACATGTGGCTATTGAAGAAAAAACCATGCGTGGTCGACAAATTGATGGTGTTGGGCATTTGATTGTCGAACACATGCCAGCTGTTGCCATATTCGAGGTAGCCTTGGTAGCCGCTGGGAACACGAAATTGTGATTCTTCCTGTTGTGCAAAAGTGGTGATGGCGAAGAGAGCCATAACGATGGTCAAAATGGTCTTTTTCATTTTTGTTGATTGTTGATTGTTGATTGTTTAATTGTTGATTGTTTAATTGTTTAATTGTTGATTGTTGATTGTTTGCCTAAGTATAAAGCCCTCCATTGATTGAGACGACTTGTCCGGTGATGTAGGCGGCTTCGTCGGAAGCGAGGAAACTGGTCAATGCGGCCACTTCCTCCGGTTTGCCGAAGCGTCCAAGCGGGATGAGCTTTTTCAGTTCGGCCTCGTCGAGTTCCTTGGTCATGTCGGTGGCGATGAAGCCTGGCGCGATGGCATTGACCGTAACCTTGCGGGCAGCCACTTCCTGCGCCAATGCCTTGGTGGCTCCAATCAAGGCGGCCTTGGCGGCTGAATAGTTGGTTTGCCCGGGCAGGCCTTTCAATCCCGACAGCGAAGCCATATTGATGATGCGCCCGTTGCGGTGGGTCATCATATCCTTCAGCAGGCGGCGCGTGATGTAGAAAAAGCCGTTCAAGGTGGTGTCAATCACTTGGTTCCATTGCTCTTCCTGCATAAAAACCATCAAGTTGTCCTGACGGATGCCGGCATTGTTGACCAACACCGAGACATAATCCTCCGGGTGGCTTTCCGACCACGTTTCCAGAGCCTTGTCGATGGCTTTGGGGTCAGAAACGTCAAAAGGCAACAGCTCGCCCGAGCCGCCAGCCTCTTGTATCTGCTTCAAAACGTCTTCGGCAGCCTCTTGGTTGGACCGATAGTTGATGACAACGGCAAAACCGTCGGCTGCCAAGCGCAATGCGATGGCTTTTCCCAAGCCGCGTGAAGCACCGGTGATGAGGGCGTATTTCATTATTTCAATTTCAAAGGATTTGTTTTCAAATAGTTTTCGACGGCAGCGATGTCCTTATAGAAAGGCGTGTCCTCGACGAAAAACGGGACCATTTCGCGCACCTTGCCGTAAACTCGGCGCGAAGTCGGGCAGAGTTTGTCGGCAATGTTGAGGCAGTCGGTGGCCTGCGCCAAGGCGATGTATTGGATGGCCATCACTTGGAAGCAGTTTTCCACCACTTGCTTGCAGAGCAAGGCCGTGTTGGTGCCCATGCTGACAATGTCTTGGTTGTCATTGTTGTTCGGGATGCTGTGTACATAGTTGGGCATGGCCAAGGTTTGGCATTCGGCAGTGGTGGAAGTGGCGGTGAATTGGCAGGCCTGCATTCCGTAGTTCAGTCCGAGGGTTCCAAGGTTGAGGAACGGCGGCAGTATACCGTTGATGCGGTCGTGGAAGAGGTAGTTCAGCTGGCGCTCGGCAGTCATGCAAAGGCGCACAAGGGCGATTTTCACCTTGTCTTCCTCCAACGAGATATAGTCGCCGTGGAAATTGCCTCCATGATAGACGTATTCCGTTTCGGGGTCGACGATGGGGTTGTCGCAAGCCGAGTTGAGCTCGTCTTCAAGGATTCGGCGGGTGTATTTCAACGTATCGTAAATGGGGCCAAGGATTTGCGGTGTGCAGCGCAGCGAATAATAGGCCTGCACCTTGTGTTCGAACACTTTCACGTCGGCGTGGCCGTAATCGAAAAGCTCGTGGGCGCGTTTCTTGAGGCATTGCGAGCCCTCCGAAAGCTCGCGCAAACGGCGGGCTATCTCTTGTTGGCCTTCGTGGCGGCGGCAGTTGTTCTCGCCTTCCGACATATAGTCGTCGAATGAGGAAGCGATTTCGTTCATCCAAACAGCCGCCAAGGTGGCCCAGTCGAGCAAGGTCTCGGCGTTGAACTGGTTGACCACGCTGATGCCCGTCATCACCGAAGTGCCGTTGGTGATCGACAAGCCTTCGCGGATATGCATCTTCAAGGGGCTGATGTCCAATTCTTTCATCACCTCAGCCGACTTGCGCCACTCGCCTTTGTAGTGTACCTCGCCTTCGCCAATCAGGCAGAGCGCGATATGGGCCAACTGGACCAAATCGCCGCTGGCGCCCACACTGCCGTGCATCGGAATGAAAGGGAACACATCGTTGTTGATGAACGCGACCAAAATGTCGGCCACGTCGGTATGCACTCCCGAACGGCATTGCAACACCGTTCCCAAGCGGGCTATCATCGCCGACTTCACATACACATCGTCCAACGGCTCACCCGCTCCCGTAGCGTGACTGCGAATGATATTATATTGTAAATCATTAAGATATTTATCGTCGACACGCCATTGGGCCATCGGACCGAAACCCGTGTTGATGCCATAGATGACTTTTTCGGCAGAAAACCTTTCCAAAAAACGATAGCAGGCTCCAACCCGATCCATCAGTTCCGGGGAAACCTGCAACTTGTCACCATAACAAAGAACCTTTTCCACCTCTTCAAGCGTAATCCTGTCTGAAAATGTAACCATACCTCTTAAAAAATAAGCGTGCAAAACTACGAAAAAAAACCTTATTGGAGGCATAACTTTCCACAAAGTGGACAACATTTGGCTTGACCAATTGTTTTATTTCCTATCTTTGACCCCAAATTTTCGAAAATAATGATTGAAGAAAACAATAAATGGTTGGTCATCGTCAACCCGAAAGCCTCCATTGGGAAGGCGGAAAAAGACTGGCCACAAATAAAGCAAATCCTTATTAATGAGGATATTGCATTTGACTTCTTTGTCACCGAACATCAAGGTCACGCCATCGAATTGGTGCGCGACAACATCACCGAAAAAGGCTATACGAAAATAGTTTCGATTGGCGGCGACGGCACCAACAACGAGGTGATCAACGGCATCTTCACCCAAAAACGCTTCCCCACCGAACAAATCACGATGGGCATCATCCCGATGGGCACCGGAAACGATTGGCGGCGCACTTTCGGCTTTGACATCGACCACCGGAAAAACGTGAAAATCATCAAGGCCGGAAACCTGTTCAGGCACGACGTCGGCAAGGTGACGTATTACAACCATGGCGATCCGCAGGTGCGTTATTTCCTGAATGCCGCCGGCACCGGCCTCGACGATTTTGTGTGCAAAACAACAAACATAATGAAATCGCAAGGCAAGGGAGGCGCACCGCGATACATGCTCAACGTGGCAAAATGCCTGTTCCAATACGACTGCGTCCATGTCCAACTGACTGTGGACGACCAATTGGTTCTCGACGAAGAAATCCTCAGCCTCTCAGTGGGCAACTGCCGTTACAACGGAGGCGGCATGATGATGATGCCCAAGGCCATTCCCAACGACGGGCTGTTTGACATCACCGCCATACGCAAGGTGAGCATACCGAAATTTGCCGCCAACGTCACCAAAATCTACGACGGGACTTTCATCAACAAATTGAAAGAGGTCAGCACCTTCAGGGGAAAGAAAATCAGGATTGTATCCATTCCCGCCCACAGCCTCACACTCGAAACCGAAGGCGAAAACCTCACCAACTCACCTTTTGACTTCGAAATGATTCCACTCTCAATCAATATGGTAGTCCCTGAAAACCATAATTTTAAATCCTGAAATGCGAAGCATTCGACGAAATCAATCTTAAATTTCAAATCATAAATATAAATCCAACTAGCATGGTAAACATCGATCAAATCAATTTTGAAAACAAGCGCGTGGTTATCCGCGTCGATTTCAACGTCCCGTTGGACGACAACTTCAACATCACCGACGACACCCGAATGAGGGCTGCGTTGCCAACCATCAACAAGGTCTTGAACGACAAAGGTATGGTCGTGCTGATGTCGCACCTCGGTCGCCCGAAGAAGAACCCCGACCCGAAGTATTCCATCAAGCCGATTATCAAGCACTTGGAAGAACTCCTGAACCGTCCCGTCCAGTTTGCCGACGACTGCATGAAAGCCGCCGACCAAGTGAACGCATTGAAACCCGGTGAGGTTTTGGTGCTCGAAAACCTCCGCTTCTATGCCGAGGAAGAAGGCAAGCCGCGCGGCATCGAGAAAGGCGAGGAAGGCTACGACGAAGCCAAGAAGGCCGTGAAAGCCTCGCAGAAGGAATTCACCAAGACCTTGGCCGGTTATGGCGAATACTACATCAACGACGCTTTCGGCACCGCCCACCGCGCCCACGCCTCCACCGCCCTCATCGCCGACTATTTCGATGCCGACCACAAGATGTACGGCTACCTGATGGGCAAGGAAGTGGCCGCTGTGAACAAGGTGATGAACGAAATCCAACATCCTTTCACCGCCATTATGGGTGGCTCGAAGGTTTCCACGAAGATTGAAATCATTGAGAATCTGCTTAATAAGGTCAACAACCTTATCCTTTGCGGCGGCATGACCTACACCTTCAAGAAAGCCCTCGGCGGCAAAATCGGCAACTCGATTTGCGAAGAGGACAAACTCGACCTCGCCCTCGACATCCTTGCCAAGGCCAAGGAAAAAGGCGTCAATCTGGTGCTTGCCGAAGATTGCGTGGTGGGCAACAAGTTCGCCAACGATGCCGACACCCAAGTGGTTGACCCGATGAACATTCCCGAAGGCTGGGAAGGCATGGACATCGGCCCGAAGACCCGCGAACTCTTCGCCAACGTCATCAAAGGCTCGAAGACCATCCTTTGGAACGGTCCCTGCGGCGTGTTTGAGTTCGACACCTTCGCCGTGGGTTCAAAGGCCATCGCCGAGGCCATTGCGGCAGCCACCAAGGACGGCGCTTTCTCGCTCATCGGCGGCGGCGACTCGGTGGCCTGCATCAACAAGTTCGGCCTCGCCGACCAAGTTTCCTACGTCAGCACCGGCGGAGGTGCCCTGCTCGAAGCCATCGAAGGCAAGGAACTGCCTGGCATTGCGGCGATTAGGAAGTGATTTTTTACTATGCTTGTAACTATGACCATGACCGCTTTTACTGATGTTTAAGCGGTCATGGTCATCTTGTTTTGGCATATATTCAAAATAGTGTGTATGCAAAAAGGCGGCTTCGGCTGCCATTTTTACTTTCAAAAGTAAAAAATAATACTCATTTTTATTTCTCAAAAGTAAAAAATAATACTCATTTTCGTTTTTCTAAAGTAAAAAATGACTATAAAATTTGTTTTTCTAAAGTAAAAAATCGTATTTTTGCAGCGAGAAAAACAGAAAACTATGGATACTTTGTTCAAAACCTACGGTCGTTTGTTGGCCGACACCGATTTAAGTTTCACTCGATACCTTTACGACAAAATCAACTGGGACAACCGACTGATTGTCATCAAGGGAGCGAAAGGCGTGGGCAAGACAACTTTGATGCTGCAACACATCAAACGCACCTTTGCGGAGGCGGAAAAGGCTTTGTACGCTTCGTTGGACCACATCTGGTTTGCCAACCACACCTTGCTTGAATTGGCGGAATACCACTACACGCATGGCGGCACACACCTTTTTTTGGACGAAGTCCACAAATACAAAGGCTGGCAGCAGGAAATCAAGAACATTTACGATTCCTATCCCCGTCTGCATATCGTGGTGACTGGCTCATCGATGCTGAAATTGGAAGAATCGCTGACTGCCGACCTTTCACGCCGCCACCGTGCCTACACGATGGAAGGCCTTTCGTTCAGGGAATACTTGAAGTTGGAGCAGGTGGCCGACCTTCCAGTGCTGTCGTTGGAAACCATACTGAACAACCATTTCACCGAGGCTTCGCAAATCACATCGAAAGTAAAGGTGCTGCAATATTTTGAAAAGTACATTGAATCAGGCTATTACCCGTTCTATCGCGAAGAAGGCGACGGCTTTCCCGACCGGCTGCAACAGGTGATAGACACGGTTGTCACCACTGAAATTCCGGCAGTGAGCCATATTGAATACGATTCCGTCTATAAAATCAAGCAACTTTTGGCGGTTTTGGCCGAGATGAAGCCTTACACCTTAAATATATCGTCGCTTTGCACGACATTGCAGTCGTCGCGCAACAACGTCCTGAAACTCTTGGACTTGATGGACAAAGCGGCTCTAATCCGTCGCCTTTATGCCACTGAAAGCGGGATGAACATGCTGACGAAGCCGGAAAAGATACTTTTCTACAACACCAATCTGATGCATTGCCTCACACCCCAAGTCGATTCAGGAACGATGAGAGAAACTTTTCTTGCCTCGCAAGTGGGTGTCAATCATCGCATTTACATGCCGAACAAAGGCGACTTGGTCGTGGACGGAAAATGGCTTTTCGAGGTGGGCGGAAAGGGGAAAAACTTCTCGCAAATCAAGAACATTGGGGACAGTTTCGTAGTAAGTGATAATATGGAAATTGGCCATGGAAACAAGATTCCTTTGTGGCTTTTTGGCTTGTTGTATTGATGAAATGCGTATTTTTGCCGATATTTTGAAAATCCTACCAAAAATGAAAAAAGTAACTTTGATTTTATCCTTGTTTCTCGGATTCATTCCGATGCTGAACGCCCAATGGACCAGCCCAGGCAACGGCACGACCTACACCATTGACGACCTTATAGAAGTGAGCGAAGGCTGCGTCGTGTGGAATGATAGCAACCAACAGTATAGAATCGAAAACGACGTCACCATTTCGGCCAACGACAAACTTGATGTCAACCATTCCTTGTACTTTGGCAACAATGTCACCCTGACCATCAAAGGCTCGATAGATGCCATCAATACGGATGATTATTACTGGTTGGCTTTCTCTGGCAATTCAGGTGTGAATGGTCGTATCCGTTTAGAGGATGCCACCGGCCCGTGCGTGTTCAGAAGATGCTATATTACACAATTGGACGGCATTCAAGTTATTGAAAGCGAGGTTGTTTTTACGGACTGCCATTTCCAAAATTTCCGTTGTGAACAACAAAGTGCTGTTGTCAATTGCATGAATTGCGACCCCGTGTTCACGAATTGCGAATTTGACAATAATAATGGTTCGGCCATCAGTTCGCCAGCCAATGGGCAAACCTCCCCGCAAGTCACCGACTGCATTTTCTTTTTAAACCTGAGTAACAACCCTCATATCAACCTTGGACCCGGTTCACAAGACAGCATCCGCATCGTGAATTGCACCATCCATTGGGGAGATGAAATGGCGGGAGGTATCAGCATTGCCGACCTTATGGGCACCGGCAACACCAAAATCCTGTTGAAAAACAATGACATCAACCACAACCGTTATGGCTACAATCAACAAGGCTATCATCTCAGCTCGACCATCATCGGAAACACCTTTGACCAAAACAACCTTGAAACCAATCCCATGAACGGCGGCAGCGGCATCAGAATCTACGGCATAGACGAGAACAACAAGGCCTATATCCGCAACAATGTCATCACCAAAAACCTGTGGGGCATCACCGTCATCAATGCTGCTGATGTCAATCTTGGCACCGAGGACGACTGGGGCAACAACGTGATTCACGACAACGGCCATATCACCAATTATGGGATGGACTTCACCTACTTTGACCTTTACAACAACTCCGCCAACGACATCATGGCCGTAGGCAACTACTGGGGAACTACAGATGCACAAGTAATTGAAGAACACATCACCCACCAAAACGACGACCCGAATTTGGGCTTGGTCAACTATATACCTTTCCTTGAAGACGATGATGTAAGTGAGTCTAACACTACTGATTTTGAAGTGTGGCCGAATCCCGTTTCAGATGCCACTTTCACTCTCACGCTTGAAAACGCCATACCTTCCGAATTGGTGATTTACAATGTCAATGGGAAGATGGTGAAAACGCAACGAATTGATAATTCGGTTAATACCATCCGTATTGACACAATGGGATCAGGCATATATTTCGTTGAACTGAAGAATGACAACGGAACAAAAGTGAAGAAACTGATCGTCAAGTGACAATTCTGATAATCTTAAAAAAGACAGCTTCGGCCGCCTTTTTTTATTAATGTGTGGCTTGCAATCAGAAAAGTGCGTATTTTTGCCAAAAAATAAATGCCATGTTTGAAACAGCAAACTTAAACATTGACAGCCAAACGCTTAACCGAGCATATTTGTATGCCCAAGCACACAATATTGATTTGTCTGCTTTGATAGAGTCTTTCTTGCAGCAGTTTTCGATGGGAAAAATAAAAGAAATGCGCAACATTAAGATTTCCAAAGAAGTGATGGACTTGGCCGGTAGCCTTGCCACAACAGAAACCTCCAACGATTGGAAAGCGGAAAAAGAAGCCTATCTTATTGAAAAATACTGCCGATGAAACTGTTTATTGATACCAATATCGTTCTTGACCTGCTTCAATATCGTGAGCCTTGGGTTGATGATACCCTTGTGTTGTTTCAGTTGGCAAAAGAAAAACAAGTTGAACTGGTTGTAACAGACTTGACCATTGTAAATGTGGTATACATTGCAGGCAAAACCATTGAAAAGAAAAAACTTCACGAAACACTTGTTGGCTTAAAGAAATTAGTAACAGTTGTTTCCATCGGTGATGCTTGCATAGAACAAGCATTAAATAGCGATTTATCTGATTTTGAGGATGCTACACAATTTTTTGCTGCCAAAAGAGAACAGGTCAATTACATTCTTACCCGCGATAAAAAAGGATTCAATATGTCCGATATTCCAATAATGAATGTAACAGAGTTTTTAAATATTTTCCTATAATTTCAAACCATGTCAAAAACCATCGTAAATATCATCGACAAGAGCAATCCTTTGCCGGCTTATCTGTTCACCAAAGAATACTTCGAGGACGGCGACGAGCTGCTGTTCATCTCCGCCGCAGAGGAAGCCAATTGCATACCAGTGTTAACCAAAGCGTTGGATATTGACGAAACGCTTGTGAAAACCATCGTCGTCAATCGGTATCAAGACAAGTTCCTGTATGAGCGCATCTGCCGCACCATCAAGGGAAATCTGGTTCCCAACAAGAAATACTATCTCAACCTTGCGGGCGGCAACCGTTACATGACGCTCTCGGTGCAACATGTCTTCGAGGAGTTCGACACCTTGTTTTTCTACACGCAAACCCGCGAGAACCTGATTGTCAAAACCATCTTCGACCACAGCATTTATGATGATGACGACGAGGTGTTCCCCGTCAAGCACCGCATGACGCTGAAGGAATATTTCGGCCTCTACGGACTTGAAAGCGATGTGGACCAACCGCGCAAACAGGTGAAGGAAACGGCATTTTCGCAGCATCTGTTCACTATGTTTTCGCAAAACATGTTCAGTCGCGGCGACTATCAGGTGATGGAAACCCTGCGCGAGAAGTACCGCAACTGGAAGTTCCTCATCATTTCGCAAGTGGAGAATCCCGACAAGGAATATATGACTGCCATCCCCAACTTGAGCAAGTTCTTGGAATTCATCGGTTTCGTCCCCGAAAGGCCAGGCTCGCTGCAAAACTATGAAATCGAATACCTTACGGGCGGATGGTTTGAGGAATACGTCTATGCCTTAATCAAAGAAGTGCTACAACCCGACGACATCGCTATGGGCGTACACATCTCTAACGGCAAAATCCGCCACAACAACGAATTGGACGTGTGCTTCATCAAGGCGAACAAGTTGTTTGTCATCGAATGCAAGACCGGCGTGACGAGCGAAAGCCTATTCAACGAGATTGTCTACAAGGTTTGCGCCTTGAAGGAAGTGCTGCTCGGCAGTGGCAATTCCTACATTTTCTCGCTGAAGAAAGACCATAAGGGCAATTGGAAAAAGACCGCGAAATACATGGGCATCACCTTCTGCGACTGGCTCAACCTGACCAAGCCGGAGAACCTGAAAAAGATCTTGAACGAAATGAACCGGATTGCGAAGGAAAGCTAAAACCGTTTTTCGCATTGCAAATGCTGTTATTCGTGGCTTCCGAATTTGCAAATTCGGGAGAACGGAGAACTGGCTAAATGACAATCTTTTCAGGCACTCGGTATTCCAAAAACATCACATAATAAATTGGAAAATAAGAGATTATGCCTTTTGAACGGATTTCTCTCTCGTTTGACAAGACGATTCCGCGCTTGATTTTGTAGTCTTCATTGGCCGCAAAAGCATTCAGCGCACGATGGATTTGATAGTCCTTGCCCGACTTCACCTCAATGGGCAGCACGGAAAGGCTTTCGTAGTCGTCAACGATATAATCCACTTCGCCTTTGGCCTTGTTGTCGTAATAAAAAAGCTCGTGCCCATGTGCCCTGAGTTCCGATGCGACCACGCTTTCATACACGCTTCCCAAATTCACGCTCAGTTCGTCGTTCAAAATGGCCGAAACATTATATTGGTAAAGCACATCGGTAAGCAATCCCACATCGTTGAGATACAGTTTGATAAGGTTCTTGCTCGCCGATTCAACCAAGGGAAACTTTGGTGAGGAAATAGCCTTCACTTCCAAGGTGATGCCCGAACCAACCAAATACTCAATCTCGTCGGCATAGTCTTTCCAGCGTTTGTCGTTGCCTTCAATTGCCTTGTAAACGAGGCGTTTCTTCTTGTTTTCCATATTGGATGGAATCATATTGTAAACGCTCATTATCTTCAGTTTGTGCTCCTCGTCGTATTGCGAAGCATCGAGCGCGTAAAGATGGCGGATGTCGTCTTGTATCTTCCTAACCATCACTATGTTCCTTGAATCGAGATACTCATTGACCGCATCGGGCATTCCACCTATTAATAGATAACGTTTGAACAGGTCGAGCATCCTTGCATGAAGGTTTCCGTCCAACGATTCCTTGTTCACAAACCTTCGCCGCAATTCATCGATGGCTGTTTCACCAAAGCCGTTGGCCCACAAAAACTCTTCAAAGTCAAGTTGGTACATGTGCTTAATCTCCAAACTTCCTACGGGGATGGAAACCGTTTGCCGCAAGGTGATTCCCAATTGCGAACCACTGGCGATGTAAGTGAAGCGGTCGTCCTCCTTGAGGAATTTCACCATGGTAAGCATGTGCGGATAGGCTTGGATTTCGTCCAAAAAGACCAAGGTGTTGGCTTTTTCGTGCATCTTTTCACCAGCAATGGTGCTCAGTTGGAAATAGAATTTCTCGATGGTGTTGGCTTCGGCGAACACTTTCGAGCCGTTCTTGTCATTGGCGAAGTTCACTTCTATGAAATTGGGGAACAGGCGGCTGCCCACTTCGCGGATGATGAAAGACTTGCCAATCTGCCTTGCCCCGTCAATGACGAGCATCTTGTTCGAGTTGCTTTTCAGGTATTGCTCGATATAGTCTTGTATCTTCCTTTTCAGCATATTATGAGGTTTTTACGCCGCAAAGATACGCTTTTCCAAGAAATTTGAAGCAAAATATTTACGCTTTTCCAAGAAATTTCACCAAAAAATCATACGCTTTTCCAAAGTTTTTTTGGTGAAAACACTACGCTTTTCCAAGAAACACCTATGCCAAAATAGGAAACGCCTTGAAAAATCCAAGCAAGGAAATGGCCTCTTTGCGCAGTTTGGTTTTGGCGAATTTCTTGGTTTCCCCATCGGTCAGTTCGCCTAAGCCGTTCATAATGGTTTTGTCGCTGACTTGTTCCAATGTGTCAATACAATGTCGAATGTACTCTTGCAAGGGCATTCCCATCCTGTTTTCCACAATGTTTGCATTGATGGGCGTTTGGGCATTCAGGAAAAACCAGCAATCAAACACGTCGCGCCCCGTGATTTCGTTTCGGTCGAGCAGGGCGCAGAGTTTGTGGGCAAACATATCAGGCTTGGCAAGCACTTTCATATCAATGCCCAACAGATTCTTGATTTCATAATGGTTGTCATATTGGCGGTTCGAAATCTCCACTTTCAGTTTCCTTTCGTTTTGTCCATAGTTCAAAACAAAGACCGCCCCATAGAATTTCAAAGCCTCATCGTGAATGTCGCCATATTTCAACAAAATCTTTTTGACCTTTTCGTACACCTCTTTTTCCTTGTCCGTATCGAGCAGGTTGAAATCCAAATCGACCGAAAAACGGGGCAAACCATAGAAAAACATCAATGCGGTTCCACCTTTGAAAGCAAGGCAATCTGCGAGTTCAGCATCCGAAAACAGGTCTTTCAGGATTTGCAACATAAAGAATTTGTGCTTGTTAATGTCCATAGTCATAATGATTTGAATAATTCTTTGACTCTTTCAGTCAACCGCTGGGATTGGTAAACAGGAAGCAGTTGCATGACGCGCCTTTTGCTGACGGCGCGGAGGTTGTCGAAATAGCATTCTGAATTTAGGTACATCATATCGAGCAACGCCCTTTCGGGCGTTGCGATGCTGATGTTGTCACGCAGTTCAATGCCTGCCAAATTGTATAGGATTTCGCTTTTGATTTGCCTATAACGGAAAATTCGTCCGTCCATTTCAATCTCGCGGCTCAGATAACTCACCGAGGTGATGGCCGAGTCGTACTGGAAAATGACCCCTTCCCGTTGAAGCACATACTCCAAAGAAATGTAGGACGGCACAAATACCAAGCCTGCCAATTCTTCCGGGTTGTAGTGCTTTTTGGCATAAATCCCTTTTCGCGGATTGAGCAACAGCCCCTTTTGGACATAATAATTCAACTTTTTTGAGAGGGAATCATCTCTTTTTTCATTGAGCAACAGCGCAATGCTATTGGTGTTGAATGCCGTTCTTGGCACATCACCAAGACCTAAAATGATATTTTTTTGCGAACCAATCATCCGAAATTTTCGTATTTTCAGTTCGCAAAAATACACAATTTCCAAAATGTGAGATACAAATTTATATGTTTTTCATTTTGGAGAGAAGTGTTTTGTGTTATTTGTCGACATAGTGACCGTAGGCAGACACCACCTCCACAATGACCACATCATGGTAAATCTTGTAAACAAGTCTGTGTTTCTGCGTTATTCGCCTTGACCAAACACCACGCTTGTCGTACTTCAGGTATTCGGGCTTGCCAGTTCCTGTTGTGGGATGTTCCTTCAACTCATCCACCATTCTCATTAATTTGGCGAAGGATTTTGGCTCTTCATGCCTGAGTTTTAGGGCATCTCTTGAAGCAGCATCCAGGAACTTAACCTTGTAGCTCATGCTCGATTCTGGTTAAGAATTCGTCCAACGATTCATTTGGGAGCATCTCGTGGGAAGTAGCCTCGCCGCTTTCTGCTTCTTTCAGTCTTTTCTCAAGCATATCAATATTCCTTTGGTCGGCGAAGAACGGGTCGCCGCTCGGACTGATTTCGTAGGGGTCGCGACGGAATTCTGGTGGGATGTTGAGTATGGCATCTTCTCTCTTTACCGGCTTGATGCTGACTTTGAACGAGCCGTGGTCGCGGGTCTTGACGATGAAATCATCGCCGTTTGACTCCGTGAAATAACTCATCATATTCGTCCTGAAATCTCTGCTACTGACTACTATCATGTTGTTCTCCTTTCCTTTTTGTTCCGCAAAGATACACACTTTTTCGATTTCTTACCATTTTGGTACCAAAATGATACCATTTTTTTACTTTCAGCTATGTGTAACCCATCCGATTACATTTCCGGCAACCCAATCGTACATTTTCCACAAAAAAGTCTCAACCCTTTTGCAGGATTGAGGCTATATTTTTCTCATCGCTTATTTCGTAACCGTTATCCTATTCGTATGGGAAACGCCTTGCTTGTCGTGGATGCGCAGTAAGTAAATGCCTTCCGCTAAATCCGCTACATCAATCTCATTCGTCCGCCGCACTATTTTCACCATCTGCCCAAGTGCATTATAAACCCGCACCTCATCAGCCTCAACACCCTCAATGCGCACAACACCGCTGGCAGGATTGGGATAAACAACAGCCTCAAAACGATTCTCTTCAACCCCCGTGGTATTCTTCTCCAAGCATTCAGACCACGAAATCGCTGATTCCACGCCGTTGATCACATGGCTGACACCCCATTTGTAAAGGCCGTCATCCAAGTCAGCCCATTGTCCGTCAAGGTAGGAATTGACTTCCAGCTTTCTTGCAATCAACTCCATGTCCTGGCCGTCGCAAAGGGCGCGATACACCTTGAAGTGTGGAAAACCGCTGTCATAATACATAAGCATCTGCATCAGCCAAGCGCCACCACCAAGGTCGGTTTGCTGCCATCCGTCTTCGGTTTTCCACCAAGTGCCATCGTCGCTCGAACCACCATTGCCGTAGGGAGCCGGTGTCTCGTGGCCTTCGTCGGTACTCCATACCATCCAGATGCTTCCTGCCTCTAAACCAACCTCCACCCAGTCATCCAATTCAAAATACTGATAATCGCCCAGTCCTGGCGTCACATCCACGGTTATTGACGACACCGCATTCCCAGGCGCATCCTCACCACCCAAGTATATGGTACACGTATAGGTGCCGCCCGTCAGTCCTTCAGCATCGCTGTAGAGGGCAACATCCGTAATGACTCCACTCGTCTGCTCAGTCCATTTCATGGCCCATTCACAGGCATTGCCGCCGTCACCCATGCTGCCACGGTAACCGTCATATCCATAATACAACCAACTTTGCGGCTGATAAAAAGAGCCATCGTAAACAAAATGGATGCAGTCAATATACCAAGTGTCGTCCAGGGCACTCTCTTCGCCGTCTTTGGCATACTCCCACTTGAAGGTGTGTTCGCCTTCCGTGACATCATACCGAAACTCATGCCAAGAGCCTTGTCCCGACTGGTTTGTCATGCACTCGCCATCGATATAGAACTTACCCAAATCCCAGTTGTTTTCCGAGGAGATTTTGCCATAAAACCGCATCTCGCAATCACGTGGAATCGGCATCTTGATTTGAATGGCCGAAGTCGAATTGTCGACGCCCGCATTCGACGCCCGCATGGAGAAGGAACCGTCAAAGGACTGGCTGTCGGTAATCTCCCAAGGATAATCGGAAACGGCATTGTTCCAGTCGAAAAGGCTGAAATCACCCGTTTCAAAATGATCGACGAATTGGCTCTCCCACTGAACCCTGACCGTTTGGTTGCTGATAACAGTGGCATCCACCTTCATCGGGTCTTCCCATCTGCCGGGAACTTGTGCAAAAAGGTTGCTCGCCATAAGGCCAAGTCCAACCATAGCAATAAGTCTAATGTTTTTCATCGTATTATATTTATGTTTGTTTTTCTCTTTCCCCCTCAAAATGAGTGGCCTAAGGCTAGAAAAGTTCTCTTCGTCAGTACGTTAGCTCGCATACCGATCCCCCTCTAAGAGGGGGCCAGGGTGAGTCCGTTAGCACGTATAACGATAGCACGAAAAAAAGCACTACCTCACCATCACCTTCTCCAAAAAGATTCTCCCTTCCTTATCCCTAATCCTCACCAAATAAACCCCTTCCACCAATCCCTCCAAACTCACCTCATTAGAGTTCCGCACCGTCTTCACCACCTGCCCAAGTGCATTGTAAACCTGCACCTCATCAGCAACAACCCCCTCAATGCGAACAACCCCATTGGCAGGATTGGGATATACAGTAACATTAGTTCCGCCACCATTTTCATCCACAACATCCGTCTGTTCACAATACACGATGTTGTATGCCTTGGAAGTCACACCATCGCTGTAAACCGCCAACACATGGTATTTCAGCCGTCCGTTGCCTGAATATAGGTCTGTGTATTCCGTTTCGGTAATCAAATCCCCACTAATCAAAGTCTCGCCTCGATAAACCCGATAGCCGACCAGTGCCTCTTCCGGCCTGAGTTCCGGCTCGGTCCATCGGAGCGTGACGCTGTTTTCGTCGAAGCCCGCAACTTCACAATCCATCACCGGAGAGTGTTGGCTGTGCCAATCCGGCCTGAAATGATGGAAATAGGTGGTCACCAAGGTCTCACCATAATCGCGGTAATAGTCAATCCAAATCTTTCCGCTGTTGGCATAGACAATGGAATTCTCCCTCTTTATGGAATAGAAGACACCAGGCTCTCGGTCAACCATAAACTCCCAACTGTCCATAATATGCACATTACCAATGATCAATGAATCAACGGTCATCACCATTTGTTGGTGTTGTCCGTAATCGGAGCTGAAGAAAAGCTTGTACGACATGATATAATAATTGGGGTCTTCGTACGATGGATAATAGGTGTATAGCTCGCCCTCGCGAGCGCCAGCCTTCATGTTCAAGAATTCTTGTTCTGAGTAATAAACCGTGTCGACGGTCTGGTTGAAATCCATCGAGTGGGTAAGGTAATACGATGACATTTCGTAAGAATAACTCCCTTTGAAAAACTCACCGACATTCCAACCTGCCTCATTGGAACCTCCAAAGGCAGGGATGTCCATGACTTCAAAATGGCTTCCGTAGTCATAGCTGATTTTCAGTTCCCCCGGCACGATGTGACTTAATTTGAGCAGTACACCTGGTGCATTCTTGAAGGTCCAATACTCATCTGAGCAACCTGACAGGTCGTCGATGGCTTCCCAAGTGTGGCCGTAGTCCATGCTTCTGTACAGCTTGTTCGTCTGACCAGCTCCACAGTCTTTGTTATAAAGCACTCCAGGTGTGGCATCTGTGATAAAGTCGTTGCCAATGCCCATCGCTTCCGGGTCATCAATGAGGTAGGAATAAGGCAGTTCGACCTTCTTGCCGTGTTCGGTGTAATGAGCCAAGCTCCTTATGCCAGAGCCGCCACTGTTGTCTTCCCAACCCGCGAAAGAATAGAACTCACCAGCCACTTGTGCCTGCATTGTCGCCCCAAGCATCATAAAGGCAGCCAAAGCAATAAGTCTAATGTTTTTCATTGTACCGTGATTTTGTTCGTGTAAACTTTTCCTTCTGCATCCATAATGCGCAGCAAATAAACCCCTTCCGCCAATCCCTCAACATCAATCTCATTCGTCCCTCTCACCCACATCACCAACTGCCCTGAAGTATTGTAAACCTTTACCTCAACAGCCTCCATGCCTTCAATAACAATCCTGTCCCTTGCCGGATTGGGATAAACATTGACTATGGAATTATTATTGTAATCCTCTTCGATTCCATCATAAATCTTAAAATATGCTACAAGGGTCATATCTTGTTCCAGTTGGAAAGTGTAGGTTTCATCTTGCGATACTGTCGAACCATTAGTTTCCCACCTGTCAAATTCAAAATCTTGCCTCGGATATGCCTTAACTATTGCATTGTCGCAGCAATTTGGCACTCCAGTAATTGATGCGGTTCCCATTTGCAAATCAGCACTTTCTACATTGAGATGATAAGGGAAAGAAGCCGTTATGTTTGGGAAAATGGACCAATTCTCGTCATTAAGATAATCACACAACGACTCGCATGGAACGTGGACTTCAATCTCAGAGTATTGGTTTGTGGAAAAATACTGGAATCCGATATATGGTGGAATAACTGTTTTCACATAAATGACTCCAAAATTGTTGTGGGAAAAGGCACTCCAGCCTATAGAATCCATGGAAGTCCCGATAGTCAATGTGTCAATGTCACAACAGTGGAAAGCGGATGATTCTATGATTTCGAGCGAATCAGGCAAGACCAAATGACCTGCAATACCACAATTCATAAAAGCACTATCTTTAATAGTTTTCAGACCCTTTCCCAATTTGAGGCTTGTCAGACTATGGTTGTTGTAAAAAGCCGACACTCCAATTTCAACGACACCATCACCAATAACCACCAATGAAACTCTCGAATCAAAAAATGCCTCTTCGCCTATGCGAACAACAGAATTAGGAATGACCACATCGCACTCGAAATGGTTAGTGGACTGAAACAATCTTTGAGGAATGTACAACACTTCTTCGCCTATGGTTAGTGAAGTCACACGGGTAGAAATGCCAAATGGAGGATACTCCAAATCGTCACAGTCAATGGCGTTGTAATGAAAGGTGCGCAGGTCGTATAAATTAAGAGACCAAAGCCCTAAACTCTTAACAGAAGCACCGATGGTCAGTTCATTCAGGCTTGAAACACCACTGAAAGCCTCCTGACCTATGGATATTACACTATCGGGAATCACAAGATGACCGTTGATATTGGAATCTCTAAAAGCCTCATAACCAATTGTAATCAATGAAGTGGGCAAAGTGACAATTCCCATTTGATTGCAACGGCAAAAAGCATGGGTGCCAATGTCGGTTACGGTATATTCATTCCCTTGATAAACAACACTATTTGGAATAATAATATCGCCTTCGGGTTGAGGGTAACCAGAATAATAACTATATGATCCGTCGTAATTTGGATAAGTGACAGAAACAGAAATACTATCTATATTAATGCTATAATAAAGCGTCTGCCCTGTCGAACAAACTGCCTCAAAATCGTATGCAGAAGCTGTGTCGCATATCATCATCAGCACAAGCAAGGTGTATAGTCTAAATTTATTCATGACGTTATAGTTTTTGAAATACTCTAATGCAAAACTACAACAAAAATCCGCAAAAAAACCACTTGTCAAACCCAAAAACGGTTTTGTCCCTATGATTTTTAGTTTTCAAATTTTCAACATCTTGTTATTCATTGATTTATACAAAATCGCATTTTTGTTTTGTCCATACTATTTTTGGTTTAAGAGAATCACTGCCAATGACGCATGAGAACAACTGCCTTGTCCATCATTGGATTGTGTTTCCTTTCCTCCACAACAAGAAAAAAGCAACAATCCCAATAAAACACATATAACATTCAAACACTTATTCATTTCACTCCTAACAAAGAAAATATTCCATCATTCCAAAAAACCACCTTTTCATCCGTTACCATCAATCGAGAGTTTATCCCGAAAAACACCGCACGATTATCATCAAAATGCCCCGCAGGGAAACCGAAACAAACAGGATAATCGTATTCAGAAACGGCTTCAGCAATCACTTCCTCAACGCTTTGACCAAAGGGATGCGTATTGTCTTTGATTTGGGTCAGGCCGCCCACAATGAGGCCTTTCAGGTGGGATAGTTTTCCAGCGCGTTTCAAACAGTGCATCATCCTGTCAATGTGGTAGATATACTCGTCAACTTCCTCAATGAACAGGATTTTTCCGTCTGTTTCGGGAAAAATGTCGGAGCCATTCATGCCCATTAGGACGGACAAGTTTCCGCCAACAATTTCACCTTCCATTACGCCAAAGCGGTTCAATGGATTCGATGATATTTCGTATTGCAAAGGATTACCCGTCAAGGCATTAGACAAGGATTGCTTGGCTATCGGGGTCTTGTTGGCGAAATAGAAAGGCATAGCGGCATGCAGACTGGGAACGCCCAAACGGCTCAGTTTTCCATGCAGCACCGTGCCATCACTGAAGCCAATGATCCATTTCGGATGCTGCAAAAACTTGGTGAAATCCAACTTGTCGACAATGCGGATGCTGCCATAGCCTCCACGGGCGAGCCAAATGGCCTGAATATTCTCATTATCAAGATATTCCTGAAAGACGGCTGCACGAAAATCGTCGTCGCCCGCAAAAATGTGATGAACAGCGAAAAGCCTGTCATCATAAACAGGGACAAACCCCTGCCCTTCCAACCACTGGATGGCAAACGACATCTCGTCGGGCGTGATGCAACGCGCCGGCGCTGCAATGGCCACTTTCGAACCTTGTTTCAAATAAGGGATAACCATACTTTTTTCTTTTTGTCACATTGTCACAAAACCTACAAAACCATCAAAACTTTTACAAACCAAGGTTTTGCAAGTTTTGTGATAACATTACTCTTTTATAATTTCGTCTTCGCTTAATGCCTCGCCGTCATATTTCACTTCCTTGCCTTGGTCGTAAGTGATGGTGAAATACAACTCGCCCGTGTCCAAATATTTCTTCCAATCGCCGTGTTTCACTCCAGCCGCATACGTCTGAATTTCACGCAGTTTTCCATTGGAATGATAAAAGAAATGCTCGCCGTCGGGGTAGCCCGCGTTGAAGGTGCCGCGGAAGGCCATCTTGTCGTTGTCGTAATACGAAACCCACTCGCCTACCTGTTTGTCGTTGCGGTAATCGCCCTCGGTGCGCATATCGCCGATTTGCTCAGTCCACTTGCCGTTTTTCATTCCGTCGAAATAAGTCCCCGAAACAATCAAGTTGCCTTTGGAATCATATTCCTTGTAAGGCCCGTTGGGCTGACCTTTGTAGAATTGCTCCTCAATTTGCTTTTGACCATTGTCGTAAAACCAAGTCCAAACGCCGTCGGGGTCGCCTTCCTTGTAACTGCCAACTTCCTGAACCTTACCGTTTTGATAGTAGAATTTCCATTCGCCTGAACGCAAGCCGTCAACGAACAAACCTTCGGCGCGAAGCGTGCTGTCGAGGTAAAACTCCTTGTATTCGCCGCGCCGTTTGCCATCCGTGCCGACGATGCCCTCGCCCACCAATGCGCCTTTCTTGTAGGTCTGCGAATTGATTACATTACCCTCTTCGTCAAACTCGCGCCAAACGCCCTCGCGCTTGCCGTCGCGGAAAGAGGCTTCGCGCTTCACGCGGCCATTCGGATAATACTCGTGCTGCACCACCAAAGGCTTCAAATCGGATTCCAAAACCTGCTCCACATCGTTCACAAACTTGGTGATTTTCTTCAAGTTGCCTTTCTCGTCGTATTCCTTGTAGAAGCCGTCGCGAAGGCCGTGGCTATAGTAGCATTCGGTGTGCAGAGTCCAGTTGTCGAAAAAGGTTTTCCAATAGCCGTGCTTCTTGCCTTCCTTGTCATAACGGTTGATGGCCTCGCGGGTCATGATGAAGCCTTTGCGATAAGTGATGATTTCGCGCAACAATCCAGTGGTGTCGAACACCGGCGAAACTCCTTCTTCAAGCCCATTGACATAATTGACGGTCTGCAACAGGTGTCCTTTTCGGTCGCGGCGTTGCCCTTCGCCTTGCTTCACGTCGTTGACAAACGGTTCCATCATGACTTCGGTCTCACCAAAAGTGATACGCGGCCCGTTCTTCAAATCCCTCTTGTAGTTGATGATCAAACTCGTGTCGCCGTTTTCCTTGAAGAACACCCAAACACTGTCCAAGAGGAAATCGGTGCGCTTGCCGACAGATTTCAGTTGTCCGCTTTCGTAATAGGTCTTCCAAAGCCCGTCGGGCTTGCCGTCGCGCAAGATGCCTTCGCTCGAAACCTGACCATTGGGATAGGTAAAAGTCTGGTATTCAGTCTGTGAGAACCCATCAAGACCGAACCACAAACCCATCAAGACCAAAGAAATATGCCTAAAAAACTGCTTCATTTTCCTGAAAAATTCGGGTCAAAATTAGGCATTTTAATTGGATTGGCGACACCCGATTTTCAATTCGCGAAAATTCGCCGCGAAGTTATCAACACGTCAAATATCAATATTCCATTTTTACAATTTTTATTTTTTGAATTTTAAAGTTTGATATTGCTGTTGATAAGGCTGTGAATTAGTTGAAAACTTTTCAATAAAGTTCTTGCATTAATGGTTTCCGGTTTGAGAGGAGATTCCGGCAAATGATTAATGGACTATTTTTCAGACCGCTTTTTTGTTTTTCGTTTATCCGTTGAAAACTGAAAAATCGGGTAAAACGAGGTCGGTTTTTTTGAAACGATGTTCATTTTTCGGTGTTTTTGGTTTGAAAAACTGTTGAATGAACAACCCTTGTTTTTTGTCCACCAAAATGAAAAAGTTATCAACAACAAATCTGTTGATAACTTTACAATTTATTGTTTTTCAATTTGTTATTTGAAAAATGTTGATACTATTGCAACGGGTAAGTGTTTCAGAAATAGGGTGATATAAGGATGTGGAAAACCTAAAATGCGTAATTTTGCGACCTTAATTATCAACAGCGAAAAAATGGACAACATCATCCCGATAGCAAGCGATCACGGCGGCTTCGAAATGAAGCAGTTTTTGATAGGAAAACTGGAAAACGAGGGATACACGGTGAAAGACTACGGCACCCATAGTGCCGAGAGCGTCGACTATCCTGACATGATTCACCCTTTGGCCACGGCCATCGAAAAGGGCGAGTTTCCGCTTGGCATCATCCTTTGCGGAAGCGGCAACGGTGCGCAGATGACGGCCAACCATCATCACAACGTGAGGGCCGCCCTGTGCTGGAACGTTGAATTGGCCAAGCTCGCCCGTCAACACAACGACGCCAACATCCTTGCCTTGCCCGGTCGTTTCATCTCCAACGAGCTGGCTTGGGAGATGGTGAAGGCTTTCCTCAACACCGGGTTTGAAGGTGGCCGCCACGAGAGAAGAGTAGCTAAAATCGAACCCAATTGAAACTGAGCTATGAACGACCCGAAGACTACATTCAACGAAAGCAGCCAAATGGCCTTCGACGAGGAACATTGGCAGAAAATCAATTACAGCACAGGCTGTTACGAACAGAATTTTGCCAAAGGCAAGGTGAACTATCGCAACCTTGACTTGGAAAAACAACGTGCCTTCACGCTGCGCAACAAGTCGCTGCTCAACTTGGAAAAGCTTTTGGTCGACTTTGAGACGCATTTCACCGAAAATGGCGGCAAGGTGCTTTGGGCACGCAATGCCGACGATGCCTTGACGATGATTTTCGACCTCATCTGCAAGGAAAGGGCCAACGCCATCACGCGCTCCAATTCCACCGTGCTCGACGAGATTGAGCTCAACGGTTTCTTGGAGCGCAAGAACATTCGGGTGGTTGAAACCCAAGTAGCCCGTTTCGTGTTGCAGCAAGGCAAACAGAAGTCGTATCATCCGCTCTCGCCGTCAATCCACCTCTCCAAAGAGGAAAACAATGCCATCTTGACGCAGGCTTTCAAGCTTAAGCCCGACAGTTCTACGAAGCAGATGGTCAATTTTGTGCGCCACGAGGTGGGCATTGAAAGCCAAAACGTCCCGATTTGCATCACGGGAGCCAATTTCCTGCTTTCGGACACGGGCGGCGTGGTGTTGACCGAAAACGAAGGCAATATCCTGAAATACACTTCGATGGCAAAGATTCACATTGTGGTGGCCGGCATTGCCAAGGTGGTTCCCAACACAGACGACCTCAGTGTTTTGTTGCCTTTGGTCTCGCTTCACGCAACGGGGCAGAGCTTGGCGGCTTTCAACACCATCACCTACGGACCTTCGCGGGGGGCTGTTGGTCCCGAACAGATGTATGTCATACTCTTGGACAACAACCGCTCCGAACTGCTCTCGCACGAAAAGCAGCGCAAGGTGATGTCGTGCATCCACTGTGGCGCTTGCGTGAGCGTTTGCCCGATTTACAAGAACATTGGCGGCTATGCCTACGGCACGAAACACATTGGCCCGATGGGCACCGTGATGACCCCGTTGATGCAAGGCTTGAATGAATACAACCACCTTAATTCGGCCTGTTCGCTTTGTGGAAGATGCGTCGAGGTGTGTCCCGTGAAAATTCCGTTGGACGACCTCATCATCGAAAACCGTCGTCTCGCCATCGAGAAAAAGGCTGACAACCAAAAGGAGAATGCCTTGCTGAGGACTTTGATTTGGCATTGCAAGTCGCGGAAGAAGATGGACAGTCCATTGTTTCTGAAGAAGTTGCAGATGAAACGCTTTATGGCATTTTTTGGTCCTGAAAGGCAAATCTTGCCCGAATTGGCCTCCAAGTCGTTCAGCCAGCAGTGGCGTGAGAGGAACCTTTAAATGACGGAAAAATCCATTCGGGCATAGGGAAAGGAAAGAAAATAATTATCTTTGCAGGCGATAATAATCCTATTGCCATGTTACCTATGAGACGCTACACCGCAGGCATTGCCGATTTTGAACGCATCAGACAAGACGGACGCATTTATGTCGACAAGACAGACCTCATTTATCAACTGACACAAGAATCCCAGTTTGTCTTCCTTAGCCGCCCACGCAGGTTCGGTAAGTCGCTGCTTTGCAGTACATTGAAGTATTACTTCGAGGGTCGGAAAGACCTTTTCGAAGGCCTTGCCATCGCCAAGTTGGAAAAGGACTGGAAACAGTATCCGGTGCTGCATTTCGACATGAGCGCGTGCAAAAACAAATATGAAATCAGCCAAATCATTGAGGAACTGCACAGCCAAATTGATGAGCATGAGCGGAAATACAAGATGGAAAATACGAAAGGCTCGCCCGGTACACGGTTTAAGAAACTCATTCAAGGCTTGTACGAGGCAAGCGGATTAAAGACTGTGGTCATTTTGGACGAGTACGATGCCCCTATGCTTGACTACCTGCATAAGCCTGATATGCTTGAGCAAGTTCGCCGCATCATGCAAGAGTTTTATCAAATGGTAAAAGTTTGCGACAAGGATGAACAATTTGTCTTCATCACAGGCATCACCAAGTTCAGCCAACCGAGCATCTTCTCAACATTGAACAACTTGAGCAACATCTCAATGGAACCTACCTATTCTGCCCTCTGCGGTATCACCAAGGAAGAACTGTTGACCATATTCGATGAAGACATCCAAGTGCTGGCTGACGAATACAAATGTTCCAAGGAAGACATGATAGAAAGGCTGAAACTGAATTATGACGGGTATCATTTCGGGAAGAAATCAGAAGACATTTTCAATCCCTTTAGCATAATGAATGTGTTCAGGTCGAAGATGTTGGAATATTTTTGGTTCAGTAGCGGCACCCCGACATTCCTCTTTGAGGAGATGAAGCGTTTGAACACCAACCTTTTGGAGTTGGAGAAACTGCAAGTGCCGTCCTCCCAATTCGATATGCCCACCGAAGGCATGACCTCAGCATTGCCTTTGCTTTACCAAAGCGGCTATCTCACCATCAAGGGCTACGACTTCGCCAGCGACCTCTACACCCTCGATTTCCCCAACGCTGAGGTGAAAGTGGGTTTCATGGACAATTTCCTCGCCCGCATGATGAACCTTGGCAACACCAACTCGAGGGGCTTCGCCGGTATCTTTTACGCAGCGTTGCTTAACCACAATATTGACGAAGCCATGAAAACCATGCAGGCGTTTTTCGCCTCCATCCCCTATTTGGACTTCGGTGAAAAAGAATTGGACGACATCACCAAATACGAGGCTTATTACGAGGTCTTGACTTATGTGGTATTCTCCATCTTCAACTTCCGCACGTTCACGCAAGTGAAGGTGGCCAAAGGCCGCACGGATGTGGTGGTCTTTATGCGTGATGCCATATATGTGATGGAACTGAAGATGCGCGGCACGGCAGACGAGGCTTTGGCGCAAATCGACAGCAAGGATTACGCGATTCCCTACCAAGCCGATGGGAAACCCATCATTAAGATAGGCATTGCCTTCTCAAAGGAAACCAAGACCGTTTCCGATTGGAAAATCGTAAAGGACTGATTTTTAATAAAATATTGCAGAGAATACCCGCCACGATGGTTTTGCGGCGGGGAGAAATGCAATACTTGAAACTCTATTCTCATTCCTTCACCACCTTGTCCGTAAACGTCTTGCCGTCCTCCATCGTGACGCGCATCATATATATGCCTGTGGGCAAATGGCTTATGTCGATGCTTTCCAAGCCTTTGCGTTGTGTGAGCACCAAGCGGCCTTGCAGGTCGTGGAGCTCGATTTGCTTGGGCTGCACATCGGGAGAGAATTGAAGGCAGAGCCGGTCGTGGGTGGGATTGGGGTAGTACATGTATGGGCGGCTGTCCTGAACTATAAACTCTTCTGTTCCCATCATGCCTTCAGAGTTGATTTTTAGGACGAAAAGATCATAATGATCTGATGCTTCATTATATGCACCGCCAGTTACAATGCACCCCCCGTCGTTGGTCGCAAGAAGGTAAGAGGCTTCCAAGAACCTTGAAGGATAGGAATATGCCTTTTCCCATATTACACCAAGGGTGTCGTCAGTCTTGGTAATAACAAGACGATTGGGAAATGGATAAGAAATTACGTCATCACGGCTGTAACATCCATGATAAATACCGTCTCCGTTTTTATCAATGTCAATGGCATTGAAAGCAATAGGAAATTCAGTTGAATTGTTTTTGCTGTCGATGACCAAATAATTCTTGATGTTTCCTTCCAGGTCTGACGAGAATAACAGGGTAGATCTGTCGTTTTCATAAGTTGTAACACCAATATGCCAATCCTCCAAAGCTCGGTCGGAAAACAACAAGATAGAGTCGTTGAAAACCAGTACTGTACCGTTGGCTGCTGCATTATTCGTTATCGTATGGACGGTGTCGCCCAAGGTTTCAATGATGTTTCCGTATTCGTGCAGGGTGTCGAACACGAAATCATCATCGAAGCTGAACAAACGTGGCTTTAAAGTAATATACCCTGGTATCCAATAAGAGTTTCTGTATTCCCCAAAACGGTTGTCTTCCTGAAACTCAAATATGGCGTTAATCATTATGCTATGTCCACAGCCTTCCGTCTCCTCGTGAATTTTCGTCAATGTCCCGTCCAAGGCAATTCTCATATACAAACGATGATAGGCATTTTGAGGTCCAAGAGAGGTAGCGAACAAGAAGTCGTTCTCACTTGTGAGTAAGGTTCTAGTCATGATGAAATTGTGATAATCTTCCGGCAACTCTACTTCTTTAAAATCAAGCAGTTCGAGTTCTTCGCTGAAATGCATGACAAAAGGTTTCGAAATTTGCTCTTCCAAGCGTGTGACATGACCTATGGCATAGAACGCATCCGAATGCCAAGGGTCGCAGTACAACCCTTCGATACCTGAGAACGTGTCATCGTTGCCAAAGGTCAGTCTTTTGAGTAACACACCATCTTGGGAGATTTTTTTTAATTCGCCGCAGCCTCCGTAATAGTCATACACGGCGATAATAAGGCAACTGTCTTCTGTTTCGATGGCTGCACTTGCGCAAAACGACTTTTCCGTTTGCTCATACACGTTGAAGAAACCTTCCCTTTGCGGGAAGGCTGTAGCGCAGTAAAGCGACAAGGACAAAATAATCAGTAGTTTTTTCATAATATTTGTTAATAAGCAGGCTCTACGTTAGTACAATTTGGTTTGCCGGTTTCATAAATGCAAAAAAACGAATAATAAAGTTGTGGATTTACAGAAAGTGAGAAATCCAAAAAACAATCTTTTATTGCAATTGTAACATGTCCTACGGGATGCCATGCTTCATTGGCCATAATTTGACATAGGTTGTTGTAATAGTATCTCATTTCGGGATATTCAATACAATAATCATTCACCTCATTTCCCCATCCACACCATAAGCGATTACCATGATTGTAGTTGATGTCAGGGTTGGTTTCGGGAAAATCATTAGCATAGAACATCTGTGTTGTATCTATATCGGTATAATAAACTCTCCCGTTATGGCATGCAAGCAAAGGGCGATTGCTATTATATGCCTTTTTAAGTATGGTGGTATGGTCATCACCGACACAAGTTCCGTCGCATTTACCAAGCTTTTCCCAAACACGCCAGTTGTCAGTTTCATCAAAGATGAGAGGCATGGGGTCATTGTGGGACAGACCTCTTGTGGCCAATACAAATCGAACATCAGCGGTATCTTCTTTTTTTGTGTCTTGATTTATTGAGCAGGTGATGTAGAGAACGCTTTTCTCTGGGAAATCAACACGATTGAAAGTATCAAGAATACTTGCGAAAGCTGTATTGTATGTGTTGGCAAGTTGAGCCATATCAATAAGATTCCCCTTACGCATAACTGGGACATAAAGCGTATCGTATTTAATTTCATCTGTAACAAAGTTGGCATCCCCAAAGTCGAAATTAAGTAGGTTACCCAAGTCTCGTTGTGCCTGTTCGAGGCTGATTGTTTCTTCGCCTTTTTGTGCGGAAAGCAGTTTCTTCTTGAACGAAATCAGGTATTCGTCCATATTGCTGTCAGATGCCGACATTTCGCTTGTCTTGCTTTCTGATGTTTTTGGTTCGCTGTCCTTCTTGCAGGACACGAAGGCAGCCGATATGATGGTTGCCACAGCCATCGCGAAGATGGCAAAAGTGAGATTTCTCTTTTTCATTGCGTTAAAGATTTAATGTTTAACAATTTAGTGAATTGATTGTTTAGTTTGTGTTTAAATCCCCATCGGCATAGACGTAAGCAAGGTTGTTCTATTCCTTCACCACCTTGTCCGTAAACGTCTTGCCGTCCTCCATCGTGACGCGCATCATATAAATGCCTGCGGGCAAGTGGCTTATGTCGATGCTTTCCAGGCCTTTGCGTTGTGTGAGCACCAAGCGGCCTTGCAGGTCGTGGAGCTCGATTTGCTTGGGCTGTACGTCGGGTGAGAATTGAAGGCAGAGCCGGTCGTGGGTGGGATTGGGGTAGAAGGCGTAAGGACGAATCTCCATGGCTCCTTCCTCGACCGTCGTCAGTCCCTCATCGTTGACGAAGAAAAAGAAAATTCCGCCTTTGTTATCCGACAGACGTGAACTATAGCCAGCAATGTAAATCCCCGACTCTTTTCCTTCAGCGTCATAAAGCAGATTGGAAGAATGGGCCGCGTAGGGGTCCACCTTGAGTGAACCCGGCTCAAAGCAGAAACGTTTCCAAATCACATTCAAATCATGATCCATTTTCACTATGGACATGGACGGGGCTTCCTTGTAAACAAGGTAAAGATTGCCATCCGATGATTTTTCGAAACAAAGGCAATGGGAAGATATTGAAGGGTCGGAGATGTCATCGAAATGCATCAATGCCTTCCTTTGCATAGTGCGTAGGTCATAGAGGGCGACAGCCATGCCATTTTCATGGAAATCTACCCAAGTGGAATCCTTTGAATAAGGTGCTGCAATCAACAAATCTCCATCATTATGAATCACAAAGGTGTTGTGAAACCTAAGTTCCTCATATACATCGGCATAGTAGGGTTCGTCGTAATAGGTATGCTCCATCACTTTGTTGACGACGTAATAGTTTGCCATAACAAACGAGGAATCGATGACATATAGAAGCAGGTTGTCGTCTTGGTTGCATTTCCATTGGTAGTATTGTTTTGGCTGCGATTTGAATTCGGCGAAGGTGTTTATGTAGTTTTGGCTTTCAGGCAGCATGTTAGAGTGCTTCAGTGTTCAGTCGAGGCCATAACGGGTCAGATGGCATGACACTCCGCCACTTGGGCCGGTTGTGTAATACTTCACAATCAAGTCGTTTTGGCTGTCGATGATGGCAAAGTCGGGCTGGCAAAACGCTTCGCTATCGTGCAGGTGTGCAACCACGTCATCGTTATGGTCGATATGGAGGTCGTTGTCGGTGAAATGCGAGATGCGCAAAGCAGAGCCGCCATTACCGTCAGGCTCGATGTTGATGCGTAAGTTGCCTACGCCACGAGGGTCTTTGACGAAGGAGTAAAATGGAGGAAGGCTGTCGGCAAGAAACAGCGAGTCGGAGAATTGCAGATCGGTGGGCGACACCTTGTAGAAAACGTTCCCCACGATGATGGGTGCGTCGCCAAAGCCAGGACCGCTGGGATTGCAGACCAATACATTGGCGACAAAATCGCCATCGTTTTGTTGCATTACCTTGCTGTCGAACTGATGGATATCGTAACCCGGATAATGGAAGGGTATGAAATCCATACTGACGTTTTGTGCTTTCGCCATGCCAACGGCCATCAAAAGGATGAGGATTGGTAAGAGATTCTTTTTCATCGTATTTTTGTTTTTATGGTTAGTATTTTCCCGCAAAAATAAAAAAGAAAATCATTTCAAACGCAAAAATTAATGTTTTAATCGAAATTTTTCTGTTTTATTGTTGTTTTTCAATGATTGTCATGGCTATTCCTTCACCACCTTGTCCGTAAACGTCTTGCCGTCCTCCATCGTGACGCGCATCATATATATGCCTGTGGGCAAATGGCTTATGTCGATTTGCATCGTTTCGCCCTCTCCCTTGAAAGCGGCCACTTTTTGCCCGATGATGTTCAGTAATTCTACGGTTTTAAGGTTGTTGCCCGTGATGGTGACAAGGCCTGTGGTGGGGTTGGGATGGAGGGTGCAAAGGTTATGCTTTTCATTTTTGTTTTCTTTTGTTCCCACTGAACCATCTGCATTCACTTTGAAGGCAAACAAGTCTGCGTTTTGTTTGCTTTGGTCATAATAGACCCTACCGGTAACCAAACAACCACCATCGCTTGTGGCCAGCATGTAGATAGGTTGGTAGTGTTCAGGGCCAAGAATAAATTCACGTTCCCAAATGGGAATCAGGTTGTTGTCAGTAAGTTTGATGTAAATCTTGTTTCCCATGACAATCTCCGATCCAAATAAATCTGATGCTTGGTAGGCACACAAGAAAATTGAGTCCTGGCTGCGATAGTCGATTGCATTGTGGAGACAAGGACGTTCCAAGGTGTCGCTGGTGTTTACCAACAACATTTCGTTGATTTCGCCGCCGAGGTTGCTCCTGAAAAAAACCGACTGTCCAAAATCGAGACCAAAAGTGTGTCCGAAAATGTCATACCAGTTTTCAGTTGCCATATCGGCAATGACAAGACTTGAATCGGGCAGTACCGTGGCAGAGGGGCAAGTCTCTCCACTCAAATTAATGCTGTACCAATGGATGGTGTCGCCTAAATAAGGTTCAAGTAGCAATTGGTTGAACAAGTGTATTGGCTCAAGGGTAAGGCTGTCGGTGATGCGCGAAAACTGTCCATATACATAAAGGCCGTGACTGCCATCGGGAAAATCGACGATTGAGCCTGTGGGAGTATTGCACGATACGAGCGCGTAATCCAAGACTTCTCCATCGAGAGTGAAACGCAGGTGCAAGGCTTGTGCCGCCCGAACAAAGGAACGGAAAAAAACTATGCCGCCTTTTTCGAGCCTTATTTGAGGCTGATCGAGAAAATAAAAGTTTTCGGGCAGTTCGACGTCTGTAGAACTGATGATGTTCAAGTCGCTGTCGAAACGGATGACAAAGGGGGTATGGAGTTCAACCCCTATTTGTCTATAGCCTACGGCATAATAGCAAGTGTCCTCGTAGTGTGCCAAGGAACCGTCAATCAAGCCTGCTACGATAGCCCACCCCGTGGTGACGGTGGTTTTGCGGAGAAGCTCGCCATCATCGGAAACTTTGAAGAGGTGACAAGGCTCTAATGGGTTGTATCTTGATGCCGTTGAGGCGATACAGAAGCTGCCGTCTCTCATTTCCAAGGCACAAGAGGCCATTTGATTGGTCTCGATGTCTTTGTCGATGAACAAAAAATCTCTTTGCTGGGCTGTTGAAAGATGAGCCACGGCAACGAATAGGATTGTCAATAGTGTCGTTCTTTTGGTTGAAAAATCTTTCATAGGTACGAATTGTTGTTTCGACGGCAAAAATAAAAAGAAAATCATTTCAAACGCAAAAATTGACGTTTTAATTGAATTTTTTCTGTTTTATCTGTGTTTTTTAAGTTGATGTCTTTTTTCTTCATAGTGTTGTGTGTTTTTTTGTTTGGCTTTTTTGTACACTTTGTGAATTCACTGTGGCAAAAATAGAATCTGGATTATGGATTCCGAACCTTGTTCCGAACACTAAAAATGAATTATTTTGTATATTGTTGGTAATGAATGGAATAAAAACAACCCGTTCCAAGCCCTATTCCGAACTTTTGGATGCTTTTCAAGGAAAAAAAGGATATGGAAAGCCAAAAAAAGCTACCCGATTTTAGGTAATTTGTTTTCTTCTGGAATCGATTGAATTTTTTTCCGGCTTCGGTTTCTGATTTTGTCCACCATGTCAGTGGTCTTGTTGAGCAAAAGGGCTTCGTCTTGTCGTGAAATGTTGAAATACGACATAATGACGACCAATTGTTCGTTTTGGTCAAGCCCTAAGTCCTTTTCCTTGACGATTTCGCGTAGTTGAGGATAAAGCTGATCCACGTTGTCCATCATAGCATCCAAATGTGATTGCTTGCCGAAAACGGATTTCTCCAGTTTTTTCAAGAGTTCTTCATCCCCTTGGTTCTCCAAAAATAGATGCAAACGGAGCATGACGGATTGTTCTTTCTTGAGGGCAAGAGAGAGTTTTTCGCCATATTCGGAAGCTGCTTGTTCTTGTCTTTGCTTTTCTTTGAGCAAATCCTCGTAGGCTTGTTCGCTTTCCTTATGCTTCTGTGTCAAAAAGATTTGGTTTTGCTTTTGCTGCTCGCTCTTTTGTTGCAGTTCCTTGTTCTGCTGCATGAAGTGGAACAAGCTGGCTTTGGCTTCGGCTTCCTGTTTTCGGATTTTGGCCAGTCGGATTTGTGAAATGACAAATGCCATCATTACTAATACGACAACAATGCTCAAGAAAATAGCAAGGCGCTGTCTTCGTATGATTCTTTGGTTCATCATGTTCTGCAAGGCACCATAGTCGTATTTTTGTTGGATTCCGTAAATGTTGTTTTGCTCCCTCTCATCTCTAACTTTGTTGAGCCATTCTTCATATTGTTTCCTATAGAATAATGCCATAGAATCATTATCTTGGCTCTCTGCAAATTTCGAAAGCGATATGTAAGCCGAGACCTTGGTTTCGTTTCTCGCTTGTGTAATAGGCAGAAGAGAATCGACCCGTCTGAAATACACGGTGGCTGAGTCCATTTCATGAATTTCCGCGAATGCATCGCCCAAATTTGAATATAACAACAATTCTGAATGGCCATGATTTGATTTGTTGGCAATAATTCTGAGACACTTGATAGCTGAATCATATTCTCTCTGTCGTTGATAAAGAACCGCGTAATTGTTCAATACTTTTCTTTCCATGATGTCAGAATGGCTTTGTTTAGCATATATCAAACTTTGATGTAAGCAAAGCTCAGCGTTTTCGTATTCGCCAAGTACCAAATGGCGCACTGCCATCAAGTTATAAACCATTGCCTTTTCATAATAATGTGTTCCAAAGTTCTTGTTGGCAGATTCAGCCATCAATAGAGTTTCGTCATACATCCCGTTGTTTAACAGCATTTTTCCCATCTTGTATTCCGCCCTTGCCATAGTGAGGCTGTCGCCCGCCATTATGCCATAATGCTCCGCCTCCTTGAACGAGCGCATGGCGGTTTCCTTCTCGTCGTAGTGCTGCTGCACGAAGCCGCTGTAAAGCGCGGCTCGGGCGGCCTTGTCAAATTGCTTTTTCTTGGCGTAATAGTCGGCGGCACGTTCTAGTTCGGGGCTGGTGGAGAGGGTGGCGTGGTCGTCGAAGAAGTCGTCATCCATCACGGGCGAAATATCCTGCCCACGGTCGCCCAACAGGGCCTCAGCTTGCAGCAGAGCCATATCCATACGCTCGCGTTCGCTAAAGCTCACGGGCATGTGTAGCACGCTGTCAATCAGGCGCACGGTGCTGTCGGGCAAGGTGTCGGCCAAGAGTTGGGCACGGCGCACCATACGCTTTGCCTCGCGTGTAGGCGTGTTGCAGGCAGCCATGGCCAGCAGAAAAAGCAATCCTATCCAGCAGGAACGTTTCATGCTTGCAAAAATAGGCAAAAAAACCCCGCCACAGAAAACTTGCGGCGGGGAAAAATGCAATACTTATGAAAAAATACAAAACTTTATTCTTCTTCCTTCTGGCTTTCTTCGTACTCCTTGAGCAGGCGGTTCTGCACGTCGGTGGGCACTTGCTGGTATTCGGCATACTTCATCGTGAAGGTGCCACGGCCCGACGTCAGCGAGCTCAGTGAGGTGGAATAGCGGTCCATTTCGGCCAACGGCACCTTGGCGTGGATGGTCTGGTAGTTGTGGTCGCTGTCCATGCCCATCACGATGGCGCGGCGTCCTTGCAGGTCGGTCATGACGGCACCCATCAGGTCGGCGGGCATGCGCACGTCTAAGTCGTAGATGGGTTCCATGATTTTCGGGCCTGCGTTCTTGAAGGCGGCGCTGAAGGCCATACGGCCTGCAATCTTGAAGGCCATTTCGTTGGAGTCGACCGGGTGCATCTTGCCGTCGTAGATGTAGACGATGATGTCGCGGGCGTAGCTGCCCGTCAGCGGGCCTTGTTCGAGGCGCTCGTTCACGCCCTTCAGGATGGCGGGCATGAAGCGGGCGTCGATGGCGCCACCCACCACGCAGTTGGCGAAGATGAGCTTGCCGCCCCAAGGCAGTTCGTACTCCTGCTTGTCGCGCACTTGCAGCTCGCTCGGGTCGGTGTAGCCCTCGAAGTAAGGAGCCAGTTGCATGTGAACCTCACCGAACTGGCCGCTACCGCCTGACTGTTTCTTGTGACGGTAGCTTGCGCTTGCGCTCTTGGTGATGGTTTCGCGATACGGGATTTTGGGTGAAGTGGTCTCGATGGCGATTTTGTAGACGTTGTCGAAATACCATTTCAGTGTGTTGAAGTGGTATTCGCCCTGGCATTGCAGGATGTTTTGGCGCAATTCGCGCGACATGCCGCTGATGACGGTCGGGTCGGTCTTGTGCATATCGTTGAGGATGCCGCCAAGTTTTTCGTCTTCCTGCGAGTTGACGGCCTTGACTGCGATTGAGAAGATCGGGGTCGGGAACGGGATTTCGGGGAAGATGGCTTCGCCGGCTTTGGCGTCGACGAGCGAGTCGCCGATGCGGCCGTCCTTCAGCTTGATGGTGCAGATGATGTCGCCAGCGTTCACTTTCTCGACCTCTTCGCGGTTCTTGCCACGGAAAGCGAGCAGTTGTGAGAGGCGTTCCTTGTTGCCCGTGCGCGGGTTGATGAGGTCTTGGCTCTTCACGACCGAGCCACCGTAGACGCGCATCCAAGCCACGTCGCCGAGGTTCTGTTCGGTGGTCACCTTGAAGATGAACAGGGCGGTCGGGTCGTCGTTGCTGTTGTGGAACTCTTGTCCGTTGTTGGCTTTGATGGCAGGCATGTCGGCGGGCGACGGGCAGGCGTTGATGAGGAAGTCCATCAGACGGGTGACGCCCACGCCGCGCTTGGCAGCGCCGCAAATGACGGGGAACATCTCGCGGTTGACGATGCCCAAGTGGATGCCGCGCTCCATGTCTTCCTCGCTCAGGGTCATTTCCTCGAAGAACTTCTCCATCAGGGCTTCTTCGCCTTCGGCGGCGTGCTCGATGAGGTTGTTGTGCAGTTCTTCGGCCTTGGCCATTTCGGCGGCGGGAATGTCTTGGATTTCGGGGGCTCCGTTGCCGTTCTTGAAGACGAGCATCTTCATCATGATCAAGTCGATGACGGCGTTGAAGTCTTCACCGGCGTTGACGGGGTATTGGATGGGCGTAACCTTGTCGCCGAAATATTCTTTCAGTTCGCGGATGGCGTTGTCGAAATTGGCGTTGCTGTGGTCGAGTTGGTTCATGAAGAACACGACGGGCTTGTTGGTGTTGGCAGCATGGCGCCAGGCGTTTTCGGTGGTGGCTTCCACTCCCGACTGTGCGTTGACGGTGCAAACGGCTATGTCGGCAGCATAGAGGCAGCTGACGATGTCGCCAGAGAAGTCGCTGAAGCCAGGGGTGTCCAAGATGTTGATTTTCTTGTCGTTGTAGATGGTATACATCATAGAGGCGTTCACCGAAATCTGACGCTCCATTTCGATTTGGCGGTAGTCTGACACGGTGTTTTTCTCGTCGGTGCTACCTTTTCTGTTGATGAGCTTGCCTTCGAAAAGCATGTTTTCGGCAAGGGTGGTCTTACCCGACTTAGCTGCTCCGATGAGGGCAACGTTGCGGATGTCTTTTGTCTGGAATTCCTTCATTGTTATCTAACTAGCTAATTATTAAATATTTACTTTTCGCGAAAGTTACTATAGTGGGCGCAAAGGTACAAAATATTATGATACCTTACAACCAAAATCGTTTTTTAATGTCACAAAACTTCCAAAACCAGCAAAACAATTGCCCGGTGGGGTATGGTTTTGCTGGTTTTGTTTTATAATGAAGATATGGCCTTGTGGATGTCGTTCCAGCGTGCGTTGTCCATCTTGGCACCAACCACCTCGATGATGTTTTTGGCCACTATGGCACCCATCTTGCCGCATTTTTCCAAGGGCTCGTTTCTGACGAGTCCGGCGAGGAAGCCGGCTGCCCACATGTCGCCGGCGCCTGTGGTGTCGACCACTTGTGCCGTCATTGGCCCGATGTTGACCACTTGGTCGCCGTGTTGGATGAAGGAGCCTTTCGCGCCCACCTTCACCACGGCCAAGTCGCAACGCTCGGCGAGGAAATGCAAGGCTTCTTCAGGCTCCAAGCCCGTCAGGGCGAAGGCTTCCTGTTCGTTGGCAAACACGATGTCGACATAGTTGTTGATGAGGTCCATGAGGAAGTCGCGGCTTTCTTCGACCACGTTGTAGCTGGCCAAGTCGATGGCGATGGTCAGGCCCTTGGCCTTGGCGGTCTCGATGGCTTTCTTCAGCATGTCGGGATTGGCCACAAGGTAGCCTTCCACATAGAGCGTGTCCCAACCTTCAAAAAGCTGTGGGGTGATGTCTTCGGGACGCATTTCGGCGGCTGCGCCAAGGCAGGTGGCGAAAGTGCGCTCGCCGTCGGGGGTCACCATGGCGACGACGCGGCCCGAAGGTGTGTCGGAACTGAGCAGCTGGGGGTTCACATTGGTTTCGAGCATTTGTTTCTTGAAGAACTCGCCCACTTCGTCCTTCCCAATTTTGCTGAGGAATCCGGCTTCCACGCCGAGTTGGGCCAAGCCGCTCATCGTGTTGGCCGCCGATCCGCCCGAGGCCATCTGGTTGCCAAGATGGGCCAGTTTTTTGCCTATTGCCACCGAGGTTTCAGCATCAACGTAGGTCATGCTGCCTTTTGGGAGATTCAGTTCTTGGAGGATGCTATCGTTGGGGATTTGGGTCAGGATGTCGACCAAGGCACTCCCGATGCCGAGAATTCTTTTCATTTTGGATACGATGATTTAAGGTTTATTATTCGTTATTTCTAATTTTGTGCAAAGGTAGCAAATAAAATCATACCAAAGGAAGAAAATTTTCTTATTGATAATCAAATGTTTATGTAAATAGTGAAAAATTTTCTCCAAAAAAGGTTGTGCGTAATGGAAAAAGCCGTACTTTTGCAATCGCAAATCGCAAGATTAAGCGTAGCCAAATCAGACAAGTTCTGTGACATTGTGCAGCCTCCTTAGCTCAGTTGGTCAGAGCATCTGACTGTTAATCAGGGGGTCTCAGGTTCAAGTCCTGAAGGGGGCGCTTTTTTATGTTTCATGTTATTAATTTTTTGGCCTCGTATTACCTCCCCAGTAATACGGGGTTTTTTTGTGATGGCTTGCCATCACAAAAAGCAGGGACTTACTTCACCAGCTTAATGTCCTGCCGCCCCTACGGGGCTGTGTGTTCATTTTTCGCCACGCTGCATGGCCTCCATGTTGAGAATTGCCTTCACGCGCTGCAAAGGCATGATTTTTCTGAATGGATACAGCATTTTCACGGCAATCTTCATCCACCAGCAGTAATGAACGGCAAGTTGGCAGTAGGCTTTCCGGAAATTGAAGTGCTGGATGAGGAAGTCTTGAATATCAGAATGTTGAGTTATGGTTCTGGATCCATCGCTAACATATTTTAAATGCATTTTGCCCAAATAGAATTCATTCATCGCATAAATCAATCCGTAATAAGGATAAGTTGAAGTATGCTTGTATTCTGGTAGAATGGCCAATAGTTCATATCCACACGCATCATCCCAAAGATAATTGACGGCAAAGCCAATCATTTTTTCCGTTCCTTTCAAAAAACACCCCCAACACTCTATATTTTCGCAGTCAGAAGAAGACGAAAGGAAATCGTTAAGACTTTCATTCCTATTCCCATAGGCCAACATAACTTTTTCGTAAATCTTGTTTCCTTGGTCTTCAAATTCCTTGTTTTCAAGTATTCGATACGTATAATTATTGTTTGCTCTGCGGATTTTGTTTCTGCATCTGGAGGTAAGTTCTTCGAAACCAAAAAATTGGTCTTTTATGATATACCAAAAAGATGTTTCTTCTTGACAATCAAAATCATAGGTGTTTCTCACCATCATACCCCCCATACTAAGAAGGTTAGTGCAAGCATCTTTCCCAAGTTTTTGCTCTTCGTGGGGTGATCGGGCATATCGCCAAGCATTCCTATAGATAAAATAATTCCACATTATCAGTATGGCAAAGCAACGATTCCATAAAACCGCATCACTTCAATCCTTCAATCCAAACCTTAATCTGTTGCTCGTCCTTGAGGCGGCACACCAAAAGCGAGTGGTCGCGGTAGGCCACCAAATAGTCTTCCAGGCCTTGCACCACGGCCTCGGTGCCTTCCTCGATATTGATAATGGTGTTGCGGTTGTCCACCGCAACCACCTTGCCTCGAATGGCGTTGCCGTTGTCGTCTTTTCGGGCGTGAGTGAACAGCGAGCCCCATGTGCCGATGTCGCTCCAGCCGAAGTCGGCGGGGATGGTGAAGGTGTTGGACGACTTCTCCATCACGCCATAGTCGATGCTGATGTTGGGGCAGTCCACGAAATGGTCGTTGATGAAGTCTTGCTCTTCGGGCGTGCCGAAGTTGTGTTTCCCTTTTTCGAACACGTCGACCATCTCAGGCAGGAATTGCCTGAAAGCCTGCATTATGCCGTCCAAGGTCCAAATGAAGATGCCGCTGTTCCAGAAGTAGTTGCCTTCTGCGACAAACTTCACTGCTGTTTCATAATCAGGCTTTTCCTTGAACCGCTCAACTTTGACAACACCAGAACATTCCGCATTGACTTCATCGAATACTTCGTATTTCCGCATTCCGCATTCCGCATTGGACACTTGAATATACCCGTACCCCGTTTCAGGTCGGCTCGGTTTGATGCCGATGGTCATCAAGGCCTTTGGGTTTTGGGTCAGAAAACCGAAGCCCAAGCGGATGATGCGCTGGAATTCGGTTTCGTTGGTCACGAGGTGGTCGGCAGGCGTCACCACGATGTTGGCCTCTTTGCAACGGCTTTTGATGTGGTAGGCCGCGTAAGCGATGCAAGGGGCCGTGTTGCGACGCGCCGGCTCGCAAAGCACTTGGTCGGGCTTGAGCATCGGCAGGTGCTCCAAAACCAAATGCTTGTAGGCCTTGTTGGTCACCACGATGAAGTTTTCGTCGGGGATGATGGGGCTGAACCTCTCGTAGGTGCTGCGGATGAAGCTCTTCCCGGTGCCAAGAATATCAAGGAATTGCTTGGGATAGTTGTCTTTGCTGAGTGGCCAAAAACGACTACCGATACCGCCAGCCATTATGATACAGTAGTTATTCATCTTATGTTGAATGTTGATTGTTTAATTGTTGAGCAGGGCGTTGCCTTTGGCGCTAAAATAAGGCTTCAAGTCGGAGATGGCGATTTTGCACAGGGGCAAACCTGCCGCGTATGGTGCGATTTCGAACGGACCGTAGCAAAACACTATGCTGTCGGTCTCGATCCATGGGTCGTTTTCGGGCAGGGGAAATGGCGTTTCAGGGTCGAAAGCATAGGCTTCTTCCTCGGTTTGGTACGGGTCGAAATACTGTTTTTTGATGTTCTCCGAAATCAAGTCGACCAACGATTCGGGGTCTTCGAAAAGGTCGTAGCCCACCATGTTGCCATCGGTTTTGCTGAAAGTTACGCCATAATACCAAGGCATGGGATGGGCGCCGCCAGCGTAAAGATAGCCTTCCGAAATGTAGGTGACGTAGCGGTCGGTTTGTTCCGTGAGGGTGTAATTGCTTTCGAATGCAGCCCTCGATTCGCTGCCTTCTTCTTCCAAAAAGCGGTCTTTTTCTTCGTTGAGGGCGGTTTCGTAGTCATCCGTGTCAGCCGAGAGCATCCATTTCAGAATGTAGTGTCGTAGGCTGTCGTTGTCGGTGATTGGCACGTCGATATTGACCGTGTAGAAATTGTAGCCTTGTTCGTATTCGTCTTCATAGTAAACGCTGTCGATAAGTGTATAAGGCTGAGTGTCAACCTGATTCGATTCGTTTGGCGTGCGATGGCATCCTGTGGCAAGCAACAGGAGCAGCGCGATGGGGATGAACAACTTTCTCATAATGATGGAATTTTTTGGAGTTCGATGTTGCAAAGGTAATGTTTTTTGATAGAACGGCAATGCTTATCGTTTATTTCATCCAACGGAAAAGGATTTCGATGGGATGAACGGCTTTGACCCCCGTTCCGTCCAAGATTTGCTGGCGGCACGACGTCCCAGGGGCTGCAACGATGTGTGGAACGACGCCATCCGTGTTTCCGGCAGCCCTGCGGACGGCAGGGAAAAGCACCATCTCACCGATGGCCAACGAGGTTTGGTAATGTTCCTTTTCATAGCCAAACGAACCCGCCATTCCGCAACAACCCGATGGAATGACATGAACTTTGGCATTTTTGAGCATTTTCAAGGCACGGACGGTCTTTTCCGTGCCCACCAACGCCTTTTGGTGACAATGCCCGTGAAGCCAAATCTCAACGGCGTCATCCTTGAAATCGTTGCTTGATATGCGCCCTGCCTCAAGTTCGCGTACGAAAAACTCATCGAAAAGCAGGGTGTTCTTGGCCAAGCGTTGGGCTTCGTTTCGCTGTTCGGCTGGCACCAAATCAGGGTATTCGTCGCGAAAACTGAGGATGCATGAAGGCTCGATGCCGACCAATGCCGATTGTTCGGAAATCTTGTCTTTCAGCAAATTGACATTTTTCAAGGCGAACTTCTTGGCCAACTTCAGGTTGCCTTTCGAGATGGCGGCACGCCCGCTTTCGACGTGTTTCGGGATTTCCACTTCGTAGCCTAATCGCAACAATAGTTTGGCGAAAGTCAGGCCAAGTTCTGCTTCCTGAAAATTGGTGAACTCGTCGGCGAAGAGATAGACTTTGCCTTTTGTGGCGGTTTTCTTTTGTTTGCGGCATTCGCGCCTGACGGTGGTGCGCATCGTTGCGCGGCTCAAGGTGGGGATGTCTCTTTCGGTCGAAAACTGGATGATGCGCTTGATGATGTTGGATGAAAAACTCCACGAGGCGAAAAGGTTATAAATTGGCCAAACGAGATGCCCGAATTGCTCGACTGTGGCCATCCGCGACACGGCAAAAGAGCGCAATGGCATTCCAACGACATCGTATTTGTGCTGTAAAATCTCGGAACGCAGTCGTGTCATATCGACATTCGATGGGCACTCGCTGCGACAGCCTTTGCAGGCCAAGCAACTGTCCAATACTTCAGCCAACTCTTTTGATAGCAGGATGCTTTTTCTTGTCGCGACCTGCGTCTCGCAGGTCGAAGCATTGTCGTTTTCGGGTTGCTGGTCAAATTGCGAGACGCAATTTGCGACAGTGCGGTCGCCTTTCTTTGTCGCGACCTGCGTCTCGCAGGTCGAAGCATTGTCGTTTTCGGATTGTTGTTCAAATTGCGGGACGCAATTTGCGACAGTGCGGTTGCCTTTCCTTGTCGCGACCTGCGTCTCGCAGGTCGAAGCATTGTCGTTTTCGGATTTTGGGTCAAATTGCGGGACGTAATTTGCGACAATGTTGAAAGCCTCGCTTTCCCACCCTCTCGTGAGGATTTCTCTTATGATGTTGGCTCGGGCTCGTGTGGCCTTGGTTTCGTCGCCGCTGACCTTGAAAGCCGGGCAAAGCGTGCCGCCGATGAGGTTCGATTTGCGGCAGTCGCCTGCGCCATTGCATTGCTCAATGCTGCACATCAGGGCGTGGAGTTGCGAGTTGGCACCCGTGGCACCTTTCACCTTGCATTCGTCGAAGGCGGCTTTCCAATTATAATAGGTCTCTGAGCCTGTCGAAAGGCCGTTCTTTTTGGTCTTTACCTTGCCCAGTTCTTTCGTGATGGCGTATCTTTGCCCGACTTCGAAGCGCAACATACTGTCCATCGGCAGGGTGTCTACAATTTTGTGAAGGTTGAAAACCCGTTCAGGGTCCCAACATCGCTTCAGGTCTTGCATCAGCGTGTAAACCTCGTCGCCATAAAGCAGTTGGATGAACTCGCCACGCAGCCTACCGTCGCCATGTTCGCCGCTGAGCGAGCCTTTGTATTTCTTGACCAAAAGGGCTGTTTGGTAGGCCACCTCTCGGAATTTCCGCAGGCCTTCGGCCTCCTTGATATTGATGATTGGCCGCAAATGCAGTTCACCGGTGCTGATGTGGGCGTGATAGACGCAACTCAGGCCGAGGCTTTCCAACATTTTTGCGAAATCGTCCATATAAGCTGGCAATTTCTCAGGTGCAACAGCCGTGTCTTCAATCACGCCAATGGGTTTGGCATCGCCTTTCATTCCCGTGAGCAGTCCCAAACCCGCTTTGCGCAAGCTCCACACTTTGCTGATTTCTGAGCCGTAAACCCTTGAGCAAGCGTAAACTAAACGATCTTCGTTTTCCATCAAGGCCTTTTCCAATTGATTGGCGAGGACATCGATTTCGGTTCTCGTTTCGCCCCGCAGTTCGATGATGAGAATGGCGGCGGGGTCGCCTTGCACGAAGAAGCGGTTTTTCTGCTGTTCGGCATTCTGTTTGCTGAGTTCCAAGATGTTGCGGTCCATCAGCTCAATGGCGGTTGGATGGAATTTCAAAGCCACCAGATTGCCCAAAAAACTTTTTTGGAGCGTATCGCAATGGGCGCAAACCACCATTTTCTCTTTTGGAGGCAAGGGGTCGAGGTCGACTTTGATTTCTGTGATGAAGGCCAAAGTGCCCTCGCTTCCCGCCAACACCTTGCAGAGATTGATGGTGCGTTCTTCAAGCGGTTTGGCCGAATCGTGCAGGTCTTCAATGGCTTCGTCGATGGCGTAGCCGCATGAGCGACGGCGCAAGCTCTTGTCTGGGTAGTTTTCCTCGATGAGGCGAACCGTTTTTTCGTCCAAGGCCCAGCGGATGAGTTGCGAATAGATGCCTTGGATTAAAGAATCAGATTCGGTTTTCCAAAACTGTGTGCCAAATCTTTCCTCCAACTCCTTGATTGTGTATGTCTTGAACACCTCAATACTGCCATCGCATAGCACCCCTTTGGCTTCCACGATATGGTGTCGGGTGCTGCCATAAATCAAGGAATGGGTCCCGCAAGAGTTGTTGCCGAACATGCCTCCAATGCAGCAACGGTTGCTGGTCGAGGTTTCGGGGCTGAAGAAAAGCCCGTAAGGTTCCAAGGCCAGATTGAGCTCGTCCAAAACCACCCCGGGTTGCACCTTTGCCCAACGTTCTTCTTGGTTGATTTCCAGTATTTTGTTGAAATGCTTGCTGATGTCGGCCACAATGCCGTTGCCCACCACTTGACCGGCGATGGAGGTGCCACCCGCCCTTGGGATGAGGTGGGTTTGTCGCATTTTTGCCACTTCCACGAGGTTGACGATGTCACTTTCGTTTTCGGGGAATGTGACGGCTATCGGCACTTCACGATAAGCCGACGCATCGGTGGCGTAGGCGATGCGGTGTAAAGGGTCGGAATGGAGGGTGTACATTTCTGGTTATTTGTCCAACACGCTGAAAACGCTGTTGTTGCTCTTGAACTCTGGCACGATGGCTTTCATTTGGGCAACAATCTTCATTGGGTCGCATGTTTCGAGTTCGGTGTGCAGTTTTTCAATCATAGCGTCCACTTGAGCGGCTTCATATTTATGCACCTTGGCACGCAAAATCTTCTCATAGTCGGTCTTGACAGTGTTTTCATCATTGGCCAAAATCTCCTCGTAAAGTTTCTCGCCAGGGCGCAAACCCGTCTCAACGATTTCGACTTCGGGATGATGGGCCAATTTGATCATCTTTTCGGCGAGGTCCCAAATGCAAACTTTCTCACCCATGTCGAAGACAAAAACGTCGCCGCCTTCGCCGATGGCACCCGCTTCGAGCACAAGGCTGCTGGCTTCGGGGATGGTCATGAAATAACGTGTCATTCGTCGGTCGGTGACGGTGACGGGGCCGCCTTGGGCAATTTGTTTGCGGAACAGCGGCACCACCGATCCTGTGCTGCCGAACACGTTGCCAAAACGTGTCGTGATAAACTTGGTCGAGTCGCCTCGGCTTTGCGTGTAAATTTCGGCAATGCGTTTGGTGGCTCCCATAACGCTGGTCGGGTTGACGGCCTTGTCGGTGGAGAACAAGATGAATTTTTCAACTCCAAATTCCACGGCGAGGTCGGCCAAGAGTTTGGTGCCGAACACGTTGACCAACGTAGCCTCATAGGCGTTTTCTTCCATCAGTGGCACATGTTTGTAGGCCGCTGCGTGCAACACCACTTGGGGATGGTATGTTTCGAACACCTCTCTCATCCTGACAGGGTCTTTCACATTGGTGATGACGAAAGCCATCTTATCGTGCATTTCCTTGAAATCGGGGGTGTTGTTCATCTCGAACTGGAAGTCGTACATCGGCGACTCGGCTTGGTCGAGCATCACGAGCTTGTTGGGATTGTAACGCATCACCTGACGGCAAATCTCGCTTCCGATGGAACCCGCCGCACCTGTCACGAGCACCACTTTGTCCTTGATTTCCTGAGCCACTTTTTCGTTTTTCAGCTTGACGAGCCTGCGTCCCAACAAATCTTCGATTCCGATGTCTTGGATTTGGTTTGACGAGAGCTTTCCATCGACCCATTTGTCGAACGACGGAATCGATTTCACGATGATGTTGAGCGCCATGCCTTGCTCTACGATTTCTTTTTTCCGCTTCTCGCTCAAACTGGGGATGGCGACAATCATCACATCGATGCTGTAACTTTCGATGAACTCGGGCGTCATGGCAACGGAGGGCGGATAAACCTTGATGGTGTTGATTTGCGACTTGTTTCGTTTCGGGTCGTCGTCAACAAAAGCCCTGATTCTGAATTTTGATTCGGTGTCTTGGTTGAGCGTGCGCATCAGCATAGTGCCGCCGTCGCCTGCGCCATAGATGAGGGTGTTCAACTTGTCGGGATTGTTCTTGTAGACTTCGTTGTACATGCGACGAATGGTGAATCGCGTAATGATCATCATCACTAAGGTGATGAGATAATGGTAAATCATCAAAATGAAGCGGGGATAGTAGTCGATGGTAAAGACGGGGGAAGTTTTAAGTAGGATCATCTTGCTGATGATGAGCGCAACAAGCGTCAGGGTGCAAGATGTGAAAATCTTTCGGATGTCGTTGAACCCCGAATAGCGCAACATGCCGTCGTAGGTTCGGCTGATGAGGAAGGCTGCAAGGTAGAACACGGGCACGAGCCACGCCTGCTTCCAATTAATGGTCACATTCGGCAGAATGCTGAAGTAAAGCAACAGATTGGCAATGACATAAGCAACAATGACAATGCCCATATCAACGGCCAGAATCCAAACACGGGGGAGCGTGTTGCTCTTGTGTTTGCCGAATATGAAGTTGCATATTTTTGTAATAATTCTACGCATAGGCAATTATTTTGAAAGCTGCAATATTACGACAATTATTTTACCGTTCAAAATATTTTTTGCATCAAATGCCATTTTCCTGTCGAAGGCAGGTTGGGATCGGCACCTTGGCATTGCGCCACGTATGCTTCCCACTCGGCCTGTCGGGGCAGTTTTGCCAACCGTGCCATATCGCGTTCCCAATCAAATTCATCCACCGTGTCACAAATCATAAATACTTGTGTGCCATAACGATAGAGTTGCATCTCGATAATCCCGACTTCGCGCTGTCCGGCAACGATTTCGGGCCAAACGTGGGCGTGGATGTCGCAGTATTTTTCGATGAGTTCGGGGTCGTTGACGAGTTCCAAAGTCTGACAATAACGTTTCATAATGAGATAGTTTTTTCACGCAGAATACGCAGAATTATGGGAAGCCTGCCGGTCGATTAGTTTGCGTTTCTGCGATTTCTGCGGATTCTGCGTGAGGTTATTTATTGTTTTTTGTAATGAAATTTCCATAGAGTACGATGACGACGAAGCACGCCAACGGCAGGACGAAGCTCAAATTGACCGAAGCAATGCCGAAAAGCCCGTCGCCGTCGATGATGCGGGCCTGCAAGGGTGGCAACACCGAACCGCCCAAAATGGCCATAATCAGCCCGGCAGCGCCTAATTTGGCATCGTCGCCAGTGTCGGTCAATGCAATGCCATAAATGGTCGGGAACATTAGGCTCATGCAAGCCGAAACCGCCACGAGGCAAACCATTCCGGCGCGACCGTCAATGAAGATGACACCCAAAACAAACACCGCTCCTGCAATGCCCAAATAGGTCAGCAGTTTGGAAGGATGGATGTATTTCAGCAGGAAAGTGCAAACGAAGCGGCTCAGGCAAAATATGGCCATCGCTATGATGTTGTAGCGTTGCGAAAGCACCTCGGCAGCCTGCTCGGTTATGCCTTCGTCCATAAAGACGCGCGTGCCGTATTGGATGATGAAGGTCCAGCACATGATTTGCACGCCGACATAGAAAAATTGTGCAGCCACGCCATAGCGGTAAGGCTTGTTTTGCCATAGGCGCTTTATCGTCGGGCCGAAATGCTGGTCAGTTGATGCCACTTCTGCCTTGGCTTGGTTTTTTACCAAAAGAAGGATGACGACGAAAAACACCACGAGTACGGCTCCAATGGCAATGTAGGGCCGACTCAAAACTGTGAGGTCGGCGTTTTTCACCGCGTCGAATTGCTCCGGGTTAAGCAAGGCGCGTTCCTCGGTGCTCAACGGGTTCAGTTTGGCTTGGATGAACTGCATGGCTATGAACATACCCGCCAACGACCCGATGGGATTGAAGGCTTGGGCGAGGTTGAGGCGCTGCGTTGCCGTTTCCTTGGCGCCCATCGAGAGGATGTAGGGATTGGCCGTGGTTTCGAGGAAAGAAAGGCCGCAAGTCAACACGAAATAGGCGATGAGGAAAGGGTAATAGCTGCCTATGGCTTTGGCGGGAATGAACATCAACGCGCCAATGGCATAAAGGCCGAGGCCCATCAGCAGACCAGCCTTGAACGAGTATTTTCGCACGAAAAGGGCGGCGGGCAAGGCCATGCAAAAATAACCGCCGTAGAAGGCCAACTGCACCAATGCGCCGTCGGTGACGCTCATACGGAAAATCTTCGAGAAGGCTTTCACCATGGGGTTGGTGATGTCGTTGGCGAAGCCCCACAAGGCGAAACAGCAGGTCACCAGCACGAAGGCCAACAAATACTTTTTTTCTACTACTTTATTCATACTTGATAACAATGTTTAACTACGAATTACACGAATACTACGAATTTCAAATGAGAATTGAGGATGCAAGCATCCGAATGGTCACGAATGGAATGAGTTGAAACATTCGTATGAATCCACAGCCTTGGCTGTAAAAATCTAACCTCGATATTTGTGAAATTCGTTTCATTCGTAGTTTTATTTTCTTCTGATTTTCAATGATATGGCTTCTGGATGATGCTTGCAGAAAGCGTTTGCCTCCTTGACCACACAAGCCAGATAGCCGCCACCGCCTGCACCGGGCATTTTCCAAGCCAACACCTCATCCATTGCAGAATATTTGTCAATATAATCTTGCACCGAGCCTTGAATCATGGCGGGGAACATGGCGGTTTGGGCGTTGAACGAGGCTTTGTAAGCCGTCGCAAAAGCCGTCAGATCCTTGCGTAAAATGGCGTTCCAACAGTCGTCGGCTGCCATGGCCAAGGCTTTGACTTTCATTTCGGTGATGTCTTTGCCTTCCACCACCGAACACCCTGGCTTTCGTGGTTCCATAGGAATCATAACGAGGTGGTTTTCAAGCCAATCCAAAACGGCGTCGTCTTGGCAAGTCTCGAATTTGACGGGCCAATAGAGTTTGTCGTAATAATGTCTGACCAAACCGGGCATGCAAATCCCGATTGAGTCTTGCGCCCCGCTGATGATGCCGTCGCTGCGCTCGGGGTCGTTCTCGAAGCAGAAAACGAGTTTGGCAAGGGTTTCGGAGTCCATATCTGGCAGTTTCATCGGCCATATCTTGCGAATCATATTGCGCGTCGAGGTAGAGAGGCCGCAACGCTCGCGCACCTCGAAAGTAGGTTCCAAAGAGATGGTGATGGCCCAGCCCGGTGCGAAACACGAAACGTAGGGTTGGTCGATCCAAGTGCCGGCCAAGTCCAAGCGGGTGGGGATTTGGCAGAGGTCTTTCTTCAAAGCTGTTGAGGAACGCGCCTCCAATCCTTCGGAGGGTGTGCGTTGAAGCACAACATACTCGATGCCACGCTCCTCGCAAAAACGGCGTTTTTCTTCCGAAGCGCCATCCTCATTGACCACAAAAATATCAGGTTTCAACCTATCCACAGTGCCAACGAAGTCCATTACGCCATCGCCGTCATTGATGAAGGCATCCTTCACATAACGGATAGCTTTCACCATAAAGAGGCGCTCTTGTTCAGGATATAAAGTTTTGTGGTTTTTGTAGTGCAAAATGGTCGCATCGGAGCCTATACCCACATAAAGGTCGCCAAACTGCGCCGCCTGCCTGAAAAACTCGACGTGACCGCTATGCAGAAGGTCGTAACAACCGCTTACAAAGACTTTGGCTATTGGCTGTTGGCTATTGGCTATTGGCTGTTGGCTATTGGCTGTTGGCTTGAGATTTTTCATCACCGTAATTTTGATATAAACGTATTGATTTGTCTTTCTTCTGATTGTAGTTCTTTCACTACTTCATTATATGCTTCATCTGTAACGTATTTGCGCCTTTGGGCTATTTGAAGTTGGGTTTCCACCTCGAAACAAGATCCAATGGCTATTTCCAAATAATGAGCAAACTCCAAAGCAGATTTTCTGGAAGCCCCTTCTGCTATGTTTGAGGCTATTGAGACAGAAGCACGTCTTAATTGGTCGGCTAAAGCATACATCTCAAATTTAGGAAACTTATCGCAGATATCATATATTCTGTCTGCTAATTCTACTCCTTTTTGCCAAATCTCATATTTTCTAAAATCTCTCATTCTCGGTTGATAAAAGCCAATAGCCAATGGCCAATGTAGCGCATTAGCGTTCAGCACGAATTGGGGTGTTCAAAAAGTCGTCGTAGGCAAGGCGGATGCCATCCTCCAATTCGGTCTTGTAGGTCCAGCCGAGGGCGGTGGCTTTGCTCACATCCAGCAACTTGCGTGGCGTGCCGTTGGGTCGTGTTGTGTCCCACTTGATTTCGCCTTCATAACCAATCACCTTGGCCACAAGTTCTGTCAATTCCTTGATGGTCAGTTCCTTTCCCGTTCCAGCATTGACGGTTTCGTTACCTGAATAGTTGTTCATCAAGAAAACGCAGAGGTTGGCCAAGTCATCCACATAGAGGAATTCACGCAGCGGCGACCCGTCGCCCCAGCAGGTCACTTCCTTCAAGCCGTTCACTTTGGCCTCGTGGAAACGGCGAATCAGGGCAGGCAATACGTGGCTGTGTTCGGGATGGTAGTTGTCGTTGGGGCCGTAGAGGTTGGTCGGCATCACCGAGATGTAGTCGGTGCCATATTGCCGATTCAGGAACTCGCAGTATTTCAGTCCGCTGATTTTGGCCAAGGCGTAGGCCTCGTTGGTCTTTTCCAATTCGCCCGTCAGCAGGCAGGATTCCTTCATCGGTTGGGGAGCCATTCTCGGATAGATGCACGACGAGCCAAGGAATTCCAACTTCTTGCATCCGTTTTTCCACGCCGAATGTATGACGTTCATTTCGAGAATCATATTGTCGTACATAAAGTCGGCCAAGGCGGATTGGTTGGCCACGATGCCACCCACTTTGGCTGCCGCGAGAAAGACATATTCGGGCTTCTCGGCCTCGAAGAAAGCCTCCACTTGGTCTTGGCGGCAGAGGTCGAGTTCCTTGTGGGTGCGGGTGATGATGTTTGTGTAGCCTTGCCGTTGCAGTTCCCTAACAATCGCCGACCCCACCATTCCCCGGTGACCGGCAACGTATATTTTGCTGTTTTTGTTCATATCTTTTTCGGTATCACTTCGTAAGAAATCTGTCAAAAATCACTTTAAAATCTATCAATGGTATTACTTCGTAAGAAATCTGTCAAAAATCACTTCAAAATCTGTCAATGGTATTACTTCGTAAGAAATCTGTCAAAAATCATTTTAAAATCTATCAAAATAGTTTTATCCTTTCAATGGAACCGTCGGTATCTCGTTCATACCACTCACTATAAATCCTATCGGGTGAGAAATTGATGAGCATCCCATAGGGAATGTGTGTAATATTCAAATAGTTTTGTAATTGTTTTCTGTGCTCATCGCTAATAAACTTGATGGATTTCAATTCAACAATTATGTTCTCATCAATTACCAAGTCCATTCTATATGTTTGGTCCAATTGAACATTATCCCAATAAATAGGTAAAAACACTTGTCTTTCAACTTTATACCCCTCCTGTTCCAATAAGTATCTCATAGCAGCTTCATAAGCTGATTCAAGTAAGCCATAATGATATTTATTATAAACCTTCATAGCTATTCCGGTAATATCTACGAAAAACTGATACTTCTTATTATACTCTTTCAGCAAATCCATTCTTTAATGATGTCAAACAAGATTTTTGAATGATTTTTATTCTATTTTTGATAGATTTCTATTCCGAAAGGAATATTCCATTATTCATCTAATTTAGCTTTGAGATATAGTTTGTTGACGAAACGCATATCGTGCTCCACCATAATCTTGACCAAATCTTCAAATGAAGTCTTGCGCGGATTCCAGCCCAAGAGCGTCTTGGCTTTGGTGGGGTCGCCGAGGAGTTGTTCCACCTCGGCGGGGCGGAAAAATCTTGGGTCGACCTCGACGAGCACCTTGCCTGTTGACGTATCAATGCCCTTCTCGTCAACGCCTTCGCCCTCCCAGCGGAGTGTGATGCCGACGTGCTTGAAGGCCAAAGTGCAGAACTCGCGCACGGTGTGGTATTCACCTGTGGCGATGACGAAGTCCTCGGGCATCTCCTGTTGCAGGATGAGCCACATACATTCCACATAGTCCTTGGCATAACCCCAGTCGCGGAGCGAGTTGAGGTTGCCGAGGTAGAGCTTGTCCTGATAGCCTTGCTTGATTCGCGCTGCGGCCAATGTAATTTTGCGTGTGACAAAGGTTTCGCCCCGTCTTTCGCTCTCGTGGTTGAACAAAATGCCATTGACCGCGAACATACCATAGCTCTCACGGTAGTTTTTCACAATCCAGAAGCCGTATTGCTTGGCCACGCCGTAGGGCGAGCGCGGATAGAATGGCGTAGTCTCTTTTTGTGGCACTTCTTGCACGAGGCCAAAAAGCTCGGAAGTGGAGGCTTGGTAGATTTTGCATTTATTGTCCATACCCAAAATGCGCACGGCCTCCAAAAGCCGCAAGGTGCCCACGGCATCGGCCTCGGCTGTGTATTCGGGGCAGTCGAAAGAGACCTTCACGTGGCTCTGCGCAGCAAGGTTATAGATTTCGTTAGGCTGTACCTGCTGAATGATGCGCACGAGGGAAGAGGAATCCGTCATATCGCCGTAATGCAAAGTGAGCAAGCGTTTGTTTTTCATATCGCGCACCCATTCGTCCAAGTAGAGATGTTCGATGCGACCCGTGTTGAACGACGATGAGCGGCGGATGATGCCGTGTACGTCATAGCCTTTTTCCAAAAGGAACTCGGCGAGGAAGGAACCGTCTTGGCCCGTAATGCCAGTGATTAATGCTGTTTTACCCATAATTTAATTTGATTTTGGGTGCAAAAATAAGGATTTGCTGAAATCGCAATGAAAAAAACTTACAATTCCTTCACTTCCGCCAAAGCCGCCACGAAATACCACCTGCCGTTGTTCTCGCAGAGACACTTGTAGCGGGTGCGTTGCTTCTCCCCTTTTTGGAAAATGAGGCCGTTTTTCAGCACGAAACGCGCTCCGTTGGGCAGGCTTTCCACGGTTGTAATGGTTTCGGCGTGCTTGTCGTATTGCTTCAGCACCCTTTGCAGGTTCGGGTCGGCGGTGCTGCTGGCCTTGATATGGTGCAGGTGTTTTTGCAAAGCCGTGAGAATGTCTTTTGGGAAGATGGTTTCGGTAAGGAAAGGCAACAAAAGCGCAGAGAATTGTTTTTGCCATTCGGTGCCGTGGGGTTGCACAACTCTTGAGCCATAATGCTGATATACATCATAATGCGCCACTTCGTGAATGTAGGTGACGAGCATTTGGTAAGGGTTCAAATCCAAATTGAGGGTAATGGTGCAGATGCCATTTTTGGTGCGTGGCGGACGGAAATCGCCCAATTTTGAAGTGCGTGGCCGCTTGAAATGCAGTATGAAACGCCTTTGCTCGTACATTGCGCCGACCATCGCCACCGATGCTTCTGGAAAATAGCGTTTCAGCAGTTCGAGTTCTTCAGGCTTCATCGCTGTTCAAGAGTAAAGTTTCCGTGGCTTTCTGTGGAGCGTAACTCCACTTGGTGCAGGTATTGCAGTTGCGCGGTGCGCGACGACGACCCGGCACTTCCTTGGTCTTGCAGGACGTAACTGTCAGGATAATACTTAACAAAAACAATATCAATAATTTGCTTCTCATTTCGACAACCAATTTGCGGGATTTTGTCTGACTTGTTCCTTCAGCAGTTCGAAGTGCAATTCCGTCTTGCCTTCGGTTTTGTTGGTGTGGACGGTGCCAATGTTTTGCTTGGTTTTCACCTTGTCGCCGCGCTTGACGGTGACATCCTCAAGGTTGGAATAGACCGTAAAGTATTCGCCGTGGCGGATGATGACCACGGTGTTGCTGCCCGTCAGTTTGGTGACGTTGGCCACCTCGCCCTCAAAGACGGCACGGGCGTGGGCGTTCTCCGTGGTGGCAATGTCGATGCCGTTGTTGGTCACGGTCACTTTGCTCGACACCACCGAGGCGTGCTTGCCGTAGGACGATGAAATCACCCCGCGCTCCACAGGCCACGGCAGTTTGCCTTTGTTGCCGACGAAGTTAGAGGAAAGCGTTTTTTCGGCGGGGGTCAAGGCCATTCCTTTTTCTTTTGGTGCAGGGGCGGCGGTTTTGCCTTTTTCCTTGGCTTTTTTCTCGGCTTCCTTGCGTTTGCGTTCGGCCTCGGCGTTGGCTTTGCGGATTTCCTCGGCGATGATGTCGTCGATGGCCTTTTGCAGTTTTTTGGCCTGCTGTTGCTTGTTCTTGATGTCTTGTTGGATTTTGCCTTCTTGCTTCTTGAGTTTGGTCACCTGCTGGTTCAACTCCTTCTTTTCGTTCTGTAAATCAGCCTTTTGCACTTTTTCGTCGGCCAGCAGTGCGGCTTGTTCCTCGCGGGCTTGTCGGTTGGCTTCGACCTCGCTGCTGATTTGCCTTTCGGTGAAGGTGATTTGGTTCATCTTGACCTTGCGGGCATCGCTGAACTCGCGGATGTAGCGCAGCCGACTGAAGGCTTGGTTGAAGTCCTTGGAAGCAAAAATGAAGCCTAACTTGTTGTAATTGTTGCGGTTTTTGTTGGCAAAGACAATCATTTTCGCGTATTCCTTTTGCAATTTGCTGAGGTCGGAATTGAGGCTGCGGATGTTGCTTTGGCCCGACTTGATTTCCTCGTCGAGGACGGCAATCTGCTCGTTGTAAGCCTTGATGAGTTTCTCGCGCTGCTTGATTTTCGAGTCCAAGATGGAGACTTCGTTGAGGGTCATTTCGCGGTCTTTTTTTGTCTTTTTCAACAATTGGTTGGCAGTCGAAATCTCGTTTTGCAACGATGTGATTTCGCTCTGCAATTGCTTTTTCGACTTGCCTTTCGTTTTCTGTCCAAAAGTCGGCGAAACGAGAGACAACAGCAACAAAACCAATATGATATGCAGTTTTTTCATTGTTTCATTGGCAGTTGGATGCGCTCCATCTTGTTGGTAATCTTTAGCGGAAAAGTTGTCTTTTCGTCTAATTTGATGTTGGAGTATTTTATCTTAACTTTAATGTCACCCGTATAGTAATCGTATTGATTCCACCCAACCGTTTGGTTTTCAACGGGTGGGATGCCTTCGATATTGTCCATAAGCACAAATTGCGCAAACGGTAGTCTCAAACCAAATAAAGGTCCGATTTGCTGATCGAGGCTGTCTACGTGCTCGGCCAAATAGGTCTTTTCAATGCGATTAAGAATCCAAACGGAATCATTGCTGATTTTGGCACGTAATACTTCCACACCCATTGTGGCGGTCACGCTGACCCAGACAATGCTATCTTTCCTCATCCTGAGTTGCCCTGATAAGTCATTGAAAGACTGTTCGTTGACTTCGGCTTGGATGCTCAGGTTGGCGGTGAGCCATTCAAAAGATTGCGGCGGTGCAGGTGCCACGGTTTTCTTGCGCGAGGCGCAGGAGGTGAACAGTAGCACCGTGAGCAAAAACAGGATTGCTATTTTGGAATGTTTGGACATTAATGTGCATTTCTATTGGTTCATCCTTCAAAAGACATATCTTTTGCATCTTCCCTCAACAAAGCATAAAGATTGTCGCGGTTCTGGCGGTTGTGCCAAATGTTCACGATGTAAATTTCATCATTATAGATGGCATACACCACACTATTGAGGCGACATTGCAGTTCGCGAAATTCGATACCTGTTTCTTCATCACAGAAACTTGGAACACCTATTTTTGGGAATTGGGAAATGTTTTCAACTGCCTTATGGATGCTGTTGCGCATTTTTTGGGCGGCCTTTTGACCAAACTCACTCGCCACATACATCGCAGTGGCTGCAAACTCATTTGCCGCACGATTGGACCATCTCACATTCATAAGGCCTCAGCAATTGCACGGTCAACCATCTTCATCACGTCTTCGTGAGGAAGTGTTTGCTCGCGTCCGGCGACAATGTCTTTCATCCGTTCTCGCGACACTTCCATCATTTCCTCACGGGTTCTCATTCCAGGAATATCCAAAGAACTGTCTTCCTGATAGATACGCGCAAGAAAAGCCTTCCGCACCTTTTCGTTCTGCTGACGATAGATGGTCAACAACGCATCCACTACTGAAACTTCTTGATACATAACTCTTGCCTCTTAAACAATTACTGGTTTTGTTGGCAAAAATACACATTTTTTGGAAACAATTGCTTTTGTGCGTTTTTTGTTGAAGATGAGATGATACCCCACCCCCATCCCGGATTCCCAGCGCGTCGACAAACGCTTGGAAATCGGGATGGGGTGGTTTTGGTTTTCTACTGATTCACATCACTGCGAGGAACGAAACGGTCTGGAAAACGCGAGGCCGCAATCATCGCGAAGCACGGACCGGACGAACAGGAATGCCAAACTGACGTGATTCTTCATACATAAAGTAGTCGGTACCGTGAATGATAAAACCAAACCGCCATGCATGGTCCACCCAAAGCGTGGGAAGACTGCTCGACCAATAATCGCCATAGCCCCAACCCGTATAATTACTATCAAAATATTTACCTGTTCCCGGCAGGAATAGCGTATTGCCATTGGGACCTGTGTAAAGAATTCCACACACGCTGTCCTGATTTATATAGGCAGCAGTACAATTTTCCGCCAGTTCCACCCATTCACCATAAGTAGGTGTGCGCCAGTCGCTGCCCCAGTTGACCGTGGCGGCATCATCGCAGGGAAGCAAGACCGAAAGCGTGTCGCAATAGCCCTCATAGCCAAACTTGAGGAAATCAGGGCTGGCATCGTGGCTATACTTGGTCAGTTTCAATTGGCTGCCTTCGCAATATTTGTAGGTGCTCCAATCGTAAACGGACTTCGGTTCGGTTTCGCCCCAAGCGATAAACCAGCCGAAAACATTTGTGCTGTCCGCGCCCACATTTTGGGTTGCCCAAAGCGTTCCGCTCGGCAAGCCGAGGTCAACAAAGGGGTGGTTGATGCCATCGCCATTGTAATGGTATTCTGAGGCAGGTGGATACACCGTGATTCCGTTAGGGGCTAAATCCTCTTGTTCTGGGTTTTCTTGTTTTTCTTTCTTACACGAGGTGAAAGTTGCCATACCTGCCACTACTACAAGCATCAGCATTAATTTCATTGTTGTTTTCATAACATATAAATTTAAAAATGTCCGGCAAAACTACCGCAAAAACCAAACCAAAAACCACCTTGTCGAGACCCCAAGGCGATTTGTCCATATTATTTTTGACTTTGAAAATTATAGATGATTGTAAATCAAAGATTTGAAATAATCGGGCTTTGGATTTTGTCCATACGTTTTTTGCTTCCAAAGCCCCCAAAACCATCAATTTTTCAGTTTATTCATTATGGCCTCATAATGCTTGGTGTAGGTTTCATCAGGCTCCTTCAGCAGTTTCAGGGCTTTTTTCATTTGCTTTTCGGCTTCCCTGTAGTCCCCTTTCATATAGAGTACCCAAGCGTGGGTGTCGAGATAGGTCGGGTTGTCGGGTTCGGCGGCGATGGCTTTGGTTGACATTTCCAAGGCCTTGTCCAAGTCTTGGCCTTTCAAGGCAAGGTAATAGGCGTAGTTGTTCAAGACCAATACATTGTCGGGGTCGTTGCGCAGGGTGCGCTCGTAGGCATCGAAGGCTTTCTCCTCGTCGCCTTGCTCGTGGTAGAGGTCGCCAAGGAAAGCGTCGAAGTTGGATAATTGAATCTTGTCGGTGGTATAGCGGCGGCCTTTTTCCAAATAGTTGATGGCCTCGTCGTTGATTTTCAGGACGGCGCTGGCCACGCCCGCATACCAATAGAAAACGGGCTGCATCGGGTAGTATTTCAAAGCCTTGATGGCGTGTTGGCGAACATTCTCGTTTTCGTTCAGCCTTGACTCGCTGATGACAAGGTTTTGCCATCCATAGAAGTCGGTGCTGTCAATGTCCAACACTTGTTGGTATATCTCCTTGGATTTCACGGCGTTTTGTTCCACTATATAATAGGAGCCGAGGATAAGGTAGCCCAATTTGTTGTCGGGATGGGTTTCAATGAAGGCCTCGCCGCATTGCCGCGCCTGCTCGTCGATTTCGTTGGATTTTTCGTTTTTTCCCATCCAATAGTCCCAGATGTTGGCTTTCGTGGCAATGTCGAGGCTTTTGTTACGAATGGCGGCAATCAGTTCGTTGAAGGCCTTTTCCTTGTCGCCGTTTTTCTCGTAAAACTCCAACAATGAAACGTTTATGTAAGGGTCGTTGGGGTTCACTTCCTTGATTTTCTCGTAGGTCTTCAAGGCTTCCTTGTCCTTGCCCATTTCGGCATATTCTTGTGCAAGCAAGGAATAATAGCGCACATTTTCAGGGTTTTCCTTGATGAGCCGCTCCAATTCAGCGACGAGTTTCTTGCCGTTGCCTTGCCGCTTGTAAACGCCGAGGCGTTGCTCAGTGATGAAATCGTTCTGCCCGATTTGTTGTTCCAGCACATCCATTTTGGCCAAAGCCTTGTCGAATTGCTCCGTAAGCAAGTAAGCCTCAATGAGTTCGCTGAGCATTTCCATATCGTCGGGATACTTTTTCGTCAAGGGTTCGTACAGGTTGATGAAGTTGCCGAGTTGCCCCAATTCGCGGTAAAATATGCCCAAACGCATTTGGTACCACTTGTTTTCGGGGTCGAGTTCGGCGGCCTTTTCAATCATCCTGAAAGCGTCATCAAGTCGCCCGACGGTATAGTATTGTTCGCTCAATTCGAACATCGAGGCGGCATCGTTGGGCATATAGCGCAAGGCCTGCTCGAAGTTGCGGATGGCGCCTTCGGTGTCCTCGCGGTACTTGCTTTGCAAGCCGTTGGAGAAATAGGTGGCGTTCTTTTTCTTGTCGGGTTTGCCTGCAAATTCCGATTCCATCGTTTGGGCAAAACTCCCCATCGAGCAACCCAAAAGCAGTAACAACAAAAACATTCTATACTTCATAACTCTAAACTATTTAACTGACTCTAAACTCTAAACACTACACTCTCAACTCTTCCCCGTGTGTCCAAAACCGCCCGCGCCGCGTTCTGTTTCCGATAAAACTTCCACTTGCACAGGCTCAACTTGTTCGCATTTGGCGATGACCATTTGCGCGATGCGGTCGCCGCTGTTGATAATGAAAGGCTTGTCGGACAAATTAATAAGGATGACGCAAATTTGCCCGCGATAGTCGGCATCGATGGTGCCGGGCGAGTTCAAGACGGTGATGCCGCTCTTGAGCGCAAGGCCGCTGCGGGGGCGCACTTGGCCTTCGTAGCCTTCGGGGATTTCCATATAGAGGCCCGTCGGCACGAGGCCGCGTTGCATAGGTTCAAGCGTTATCGAGCCTTCGGGCAGGAAGGCGCGGAGGTCCATACCGGCCGAGTTTTTGGTCTCGTAGGCGGGCAGGGGATTGTTTGAGGTGTTGACGATGTTGAGTTGCATAACGGCGAATTTGTCGAAATTTGCTAATTACTTTAGAACGCAAAAATAAGGTTTATATTTGAAGAGAGATTCGTTTTTTCAACGTTTCTTTGAACGCAAACAAGGGAAGATTCTCCACCCAGCCTTGGTCGATATGGTTTTGCATCGAGAGCCGCAAAGCCTTCAATTCGGGATGGTCTTGCATATAGGTTTTCAGCGACTTGGACTGCAAATTGGTTTCGGCTTTCACCTCAACGGGATAGACCTTCTCCCCGATTTGGACAGCAAAATCAATTTCAATGGTCGATTCGCCAACACAATGGTAATAGGTCGGAATGTTTGTCGTAACCAATTGAGTATAAGCAAACAACTCCGTGAAAGCACCTTTGTATTCCTTGAAAATGTCGTTGCCAATCAGCACAATCGATGACGGCGCATTGACCATTGCACCCATCAATCCGACATCCAAAAGGAACAACTTGAAGGCGGAGAAATCCTCGTAAAACTTGAGCGGCATTTTGATGGCACTCACGCGGCTCACCTTGTAAACCAATCCCGCGTCGATGAGCCATTGGATGGCCTCTTCAAATTGTGTAGCACGAGCACCTTTCTTCAATGCGCCGTAGATGAATTTTTTGTTGTCCTTGGCCAACTGCGATGGGATGCTGTCCCACACCATATTGATGCGTGGCACTTCGCGCGAAGGGGCGTGTTTCGAGAAATCGTAACGATAAGCCGAAAGAATCCTTTCCTGGATTTGCCTCACTTCCCGAAGACCGTGACCTTCGACGTAAGCCAACACAGCCTCCGGCATTCCGCCAACATAGTAATATTGCCGTAAAAAGTCGATATAAACCTCATTCATATTGTTGACGACCTCCCAATCTTGCTCGTATAAGGCTTTCAACAGGCTTTGCCGTCCCAAGGCGGCAAGAAACTCCTCGTAAGTCATTGGGAACAAACGCATCATATCCACCTTGCCGACAGGGAATGAAGCATTGCCGTGCAAGGAAATTCCCAACAGCGAACCCGCCACAACAATATGATATTGAGGCGTTTCCTCATAGAAATACTTCAATGCTTCGAGTGCCGCAGGACATTCCTGTATCTCATCGAGGATAATCAAAGTGTCGTTGGGCGTGATGTCGATTTCGGAATGGGCCGAAAGCAACCTGATTAGCTTTTCGGCGCTTCCGCCTTCGTTGAAAAATTGCCGCGCTTTTTCGTCGCGATCGAAACTGATGTGTACTGTTTTGGCATATTCTGTGCGTCCGAATTCTTTCAAAATGTAGGTTTTTCCCACCTGTCGGGCTCCTTGCAGAATGAGCGGTTTTCGGTTTGTGTTTTGCTTCCAGCGTATTAAGTCTTGAATTACAGTCCTATACATAAAAAATTGCATTTTTTCTGACGACTTTTCGCTGCAAAATTACATTTTTCCTGACGACTTTTTGCCTAAAATCGACATTTTTTCCGACGAGTTTATGCTTTTTTTCTTTTCACGAACCCTATCACTCCCTTCACCAAGTCCTTCTCCATCCAGCAGATGAAGGCGAAAAAGACGAGCAGCAAGCCCATATTGACGACCAAAGTCCAGACGATGCTCTCGATGTGGATGCTCTTTTGCACGAAATACAAGGCCACGGCGAGGGCAAAATAGATGAAGGCGGACTTAATATTATAAGGTATCGGGGCCTTTTTTTGCCCGACGAAGTAGGACAGCACCATACAAACGCCATAGCCCGCAAAACCACCCCAAGCGCAAGCCATATAGCCGTATTTGGGCACGAAAATGAAATTGATGGCAATCAGCACCGCGCATCCGATGCCCGAGAAAATGGCGCCCCACCAAGTCTCGTCGATGAGTTTGTACCAAAACGAGAGGTTGAAATAGATGCCCATAAAGATTTCGGCCATCATCACGATAGGCACCACGCGCAGGCCTTCCCAGTAGTCGCTCTTGATGATGTGTTTCAGGATGGGCATATACATCACCACGGCGAGGAAAGCAAGTAAGGTAAAGATGATGAAATATTGCATCACTTTGGCTTGGGTTTGCTTGTCTTCCTTGTCGCGTTTGCCGCCGAAGACGAATGGCTCGTAGGCGTAGCGGAAGGCTTGCGTGATCATCGCCATAATCATCGCGATTTTCACACAGGCACCATAGATGCCGAGTTGCACCTCGCCTTCCTTGCCAGGCACGATGAAGCGGTAGCAAATCTTGTCGGCCACTTGGTTGAGGATGCCGGCCAAGCCTAAAAGCAGCAGCGGCCAGGTGTAGCGCAGCATTTGTTTGAGCAGGTCGCGGTCGAGGCCGAAGCGCAACTTCTTGATTTCGGGAATGAAACCGAGCGTGATTAATCCAGTGCAAATCAGGTTCACGATGAAGATGTAGCCGACTTGGTAACTGTTTTCGTACCAGCCCATCAGCACGGGATGGCTCTCTTTCAGCCCAGGTGCGGCCAAGAAAACAAACAGGTTCAGGCCGATGTTGAGGAAGATGAACAGCAGTTTGAGCGTGGCAAATTTTATGGCCTTGTTTTCATAGCGCAGCCGGGCAAACAATATGGCCTGAAATGCGTCCAAGGCCACGATGACGGCCATAATCTCGACAAATTCGGGATGGCTGGCGTAATGCAAGGCGTTGGAAATCGGCTTTAGGAAAAGGCTGACCAAAACGACAAAAACCAAACTCACCAAACCCACCGCCAATCCCGAAGTGGAAAAGGCCTTGTCGGGGTTCACGCCTTCCTTGTTGGAGAAACGGAAGAAGGTGGTTTCCATACCAAAAGTGAGGATGACGAGGAGCAGTGCAGTGTAGGCATACAGGTTCGTGACAATGCCATAACCTCCCGACTCGGCGGCGATTTTATAAGTATAAAGCGGCACAAGCAGGTAGTTCAAGAACCTGCCGATGATGCTGCTCAAACCGTAAATGGCGGTCTGTTTCGCAAGGGAGCCTAATTTGTTTTCTGCCATAGGTCGCATTTGTTTTTTCCGAAACGCAAAAATAAAGGTTTTTGTTGTAATACCATCCATCAACTTTTGGCAATTCGGTCACAGACCGTATGACGATGTGAAAATCGAATGGAAACGGGTAAGCATTAATGCGCAAAAAACCCGATTTTGCGCAAAAATCCCTCGTTTTTGGCCGTTTTTTGAGAAAAGACTGTCTTTAGCAATGCCAAATTGGTTATTTTTGTGCCAGTTTTATCAACCCAATGTTTAACAAAATTTCAACAATGAAATGAAAAAAGTAATGTTTATCGCCATCGCATTGGTGGCTATCGTGTGCATCTCTTGCACAAAAACCGGGAGCAAAGATTACTACTCCTATTCCACATCATTCCGCATCAATGGCCAAGGGAACAACACCACAGAACTCGAAAACATTCTGCGTCCTAAACTCAACAATGTTATGCAATTGACAAAAGAAGAGGCACAAACCGAATGGAATGGCTTCTTGTCGTCGGTGTCGAACATCACCGTGACTTTGAATGATTCAAGTTATTATGTCGTCAAGTTCTGCCGTCAGGAAACGCAAAATGACCAATTAGTGAACGTTGAGACCATCGGCACAAAATCTTGGGGAAACGTTCCCGTAAAATGAATTCTAAAATACCTAATTTTCAATAAATTAACAACAACTAACTAAATTTAAATCAAATGAAAAAAGTAACATTTTTGCTCGCCACCCTGCTTATCGGTGGCTTGATGCTCACGGGCTGCAAGAAGGACGATCCACAACCAACACCAACACCTACGCCCACGCCTACAACCGCCAAAGTGATTTACGAAGTCACCAACAAGCAAGGGGTTTTTGCCGCTTCCGATTGCTTCAAGTACACAATCACCTATGTAGGTGCTGACGGCAATTCGGTGACAGTGAATGACATCTCTTTGCCTTGGACCTCTCCTGAAATCACTGTGAACCTGCCTTTCAATGCCAAGGTTGAAGGAAAAGCCACTTACAACGAAGCCAGTATTCCTGACCTCGTGACTTTTGGCCGTACGCCGAGTATCACTGCCGATGGCAAACTGGTTGCCATAGGAAATGACGCTTACCAAGCCGTTTCTAAAGAACGTTTCTTGGCTTTGGTAGCGGAAGACTCTGGTATGCTGAACTTTAGCCTTAGCGAGAAGGTAGAATAATCATTAACCATAACATTTTCAAAATGAAAAAAGTAACATTTTTGCTCGCCACCCTGCTTATCGGTGGCTTGATGCTCACGGGCTGCAAGAAAGACGATAACACTCCCAGTGACCCAACAAGCAAAACTTTCGAGGTTTCCTATGCCCTTGGCAACACAACCACAACTGAAGGTGTGGTGTTAACCACTTTCGAAGGCTTTAAGTTTGATGTGACTTACACTGGCGCAAACGGCAACTCGGTTGAAGTTAAAGGTGTTTCTCTGCCTTGGAAATGCGATGCTTTCGAAGCGAAAGCTCCTTTCAAAGCCAAAATTGAGGCCAAACCCGTTTACAACGAGGCTGATCTTCCCGATGAATTTGCCTATGGTGCAGTTGCTTCTATTTTCAAAGACGGTAAGGAAATCAAAAAATATGATGACATTAGCAGACGCACCAAAATCAAATTCTTGCAATCGGCACAGAACAATCCCGAAACCCTTGTCATAAAAACTGATTGTGATTTCTGATCAGAAGTCAGTGACAAGTCTTAAATAACCGAATTTGCCCGATCTTCATCACTTGGAGGTCGGGCAAATTGTTTTATGACAAATGATGGTTTTTTGTTTGTTGTCGCAATAAAATTGTACTTTTGCAGCCGTGGAACTGGAGCAAAATCACATCGAAAAGGCGATAAGCATCGAAAACCAATCTCTTGTAAATCACGTGGACAGCGGTCTACCCCGCTGGCTCATCGAGGCGGCTTTCGTGTGCTACCTTTTGCAGGCCGCCATTAACTATGCGCCGATGATGCACTGGATGGATGATGCCCATCTCTCGTGGGTGCGAGGCTTCGTACAGACCTTTGGGGCCTTGGTGATGTATTTTGGACTGTTGCGAGGTATGAAGCCGCTTTATCGTCCGTTTACGGCGTGGTGGTGGGTGGTCATCGCGTTGAATTTCGCTGGGTTTTTGACGGAATTGATTCCAACCCTGATGTATAGCGTTGGCCTGCCCGTGGCCGTTTCGCTGATGCTGGTTTATCTGCCTTTGGGCTGCGCCATTGCTTTCAGTTACAGAGGGAGGCTGCATCAGGTGGGCGTTTGGATGGCGCTTTACATCCTCATTTCCAGCATTGTGCCTGTTGTTTCGTTCCTGATAGGTTTGGAGTCGGTTTGGGTCAATTGGGTTATGGAAGTTTCCACTATTGCCGTCATCGTCGTTTATGCTTGGATGCAGCGGCGAGTGTTAGTCTGAAGTATCTGTCCTTTCTTGATTTACAGCATTTTCCATTCCCTTTCGGTATTGCATTGGCGTGATGCCGAACCTGCGTTTCATCTCCATTTGGAACGTGCGGCGACTGCCGAACCCAGCCTCCGTCCCAATGGCCTCGATGGTCCAGTTGGGTTTCTCGTGCAACAGCCTACAGGCCAGCAAAACACGCTTCTCGTTGAGATAGTCACCCAAGTTGGCATATTTTGGATGGTTTTTGAACAAAACATTCAGTCTCCGTTGTGTCAATCCGAGGGCGTTTGCTAATGTCTTCAGTGTGAGGTCGGTATCGGTGTAAAGGTTTGTTTCATCCATTTTTTGGTCAATCCAAATCATCAGTTCTTCGTCGCCCATGTCGGCAGTCTGTTCGATGTTCTCGCGATACTCGCGTGTTTGCTCCTTCAGTTGTGCCACTTCATCCCCTGCTTGTTGCTTTAGTTCTTCCTCCAATTCGTTGATTCGTTTTTTCAACGCTGTTTTGTCTTTTTCCTGCCGTTTGTTTTGTTCAAGCAGGGCGTTCTGGTTGTTCACCAACCTCGAATTGGCGGAAAACATCTTTTTCTCCTGACTATTCAGCACGACCATCGTGATAAGGAAAGCCATTACGAGTACCGCGATGATGGCTACGATAAGCAATTGTGGTCCTGTCATGGGTTAGGCTTGTTTTGTTTCGGCAATTCGATTTGGAATCTTGTGCCGACATTTTCTTGGCTTTCAAATGAAATCGTCCCGCCGCCGGCCTGCACGATGTTGTAGGTAAGCGAAAGACCCACGCCCGAACCACCTGATTTGGTGGTGAAATTGGGCAGGAAAATGCGGTCTTTGTCCTCGTCCTTGATGCCTTTTCCGTTGTCTTTCACGCTGATAATGAACGATGTTTCAGTGGATTGCAGCGCTATCTCAATCTTGCCTTCGGGCTTGTTTCCAATGGCTTGCACGGCGTTTTTGACAAGGTTGCCGACGGCACTGTTCAGGTTGGTCTTGTCGCCGTTGAAAGTGTGGTTTTGTGTTTGGTCGTAATGGTATGCAAATTCGATATTTTCCGCATTGTCATAAAGGTTCACCACATTGCCGACCAACTCGGCCAAATCCAATGGAGCAGGGTGGTTTTCGGGCAGTTTGGCATAGCGCGAGAACGACGATGCGATGTCAGAAAGGGCGTCGATTTGTTCAATCAAGGTGTTGGCTGTGCGTTGTGTCTGTTCGGGCATTGCCTTGCCGTTTTCGATGTTGCGTTGCAGCATCTGCACGCTCAAGCGCATCGGAGTGAGCGAGTTCTTGATTTCGTGCGCCACTTGCCGCGCCACACCGCGCCACGCCGTTTCTGTCGTGGTGCGTTTCAGCTCTGCTGCGCTCTTCTCCAGTTCCACGATGAGTTGGTTGTATTGCTTCACCAAAGCCCCGATTTCGTCGTTGCGTTTCCACTCAATGGGCGCGTTCTTTTGGTCGATTTTCACCTTGCGCATGTTGGCCTGAATCAACGACAAAGGTTCGGTCAGGCGTTTTGTCAGCCGCAGCACGACGATTAAAGCGATTCCGAGAAGGATTAGGATGATGTTGAGGTAGGTGAGGATGAAGTTCAAAATCTCGTTGTGCAGGTCGGTTGCGCTTGAGAAATATGGGGTGTTCAGGTAGGCTAAAGGGTTGCCGTTGGTGTCGTTTATGGGGATGTAGGCCGACTCGTATGCACCTTTGCCCAAATACTCTTTTTGGGTGTGATACAGAGCCTTGTTTCGATATATGTATTGGTATGCCTCAGCGTTCATTATTGGCGCTTGCAGGTTCATTTCGAATATTTCAGGACGTGTTGTGGCTATCAGCCTGCCGTTGAGGTTGTAGAGGTTCAAGTCGGTGAAGAATGTGGCCGCGTAGTGTTGTAGGATTTCGGTCCAAGTGTCTCTCGATGCCGTCCTTAACAGCTGTGGGATGTCCAAGTCGTTTTGTATTTCGTAGGCTACGGTTCTGGTGGTTTCGAATTGCTTTTCCGAGGTTTTTTGGTTGTAAATGTTGTGCATATAAAACAGCGAAAACGGCACGACAGCGAAGGCCGAAACTCCCAAAGTGATGAGGATGATGTTTTGCAGGCGTTGGCGTAAGGTGCGGTCTCTCCATTTGTGGTGCTGTTTGGGGCTTATCAGCCAAACAATCAGCAAGTAAGGGATAAGGAGTCCCAAGAAAAACACTGCAAATGGTGCCGTGATTTCCGAGAAGCTCTTTCGCCGTGTGCTGACCACCAATGCATCGGAGTCGCCTTCTTTGATGGCATAGTGCTTGTATTGTCGGCCAAAACTGAATTCGCGATCCTTTGTTTCCAGATTGTTCAAGAAATTGGGATAGATGTATTTGCCGTATTTATAGACCAAGACGTTCTCTCGGAAATTTGCCACGGAATAGTCGTATGGTTTTTGGCTGTTTGTCTCTTGTAGCATCTGTGGGAATCCGAATCCTTCGGGCGCGATGGGCTTGTAAAATTCGTAGTAGAGTGTCTTTTGCTGTGTCGAGTCGGATGAAACAACGCTGATTTTGCCTAAATAATTTGGGTCAAGTGTGTAATAATCAATGAAATATAGTCCCTTCCCTACCCTATTCTGTTTGTTATTGGCTAATTTTTCAAGGAAATAGTTGTCGCAGTCGGCAACGTATCCCTCTGGTTGGATGGTGATTTCTTCGCCGGGGGCGCAAACGGTGAGTGCGGTGACATAGCCTTTCATCGTCTCGTCGAAGAGCAGTTCTTTTGAATATCCGAGTATCACATCGGCGAGCACGTTACTCTCCGAGAAAATCATTTCGCAAAAGCTGCTGTCGGCCTTGGCCTTTTCGGCGAATGCATTATAGGAGGTTTCAAAGCCTTCGTCCCTTTTCTTCAGGAGACTTTCGGCGGTTTTCACCATATTCTCGTTTTCGCGTTTGGTTTCAATCCTATGATAGAAATAAGTCGCTGTCACAGAAAATATTATGATGAGTGCCAAGCCATAGAGAATATGCAATGTGTGATTCTTTTTTTCTTTTCCGCCGTGTTTTTTGCTGAGCGTCAATGCCACCCCGATTATGATGATGGCAGCGATGGGAGCGTACCAATAATTGAAAGGCTTTCGAAGCTCTGGTTTTTGGGCGATTTGGCATTTTCCGAGTGTTTTCCCGGCTGCATTGGTGATTTCTTGTCCGTCGATTTCTGCGTTGAAGTCGATTTTTGCTTGGATGAAACTTGGCAACGCGAGACAGCGGTTTTCGAAATACTGGTTTTCAATCTGATGGGTTATGGCGAGCGTTTTGAAGATGAAGTATTTCATCGAACCGCTCTTGTATGATTTGATGAAATAGTCGCCTGTGGGCAAATGGCAGATGGTGTCTTGCCCTGTAATGACCTTGCGCTTCATCAATCGTGGGCTTACGTCGTTGCGATTCCAAAATACCAAGGTGTCGTTCATGAAGACAAACAGTCCCGTGTGCGTTTTTTCCAGCTCCTGATGATTTAGGCCTTTGTCGATGTGTTGCTGCATCTCTTGGTCCATTTTCAGGACTTTGTTTTGGATGAGTCGGTTGACCGAGGTTTCGCTCAATGAAAAACGGAAAATCAGACCTGCCCCTAATAGCAAGGCCATACCTGTCCAAATTAGGGTGATTCCTATCCGATTTTTCCTTTTGTCTTTCATTTTTCCTCAAATTTTCCCCAAATCAGCGTTTTATCCTTGACTTTGTGGTGTTTAAAAAAGGTTTTACCTGTTGCGTTTGTTTTGCCTTGGTTGATGCTTGCTTCGTTTTGTCACAAAAATGCCTTAAAACGCCTAAAAATGGCCAAATTTTCGATTTACTCTTTTTTCTCGAAAATGTAGACCATACTCGACCACTCTCCAGAGCGTCTTGCCTTGCAATTCGACAACAAGCCTCTAAATGCTCCGCGAAGTAGTGCCAAGGAATGATGCTTGTATTGTTCGCTCATGTAAGAGATGTAATAGGCGTCCCAAACTAACTTTTCGGTGCGTTTCAATTTCAGTCCTGCCGAAGCGAAAATCTTGGTGATGGTGGCCTTGTTGAAATGGTTCAAATGCCTTGGCACGTCGTATGCTGCCCAAAGTTCCTTGTAGTATTGTCCGTCGTATGATTTGTAGTTGGGAACTGCAATCACAACTCGTCCGTTCTTTTTGCTCAGCCGTTGCAATTGTCCGACTTGCCATTTCAAGTCATCGATATGTTCCAAAACGTGCCACATCGTAATCACATCGAAGCTCTCGTTTGGCAGTTGTTCAAGCTCCTCGCTCTTGATGATTTTGGCCTTGATTCTTGTCTTGGCTATTTTTTTCGCATCTTCCGAAGGCTCCACACCTATGCATTGCCATCCTTTTTGTTCGACGGTATGGATGAAATCTCCCACCCCACAGCCAATGTCCAACAGTTTTCCTTCCGTTTTTCCTGCTGTTGCCATATTGTATTTGTTCTTGAGGTTGATGGATTTCACCATTTCGTACAGTTTCGGTATGAATCCCGACTTGTTTTCTTGATGGCTGTAATATTCTTCCGATTTGTAGTAATCCCCGATTTTTTCTTTGCTCGGGCGTGGCTCTGTGTAGAGCAAGCCGCAATCCATGCATTCGAAAATTCGGAAATCTTCTTTGGTCAGGAATTCGTCTTTCAGCTGAAGATTAGGTTGTGCTTTTTCTGAACCGCACCAAGGACATTTGTTGTTCATTTTTTTCGGTGTTTCATGTGAAACAATTCTGTTATCTTCCTAAAAATATGGCTAACACGTTGATGTCAGCTGGCGAGATCCCACTGATTCTTGAGGCTTGCCCCAAGGTTTCAGGATGGTATTTGTTTAGTTTTTCCCTCGATTCGTATGACAGTGATTGTATGCTGTGAAAATCGAAGTCTTTCGGTAGTTTCACGTTTTCCAGACGCCTGAGTTTGTCGGCGAGTTCGTCCTCCTTTTGGATGTAGCTGTCATATTTGATTTGGATTTCCGCTTCCTCAAGGCATTCCTTTCCGAATCTGTCTTGATTTTTGAATTGCTCCAATGTTGGCAATGCGTCAATCATTTCCGCCAAACTGATTTGGGGTCGCAACAATAAGTACGACATTTTCGTTTTTTGTTCGATTTTCGTGCTTTCCTTTTGCTCCAGAAGCCCGTTGATTTGGTCGGGATAAACGTAGTTCTCCTCCAAAAACTTCTTTACATCTTCAACCTTTTGGCGTTTTTGCTGATACCTTTGGTAACGATCATCCTTTGCCAATCCCAACCGATGCGACATCTCGGTCAGTCTTGCATCGGCATTGTCTTGCCTGAGCAGAATGCGGTGCTCAGCCCTGCTGGTGAACATTCTGTAAGGTTCGTCCACGCCTTTTGTGATGAGGTCGTCGATAAGCACGCCGATGTAGGCTTCATATCTTGTCAACACCAAGGGCTTGTCGTCTCTCAGTGCCAAACTTGCATTGATTCCTGCCATCATACCTTGGCAGGCGGCTTCCTCGTAACCCGTCGTCCCGTTGATTTGTCCGGCAAAATAGAGACCATGGATAAGTCTTGTTTCCAAGGAATGGTGTAGCTGCTCAGGTGGGAAATAGTCGTATTCAATGGCATAGCCAGGACGGAATATCTTGGCGTTCTCGAAACCTTCGATTTGCCTCAACGCCTCGTATTGGATGTAGTCGGGCAATGACGAACTGAAGCCGTTGAGGTAATATTCTTCTGTCGTCCAGCCTTCGGGCTCCACAAAAAGTTGGTGACTGTCCTTGCCCGAAAAACGCTCGATTTTGTCCTCGATGCTGGGGCAATACCTTGGCCCCACACCTTGTATTCTGCCGTTGAACATAGGCGAATATTTGAATCCTTTTCGGAGCGTTTCGTGTACTTTCAATGAGGTATGCGCAATCCAGCAACTCCTTTGCTTTTGGATCCTGAAAGGTTCGGTATAGGAAAAACCGACCACCTCGTCATCGCCTTTTTGTTCGATGAGCTTGCTGAAATCGATGGTTCTGCCATCGATGCGGACGGGTGTTCCGGTCTTCAATCGTTTCACTTCAAAGCCGAGGTCTTTCAGTTGTTCGCTGATGCCGTGGCTTGCCACTTCGCCCATTCTTCCTCCCGAAAAATGCTGCTCGCCGATGTGGATAAGTCCGTTCAAGAATGTGCCGTTGGTGAGGATGACGGCCTTGCTTTCGATAGTGCCGCCCATCGCTGTGGTCACGCCTTTTATTTGGTCGCCGACAACCAACAATCCCGTGGCGGTGTCTTGCCAGAAGTCAACGTTGGGCGTTTTCTCCAACATATTGCGCCATTCGGCGGAAAACATCATCTTGTCGCTTTGGCAACGCGGGCTCCACATGGCTGGTCCTTTCGACTTGTTCAGCATCCTGAATTGGATCATGGTGCGGTCGCTGACGATGCCCGAATAACCTCCCATCGCGTCGATTTCGCGCACGATTTGCCCCTTGGCGATGCCGCCCATAGCCGGATTGCACGACATGGAAGCCATCAGGCGCAAGTCCATTGTAACCAACAAGACTTTACTGCCCATATTGGCCGCCGCCGCCGCCGCTTCGCAGCCTGCGTGACCGGCTCCCACTACAATAATATCATACGGTTCAAAATACATTCTTTTGTCGGTGTTTCACGGGAAACAATTATGGTAACAGTTTGATATACTTTTAACTAAATAATGCTTTCAACGCTTCTTCCTCTTGTTCACGCATCGTTTTCTCGTCTTCTTCGCTGTGGTCGTCGTAGCCGATAAGATGCAGCACGCCATGGATGATGACGCGGTGCAACTCGCTTTCATAGCTTCTCTTGAAGGTCTCTGCATTTTCCTTGATGCGGTCGATGCTGATACAAAATTCGCTTGAAAGAACGGTTTCGCAATCGGTCAATGGGAAGGTCACGATGTCGGTGTAGAAGTCGTGGCCGAGGCGCTCACGATTGATCTCCAACAGCCTTTCGTCGCTGCAAAAATAGTAATACAACTCCCCTATCGTCTTGTTGTGACGGTCGGCCACTTGGATTATCCAAGCCTTGGTCTTTTGCTGGTCGATTGGCGGCAACTCCACATCCAGTGTGTTGAATCTGATCATCTCAATACGTGTTTTTCTTCAAGTAATACTCGTTGATTTTGTCCTTGTAATAAGGTGCGAACTCAATTGGGTTGGTGCGCAAAAACTCTTGGTTCTTTTTCAGGGTTTCGTTGTAAAGGATTTCGTCGATATTGCGGTCAAAATGGTTGCCCTTGAATTCATTCGATTTGCGCTTTTCCTCTTGTTCGCGTTTCTCTTGCGCTTTCTGCGATTCGAGCATTCTTGACTCGATTTTGCGGCTCAGTTCCACCATCTGCCGATTGATTTTCTTGTTCACCAACTCTTCCTCCAACTTCTCCATGTCTTTGATGATTTCGTTCATCCCGTCGTCGCCGATTTGTCCGTTTTCCTTCATGTCGTTCAGCATCTGTTGCATCCCTTGTCGCAACATTTCCTGCTCGGCGGCCATACGGGCAAATTCCTCGCTTGTGGAGTTAGGTGTCTTTTGCCCCTGCTCCATCTGCTGTTGCATCTTTTTCAGTTGTTCGCTCAGTTGCTGTTGCAATTGCTGCATGTTCTTCATGCTTTGCTGGCCTTGCTTTCCGGGTTTCGACTGGCAACTTTGCATAGGCATTCCCATCGACTCCAAACTGTTTTCCATATTCTCCAACGACTCTGCCAGCATCAGTGCAAGGTTGTTCATCGACATCATGGCGGTTTGCTGGTGGCGCACGGCTTGTGAGAGCTTCAGGTCGTTGAGGTGTTTCATCGCGTTTCCCGTTTGGTTTTCGATGGTGTGCAGTTCGTCGAAGACAAAATTCATGATCATCGGCTGGCGCATGGCCATACTGCGCAACGAGTCGCGAACCATATTGAAATTGTCAGCCACTTCTTTCTGATGGATGATTTTGTCGGTCAGCGATGGGTCGTCGGTGCGCAAAGTCCCAATTTCGGTCATCAAGGCTTCTTGTTCGTGCGAGGCATGCACCACGTTTTCAAGCAAAATGCGCATCAAATGGGCATCTTCGGCCATCTGTTGCATACCGCCCATTTGCATCATCGACATCATGTTTTGGGCCATTTGCTGCATTTTTTGGCCAGCGTCTTGCTTCTTGTTTTGCGACTTCTGCTGCTCACCCGATTGTTCTTGTTGCATGGCATCGTTGAGGTCTTGGTTGATGCTTTCTTCCATTTCCTCGTCTTTTTCCATGTTGAACGGGTCTTGCAGCTCTTGGTTTTTCTCCAACAGTTGGTCGAGTTCGTCCATCATCTTGTCGAATTCCTCCTTGGCTTCCTCGGCAGATTTTTGTTCGCTCTCCTCCCCTGCTTCTTTGTTCTGGTTTTCAGGCTCTTGCTTCTGCAACTCCTCCCCTAATTTCTCCAATTTGTTGGCTAAATCGTTGAGGTCTTTTTCCATTTTCAATTGCTCCAGCAAAGCCAGATTTCGGTCGAGCAATTCCTGCATCGACTGGTTGTTTTTCTTGATGTCTTGCATCATCTGCTGCATTTGCTCACGCGGCATATCCTCAAGGAGTTTGTCGATTTGCTCCATCATTTTGCGCAATTCCTCTGGAATCACCTCTTCGAAAAGTTTGTTGATTTGCTCCTGCTTTTTGATGAGGTCTTCGTTGGCGATTTCGTGTTCCTTCATAAAATCGGCCAACTTTTCTTGCTCCTCTTGTAACTTATTCCATTCATCCTGAATCTGCTGCTGCTTTTCCAACAAGTCTTTCATCTTCTCTTTGTCCGACCAGTCCAAATCCTTCTTCTGGATGAGGTCTTGCAGCATTTTCTCAATTTCATCTTGCAGTTTGTCAGCCGCTTGCGACTTCTCTTGAAGCCTTTCCATAATGTCCTCCGATTGCTCGTTGGCGATGCTGTCCAAAGCCGATTCCGAAGGTTTGTAATAAGTGAAAGTCTCCGAACGCTTCGATTTCGGGCCGTGAAAACCGTCATTGTCCCAAACTTCAAAATAAACCTCCATATTCTGACCGGGCATAATGCCGAGGCTGTCCATATTGAAACTGTAGAAAAACGAAGTTCGGGTTTGTTTGAGGTCTAAAGCAACGGGTTTGACGATTTTCTTTTCGATGGGTTCTTTCACCAAACAGTTGAAAGTCAATTTGCTGAAACCATAGTCATCAGTAACAAGGCCTGAAAAATAAACATCGGTGGAAAGTTGCTCATCAAATGATTCCACTCGGATGTCGGGATAGGCATCGGGAAGCACATCGACGGAGAAGGGTAGGGGTTCCAAGGTATTGTTCCAAGCGTTCTGCACTTGCACCTCAAACTTGATGGATTGTGATGCAACGAACTGGTATTCAAAGACATCATCCTTTGCAGTCAAGTCTGTTTGTAGCGAATCGCGTGTGACGGTCATACGCTCGGTGTCGCGGGTGGTGAAACTGAAATTCAAAGTGGTGCCTTGCGGGACGATGAGCCTCGTTTTGGCGTCCATAGTTTCATTGTTTCTGTGGATGTAGGTTGGATAACGCACTTCGCAGCGATAGGAGAGTAGGGTAGGGTTAGGGTGAACCGTGATATGCAGCGGGCGACTGGTGTATTCTCCGCCAATCACATTGAAAGTCAGGTCGTTGAAAAGATTTTTGAAGGTGTAACTGAAATCATTGGCTGAGCCTTTGGACATCAGTTGCTGCCCTAATTCGCTCTTCACATAAAAGGCTTCAGGGATGCGGTCGCCCGTGACGCGAATGTTGAATTTCACTTCCTTGCCTTGCGTGGTTTCTATCTCATCTTGCTCAATTTCAACCTGATAGGGGAGAGGTTTCTCAAAATGCTGCTCGTAGTTGACGATACGCTGCGTGGGCTGCACCGCAAACGAGGGCAAAAACACCATCAATGCTATTAATATAAGGAGTGTCCCGAAAAATATGCCTAAATACTTCAAGTTGCCGCGCAAGTCGACGGCATCAGTGAAGCGGATAGGGGAGAGGCGTGCGCTACGTTGTTCAATGGTTGCGGCTAACAGGTCGTTCTCGGTACCTGAGCCTGTCGAAGGGCCGACTTTAGAAGCCTCCATTTGGTTGCTCAACTGAATGGTATTCAGTAGTTTGTCCTTGATTTCAGGGAAAAACTTTCCAATCAGCACCGAGGCTTGTTCCACCGACATTTTCTTCCGGAAACGGATGAGATTAACGAGAGGAATGAGGAAATGGTACGCCAAAACGAAGACGCTGCCCGCCAACAAGAACAGCAACAGCACGAAACGGCCTTTGGGCGGGAACCACGAGAAATACTCTAACCCATTGATAAGCAGATAGAAAACAATCCACAGCACAGCACCCACCAACACGCCTTGTATCAATCGGTTGAGATAATACTTCCGCGTGAAGCCTTCGATTTTTTCTATCAATTTGTTTGGAGCAGACATATCCATTTTAAAATAACTTGCAAAAGTACATTTTTTTCCGCAATTCGGCCTTTCCATTCAGGATTTCTTCCTATTATTGCAGCGTGAAAGTTGGAAAAGTGGCAGAAACCGCCTTAAAAAGGGTTGGAAAAGTGGCATAAAAGTAGCAAAAACAGGTTGGAAAAAGTCATTTATTATGCTTAATAGAAAGATATACAGTTATTTACGTTCATTCTTTGAAAATGACAAGAAAGCACTTTTGGTTTCGGGTGCGCGTCAAGTTGGGAAAACCTTTGCAATCCGTAAGGTCGGCAAGGAGTGTTTCGAGCATTTTGTGGAACTGAATTTCATTGAAAACCCGAAATTGAAATCGATTTTTGAACAACCACACGATGCCAAGGCGACATTGCTCCGCCTGTCGGCACTTGCTGAAACCCAATTGGTTCCTCGCAAAACGCTGGTTTTTTTCGACGAGGTACAAGAGTGTCCTGAAATTGTCACTTCCATCAAATTCCTTGTCGACGAGGGCAGTTATCGCTATGTGATGAGTGGTTCGCTTTTAGGCGTTGAATTGAACGATTTGCGCAGTGTTCCCGTTGGGTATTTGGCCGAAAAGGAAATGAATCCTCTTGATTTTGAGGAGTTTTCGGAGGCCATTGGAATGAGTGATGAGGTGTTGGGACATCTTCAGAAATGTTTTGAAAACAAACAACCCGTCGACAAAGTTGTTCACGAAAAAATGCTTGAATTGTTGCGGCTTTATCTCGTTGTGGGCGGTTTGCCGGCGGTGGTGACGAAATACATCGAAACCAACAATCTGCAAATGGTACGGCAAGAGCAAGAGAACATCATCAACTTGTATCGCAAGGACATCGCAAAATATGATCCCGACAATCGCCTCTATATCAAGGATATATTTGATATGATACCCTCGGAGTTGAACGCCAGAAACAAGCGTTTCATCTTGAAATCGCTGCATGAGAAAGCCAAGTTTGAGCGTTACAAAAACAGTTTTCTTTGGTTGGCCGATGCGGGTGTCGCTTTGCCTACCTACAATGTTGAGGAGCCGCGTTTGCCCTTGAAACTCAACGAACAACGCAGCCTGTTCAAACTCTTTCTCAACGATGTGGGTCTATTGGCATACCTGTATTCTGTGCAGTTCCAGCAACAAATCATCATTGGCGAGACGAACATTAATTTCGGTGCGATTTTTGAGAATTTTGCGGCGCAAGAACTTCACGCTCACGGATATACGCTCTATTATTTCAATAGCAAGAAACAAGGCGAATTGGATTTTGTGGTTGAACACGATGGTCGGATTTTGCCTATCGAAATCAAGTCGGGCAAGGATTACAAGCGGCATAATGCTTTGAGCAATGTGATGGCCAATGCGGAATACGACATTCGCTCGGCTATAGTGTTCTCAAACGGCAATTATGAAGTGCAAGGCCGTGTCGACTATTGGCCTGTTTATATGCTGATGTATCTCCAGCCAACGGCGTTTGAAAACCCGGTGTTTGTGTTCAAGCCGATGTAAAACAACAAAAGAGTTCCGAAGAACTCTTTTTTGCTGAGCCACATGTCGGACTCGAACCAACGACCTACGCATTACGAATGCGTTGCTCTACCAACTGAGCTAAAGTGGCCTCTCAATTGCGGCTGCAAAAATACAACATTTTGGGAAAACAGAAAGAAAAAAAATAAAAAATCTGAATAATGATTTTTAAAACACGAATTTCTATGACTGAAATATGAATTATCAGAAATAATCAATTTGAAAATGTTTTGATAATTCTTGCAAATTCGTGTTGGAAACCAATTGATTATAAGTTTTTTCATCAGAAACACAATAAAAAACTAAATATATAGTTTCATATTCAAAATAATATCTATATTTGCAGCGTAAAATCATCCAACAATGAAGTCGAAATTGCATTTATTGATTTGCTTGGCGATGGGTTGTGCGTTTTTCTCTTGCTCGACCCAACCAATCGCTAAACCTTCTTATCTTGATTATTACAGCGAGGAGGAGTTGCGGGAAATGTATGAAAGAGCCCGTGCGAAAGAACTGGCATACTTACAGAAGCTGGAGCATGGCAACCCCGATTCTATTTGGATGCTCAATCTTGATTTTGCTTATTTGGATACTGTCCCTGACCTATCCAAATACAATAAGGTGAGGTTCGTCACTTTTTCTGGTATCGAAGCGAATCGGGTGGACAAGTCCTTGTTTTCGTCTGACAGTCTGGAAATCGTAACCCTCAACAATTGCAGTTTTCGCAAAATCGACTTTCCCGAAGGCAACCACATCGAACGCCTGAACCTGACAAACTGCCAACTGAACCGCATCCCGGCAAGCATCCGCCGTTGCAAACACTTGAAAGAACTCAATCTTGAAAACAACAATATCAAGCACATTCCTCAGTGGATTATGGAACTCGACAGTTTGGAGGAAATCAGCTTGAATTTCAACCAATTGAAACCAAAAAAACGTGATATTCGACGTGTGTCGAAGTTGAAAAGCATCCTTTTGGCAGGCAACAACCTTGAAAAACTACCTGACAATGTCGGGCAACTGCACTGCACTAATTTCAATTTATCCAAAAACAAACTAAGCTCCTTGCCGGCTTCTTTCGCCAAGCTGACCCAAATCAAGAACCTCATTTTCTATGATAACGATTTTGGGAATATACCCGAAGTCCTGAACGGCTTCACGAATACCAAACATCTTGATTTTTACAAGAACAATATCAAGGAAATCCCTGATTTTGTGGGAAATATGGGTAATTTGGAGCAGCTTTTCCTGTCGTTCAACCAAATCGGGGAGATTCCTGACACTTTGCGCAACCTGAAACGGCTGAAGTATTTCTACATCCACCACAACGAGCTGCATTTCCTGCCTGAATGGATTACTGAAATGGACTCTATTGAACGGTTTGGGATCGGGTTCAACCATTTGCTGGAGCTGCCCGACTTGTCGAAGATGAAATCGCTGAAAGACTTCGACTGCGAGCATAACCTAATCGAGCGCTTTCCTTGGGAACTGTTGGAAAAACCTGACATGGAGATGATTAATGCACGCAACAACGATTTCAACCTATCCGGCGAGGAAAAGATGCGACTGATTAAAGCAAGCAAAAAGATGAACATCAATTATTAATGAACACGAATTGCCATAAAAATATCACAAATCATAAGAAATAATCAATGAAACAATTTATGTTGAAAAACAGATACTTGACCAATTTTTCATTAAAAATACAATAAAAGACTAAAAAAATAGTTTCATATTCAAAATAATATCTATATTTGCAGCGTAAAATCAATAAAAAACGGAGGAAAAAATGGCAAGAAAGAAAGCAAATACGAATGACAACATCGTAAAAATGAGAGAATTAACCAAAGCAGAGGAACAAGTGATGCAGGTCATCTGGAACATTGGGCAAGGCTTCGTCAATGAAATTATGGCGGCCTATCCCGAACCCAAGCCAGCTTACAACACCGTGCTTTCCATCATCAAAATCCTCGAAAACAAGGGTTTCGTGAAGCACGAGACATTCTGCCGTGCCCATCGCTATTGTCCGGCCATCAGCAAGGAAGAATATTCGCATCGCTATTTGGGCAGCGTGGTGGAACGCTATTTCAACAATTCGTACTTAGACCTCGTTTCGGCCTTTGCCAAAAAGGAGAACTTCAGCGTCGAGGAACTGGAGGAAATGAGAAAAGCCATCGACGAGGCCATCGCTTCAGAAAGGAAATAAACCATGAACGCACAAGAACTAATCATCGGTCATCTGCTGCCCATTGCAGCCACCGTTGCGGCGCTTTGGGTGGTGTATCACCTGCTGTTCCGCAACAGCAATCGCTTGCTTTTCAACCGTTTCTTCCTCTTGACGAGCATGTTGCTTGCCTTGGCCATGCCTTTGCTCGGCTTGCTCTCGGGAACGGAATTGCCGCAAATGGCGACCTTGAAACAAAACATGTTCAACGGCATGATGCTGAGCGAAGTGGTTGTCACACCTGACGGCCAACCCGTGTTGCCCGAAGTGACGGTAACGACTACTACTACGCCTTCGCGTTTCAGCGTGTGGCAAGTCGTTGGCGGCATTTATATAATAGGTGTCGGCGTGATGACGCTGCTGTTTCTCTTCAAGTTGGGCAAACTCGTCGCGCTCATCATCCGCTCGCCAAAGCGCAAGATGAGCGGCTGCACGGCGGTGTTCACTGGCCGCGACCAAGGCTCGTTTTCCTTCTTCCGCTATGCTTTTTTCCCCAACGAAAACGTGGACTCCGACATTATGCGGCACGAGATGAGCCACATCAGTCACCACCATTCGTGGGACATCCTTTTCGCCGAGGTGATGATGATTCTGCAATGGTTCAATCCCTTCATCTATCTATATAAGAAGGAGTTGCAGAGCCTTCACGAATACCAGGCCGACCGCGATGTGGTGGCCACTGGCGTTGACAAAAAGAACTATATGATGCTGATTTTGCAGCAGTGCACGGCTGTCGATTTCAGCGGAATGAGCAATAATTTCAGTTTAATCCTTACCAAAAAACGAATCAAGATGATTACAAGAAACGAAAAGGCCAAGGGCCTCTGGTGGAGGCTCTTGGCGACATTGCCGGTGCTGGCTATCCTGATGATTGCCAACACGAAAGTGACGGCTCAAGATGCTTCGAAAAAGCTCAACAACCGAGCCGTTGACAAACCCATAACGGTAGAAATGGGCCGGTTCGAAATCTTTGATGATGATGGTGCTCCCATGCAATTGAAAGACACCGTCATTTATTCCGATGACGGTTCATACGTCAAGTTCGAGACTTCGGATGGTTTCCAACCTGAGACTGGTGAGCCATGCAAAAAATTGACCGTCACCTCCTACAATGCTGACGGCACGCCTTGCAACAATTTCTTCATCACCGAAACGGAAAGAAGAGGCGATACGTCAACATACAGCATTGAGCCTTTTAGTATCTCTGGGAGCCTTTTCGAAACGCTATTGGATGTAGCCACTTCCAAAGAAGACACTGTCTATCAAATTGTTGAACAAATGCCTCAATATACAGGGGGTGAAAAAGCCATGAGGAAGTATGTGGCTGAAAACATCAAATATCCCCAAGAAGCAAAGGATAAAAATATCTCAGGCCGAGTGTTTGTGGGATTTGTTGTCGAGAAAGACGGCAGCATTTCCAATGTGAAAGTTGTGCGCGGCATCGGCGGCGGTTGCGATGAAGAAGCCGCTCGCGTCATCAAAGGGATGCCGAAATGGAAACCTGGCAAGCAAGATGGGAAGCCCGTTCGCGTCAATTACATGATGCCGGTTTTCTTCAAATTGGATGATAGTCAGCCGACAAAATCCGAAAAAAAGGAGAAAGCAAGCAATCCTGACATGACACCCGACAAAAATGGTGTTTATCAGATTTGTGAACAAATGCCCGAGTTTCCTGGCGGTGTGAATGCTTTGATTGATCATGTGGGCAGAAACGTGGTTTATCCGGAGAAGGCAAAAGAAAAGGAGATCGAAGGAAGGGTATTCGTGGGTTTCGTTGTCGAGAAAGACGGCAGCATCAGTGATGTGAAAGTCCTTCGAGGCATTGGAGGCGGCTGCGACGAGGAGGCCGTCCGTATTATCAGTGCCATGCCGAAGTGGAAGCCCGGAATGCAGGATGGCAAGCCTGTTCGTGTGAGTTATCAGATTCCCATCCACTTCAAGTTGGGGAATGGCACGAGAAACAAAAACAGTCTTGTCGGTAGCATTTGGGAAGGCACGGGCACGGGAACCAAAGACGGCGTGACCTACACTTGGCATTCCGTTTTGCAGTTCAACAGCGAGAACGAAGGTTTATTAATCGAGAAACTTGTTTCGCAAAAGAAAAACGCCGATCCTGTTGTTGAGTTCGAGAATGTCGCGATGGATTTCGAGTATGCTTTTGACGGCAAAAAGACGGGAGCCATTACCCCGAAAAACGGCGACGGCACCTATATGGACGAACTGCCGCCCGAGGGCTTCATCCTCAGTGAAGACGGCAAGACCATTGTCCTCAACTTCTATACTGCTACAGATGATACGGGGATAAAATTCGTCACCTATACAAGGAGATAGTGTTTTCCATACAGAAATCGCAGAATTATGGGAAGCGCGAAGCGCAAAATTCCCACGGTTCTGCGATTTCCGCGTGAGAAATTTATTCGATAATCAACTGCTCCCACCTGATTTTCGGCACAAACTGCACCCCATCCGCATCGCGGTAATAGGCCAGTTTTTCGCCAGCATCCACAGGCTGCAACTTGATTTTCTCGTTGCCCTTGCCAATGGCTAAAATTAGGAGCGGTTCGTAGGGCAAATTGAAAGCCTCGGTGATTTTGGCTTTGTTGAAGGCTCCAATCATGATGCCATTCAAGCCCATTTCGGTGGCTTTCAGCAACATGCTTTGGGCCGCAATGCCAAGGTCGATGTCCACGAACTTGTTTTCGGGAACGGTGCTGCAAATGATGATGAAAGCCTCGGGTTCCGTGCCGTGGAATGGGAGGTGCAATTCAGGCAACAAGCCGCCGAGTTTCATGTTTTGGGTGATGATTTCCGCGCCCGTTTCTTTGGTCACCAATTTGAAGCGAAGCACCTGCTGGTTTTTCGCCGAGGCGATTTTGGCGTTCACCGCCACGATGCGCTCCAGCATATCACGCTTCACCACAAATTCCTGATTATAACCGCGATAGCTGCGGTTTTTTTCCATTAATGATTCTATTGAGGTGTGTTTTACCACGGTCTTTTTGGCACCTTTGCCGAAGATTTCCTCATAGCGTTTTTCCAAATATCCGTCTGCCATAGTCGTTGGTTTTGTTCCTGTTTCAGCGGCGAAGATACGGAATATTTGATTACTTTTGCGCCATAATCGACAATACTTATGAATCAAAGTGATAGTTCCGTTCTTTTGCCCGCTCCTACGAACAAAGGGGAGATAGTGCTTTATCAGTCCGACGACCAAATTTCCTTGGAAGTCAAGTTGGAGCATGAAACGGTTTGGCTAACCCAACAGCAAATGGCCATTTTGTTTGACGTAAAAGAGAACAACATAACATACCACATCCAGAGTGTCTATAAAACCCACGAGCTCGAACCTGAATCAACTACTCAAAAAATTAGAGTAGTTCGAAAAGAAGGCCATCGGCAAGTGAATCGGCAAATTGATTTCTACAATCTTGACATGATTATCTCTGTCGGTTATCGTGTCAATAGTTCTAATGCCACGCAATTTCGCCGTTGGGCTACCAGCGTGTTGAAAGAGTATATGTTGAAAGGTTATGCCGTGAATCAACGGCTGATAGCGATGGAAGAACGAATTGACAGACGGCTTGCCCAACATGAAAGCATTCTGCAAAAGCATCAAGAAAAAATCGACTTTTTTGTCCGCACCAATATTCCGCCAGTGGAGCAGGTGTTTTTTGATGGGGAGTTTTTCGAGGCTCGTGTATTGCTCGAAAAACTCATCAAAAGCGCACGACATAGGGTTGTGGTCATTGACGCATACGTTGATGCCGCGACTTTCGAGATGCTCGATGTACGCAACAAGGGCGTTTCTGCCGACATCTATTCAGGCAGGGATTTGTCTGCCATCAGAGATGCACATAATGACTCTTCGAAAGTCGAAGCGATAGCAACGCACTTGTGGTCAAAGCCCTCGCACGACCGTTGGTTGATTATTGACGATTCCTTGTACCATTGTGGCCACTCGCTCAAAGACATGGGACGCAAACTTTCCGCCATCACCCTGATGGGAACTTCGCCTGAAACGATACTTGGTCAAGTTGGATAAAAGTGTCATTCCTTCTGCCCAAATCTTGATTATTTTTGTATTTTTGCGCCCATGAAAAAACGCCTGCTTCAATTCGGCTCTTTTTTGATGGCTCTTGTGGTGCTTTTCGTTTCCATAGGTTGGGACGTAAAATACCACTATTGCACGGCGGAGCATCGCCTTTCGGGGAACTTCGGCGAGGCGGCGGAATCGTGCCTGCATTGCATTGGGCATGAGCACGAACACGAAGCCAGTTTTGCACAACCGCATGAAATCCAGTTCGATGCAAAGTGCTGTTGCGAGGATTTCGAGAGCAAAATCCAGTTCGCGAGCAACTATGTTTTTTCAATCGAAAAGCACTTGAACGTGCAATTTCAGCCTAATGTTTTGGTCAATCTCGGCCTTCATGACCTGATGCCGAAGGCAAAACTGGCGTTGCTGCATTTCACGGTGCGAAAAATTCCGCCTTTCCAGTCCTCAAGGGACAGGTTGGTGTTTTTCTCTTCCTTGCGACTCAATCCTTTGGTTTCCTAATTCTTCGTTCTGGCGGATTTGCGATTCGCCTGCATCGAAAAGGGGATTTCAAATCCCCATCTCAACATTTCCGGATTACAAATCCGGCAAAACAGAGGTGCATCATTGCATTTTGCGACTGCCACGGTGTGACAGCCCTACAAACCCAGTTTAAATCTTGAATTATAGAATTATGAAAACCAACAAAATAACCCTTATCACCATATTATTAATGGCCTTTGCCACCACCGCCTTTGCCCAAGGCTTCATTGAGGGCACGGTTTATGAGCAGAACGAAAACGGCGAGAAAACCCCGCTGCCGGGCGTGAACGTGTATTGGAAAATCGTCAACGAGGGCGTTGTGACCGATGCCCACGGACATTACAAAATCCCGCTGCACGAGCGCATCGGATGCCTCGTGTTCAGTTGCATCAGCTACGAGAACGACACCATCCACCACATGGCGGAACCCGCACATTACGACCACATTTTCAATTCCGCACACATACTCAACGAAGTGGAAATCAAGGCGCGCGAGAAGGCTTCCTACATCAATCCCATCACGCCGATGGCCGTGCAAAACATCACTTCGGAAAGCCTCAAACGCGCTGCTTGTTGCACCCTTGCGGGCAGTTTCGAGAACAATGCTTCGGTGGATGTGAACTACAGCGATGCCGTCACAGGCGCCAAGCAAATCCAACTGCTCGGATTGAGTGGTATCTACACCCAAATGATGACCGAAATCATCCCCAATTTCCGTGGTTTGGCGTCCACTTTCGGCCTGAACTATGTGCCTGGCACTTGGATGAACGGCATTCAGGTTTCCAAGGGAACATCCTCTGTCAGAAATGGTTACGAGTCCATCACGGGACAAATCAACGTGGATTACAAGGAACCCTTGCCCAACAAGAGCGAGAAAGTGTTTTTCAACCTTTATGCCAACTCAATGTTGATGACGGATTTCAACTTCAACGGTCGCGTCAAGGTGGGGAAAAACGACGGCATTATGCTTTTCGGCCACGTGAGCCACAATTTTATGAAGATGGACGATAATGGCGACACCTTCTTGGACGACCCGATGACCACACAATACAATGTGTTTCTGCGCTATAACCATCCCCATATTGGGCATTTCGGATGCAAGTTGGGCATAAAAGCCTTGAAGGAAACCCGCCTTGGCGGACAAATGGACTTCGACCCGAAGCACCGTTTGGAAGAAGGCTACAACCTGTACGGCATCAGCATCAACACCGAGCGTTACGAGGCTTTTGCCAAAGGCGGCTACCACTTTGACCGCAAAGACACCAGCCTCGGTCTGCAACAGCAAGTGACTTACCACAAAATGAACTCGTATTACGGCCTCACCGACTACAACGCCAACCAACTTTCCTATTATGCCAATTTATTGTTTGACTCCTACATCGTCAACGACCATCACACCTATTCCGTGGGTGCCAGTTATACTTACGACAAATACGATGAACACTTGAAAGACAGCTCTTTCCTGCGTGTTGAGCAAGTTCCCGGAGTGTTTGCCGAGTATGTCTTCAACGACGACCACCATTGGAGCGTGATTGCAGGCTTCCGCGCCGACTACAACACCTATTACAAAAAGATGCTCTACACGCCGCGCCTGCATATACGCTTCAAGACCCACGATGACTTTGCAATAAGGGTATCGGCGGGCAAAGGCTACCGTTCACCCAATGTGTTGGCCGAAAACTCCACGATGTTGGCTTCGGCTCGTCGCATTGTCTTCAAAAACACGCCGAAGATGGAAGACGCTTGGAACTATGGCATCAACCTGACCAAAAGCATCACCTTTGGCTGGCGCGATCTTATCCTTCAGGCCGATTTCTACCGCACCGATTTCGTCAACCAAATCGTCCTCGACCGCGATGCCGATGCGCACCAAGTCCGTATTTACAACCTCGACGGGAAATCCTATTCCAACAGTGCCCAAATTGAGGCCAATTGCGAGATTTTCAAGGACTTCGACCTGACTTTGGCTTTCCGCTACAACGATGTGAAAATGACCATCAACGACACTTTGAGAGAGAAGCCTTTCGTGAACCGTTACAAGGGTTTGGTCACGATGTCGTACGCGCCTGGCACTTGGCAAATCGACTTCACGACACAGTTCAATGGCGACAGCCGCGTCCCTGATTTGAGCGGCAACGCCACCGCCGTGGCCCACGGACAAGATATTAGGCGTTCTCCTTTCTATGTCATTATGAACGCTCAGGTTATGAAGAAGTTGGGTAAGTGTTGGGAAATCTACATAGGAGGCGAGAACTTGACCAACTACACGCAGAAATATCCCATCATTTCAGCTGAAAATCCTATGAGTGAAGATTTCGATGCTTCGATGGTTTGGGGACCGCTTTCCGGGGTGCGTGCATATTTGGGTGTGAGGTTCTCGATAAAGTAATTGTTTCACGTGAAATCCGTATTATTTTCACGCAGAATCCGCAGAATCGCAAAGCGAAATAAAGCCAGTGTCTGGCAGGTTTCCCATAATTCTGCGTATTCTGCGTGAGAAACAACCATCCGTCAGGCTTCCCATAATTCTGCGTATTCTGCGTGAGAAACAACCATCTGTCAGGCTTCAAATATTTCTGCGCTTTCTGCGTGAGAAAAAAAGTGTACTTTTGCAGCCAGAAAACACGCATCAAATGAAGAAATTCCTTTTGTTATTCGCCACAGCATTGATGCTGGCTGCCTGCGGACAGAAAGACGACAAAAAGCAAGAACAACCAGAGAAGAAAGAGGTGTCGGTACCCCAAGGCGTGCCGGTTGCGCCTATGCAACAAATCCAAGTTCCGGAAAAGGATGGCATTGATCCCTCTTCCTTGGGCAGCTCAAACGGCCCAGTGCTGAGCTTGGAGGAAGGCCAGCCCTTGGATTTCAGTCAGCTGATGGGTGGGCGCAAGTCGTTCCAAGACCAAGTCATCGAGCATCTCGACACCATCGTCGCGCAAGCCAAGGAAGGCAAAGCCGAATACGAATACCTTTACGGGCTTTGCTACGAAAACGGCTGGGGCGTGGAGCAAAACCCCAAACAAGCCTTTTCGTGGTATTCGAAGTCGGCGGAACAGGATTATGCCGCAGCATGCAACTCGCTCGGCAACCTCTACCGTATGGGTACGGGTGTGGCCGCCAATGCCAACAAAGCCCTCGAATGGTATCGCAAAGGCGCGAAAGGTGGCGATGGTCAAGCGATGCTCAACCTTGGCAACTGCTATTTCTACGGGATGGGCGTGAAGAAAGACGAAAAGACGGCCGTCAAATGGTGGACCGATGCGGCTGAGGCGGGCAATGCCTTCGCCATGTCGCAGATGGGCGACTGCTATTATTTTGGTATCGGGGTGGAGAAAGACCTCAAAAAGGCCATTGAATACTATCAGCCAGCCGCCGACAAAAACATCTCGAATGCGCAATTCCGCTTGGGCATTTTGTACTACACCGGGAATGGCGTGCAGCAAGACCAAACCTACGCCAAGTTGCTGATGCGCAAAGCCAGCGACGGCGGGATGCACGAAGCACAGGATTTCTTGGAGAAGAGTTTTAAGGAATGAAGAAAACAATAATCTATGATAATCGATAAAGCTCTATTAGATAACCTCTCCGCCCAAGCCAAAGCATCACCCCGACTGCGCATAACCTACGACCTTCGGAACGCGCCAGAGGATAATTGAAAGTTTAGAGTGGAAAGTATGAATTGTCTGAAGGCCGTTTGGGTGTTTTGCAGGTACTTGTTTTGGCCACATTGGAAATTAAAAGGAGCCATCTAAAAAGAACCATCATTAAATAGACATATAAAATGGACAATAAGAAAGATATAACAGAACTAATCCAGAAGTATTCTGACATACTTGAAAAGCATTATAATGTCGCTGTATCATACAACCTAGATCAAGACGGCACGGAAAATATCTATGTAAACATGCCCGATGATTGCGATACCAGTTATAGTCAAGAGCAATTTCTGGATTATATGTCTGATATAAGCTCATTCAAAAAAGTTGATAATTCGACAGTCAGAACTAAGCATATCCGTCAAACCATTATTGATACATCTAGGCGAGGTTCAGAATATATTGAGAAACGACTCACACAATATGTTTACAACGGAGTTAACTATCAGGTAAAGGTTGTTGACAACCCTTTATTGGTCGGTCTTTGGAATTCTAAAGAGGGTAATTATGATGACAATTATCTTATCTTTCCCTGTAGCAGCTATTTGGCGTTGGAAATAAAGTATTCTGATAACAATAAGTTGTCTGTAGACGAGGAGAATCAACTGATAGAAAGGGTGTTATACGACTTGACCCGTAAGTTGGGTGTGGCGGTGTATGTGTCTTCCTTTATCGATGTGCACGCAGAGGCGGAACAAATTGATGAAGAGTATGAATCGATGGATGTTCCCCCAACAGAGGCAACGATTGAAGTGAATAGCTTGTTTAAGGCATCGGCTATATTGACCCTGTACAGGCAGGCCAAAGAGATAATGAACTCGGAAATAGCATTTTTACACTATTACAAGATAATTGAATATGTGTCTCCAGCCGTAGCAAAGAAAAATGCTATTGCAAGTCTTAACGACCATCTTAATGCAGCTGATAACGTGCCAAGGGATTATCATTACATGGATACAATGTTAAGCATTGCGAGTCAGTATAGGGATGACCAAAAGGACGACTTTCTGACGCAGTCAGTGATACAGACTTGTATTGATGTAAAGCCCTATTTTCATCTTCTGCCGTTTTCGCTGCAAAAGCAAGTGAAAGACAATCTACATTTGGCCGAAACGGCTGATATACGCACAATAGCTCTAAACCCAGACCAGGAGATGAGTTTAAAGAAACAAGTGGCAAACATATTGTATTCTACAAGGAATAGTATTGTTCACGCGAAAGCTAACTATAGGCCCACCGGTTTAGAGTGCCCCGTGGATACACTTGAGGAAGTGAATGAGATGATGAACAGTTTTGCATTGACACTGATAGCCTGGAATGATACACAGCCAGACTATCTGAGGGTATAAGAAATGGTTATGTTTGATATTTTACAGTTATGGGAGAAATCAGAGAAAGATTAGACGCTATGTTCCGTTTGCATTCACTAACATTGGTGGATCATCCTATTCTTGGCAATATCCATTTGGAATTTTGTCATCAATACTATTTGGAACAAGGTGTTTACACATCGGTAGTTATCGGTGCTAATGGTATTGGCAAAAGTTATCTTTTGAGAGTCTTGGCGGAGATTTTCTGTTGTTTGGAAGCGTTGAAACAAAAAAAAGAAATCACAGCACCTCGTTATTATTTCAAACTCAACTACTCCTCTTATTGGCAAAGTTATGAATTCGCAAACTTTAGGGATATTAACCCTGTCAGCCATGGTCAGCGACATTTTACAAACTTTGTGTTTGTATGTGAAGGAAAAGAAACCGATGCTCATCAGATGTCGCTTCCAAAAAGGGTAATTGCATCGTCCACTACAATAAACGACAAGTATATTGCAAAAAGTACGGATATGTACCGTTACAAAGGGCTAAGAAACGAAAATAGCCCAAGTAGTACAGGAACTCGGACAATGGTTAGGAAAACAGTGGATGGTTTGTTGAGCAGTTTGGACGAGAAATATGGTTTTCGGATTGAATTGAGGAAGTTGTTGCAGGATTTGCAGTTGCAACCAAGGTTGGAGTTGTCGTATAATTTGAGATACAAAGATGTGTTTGTGAAAGAGGGGATGACATCGAGCGAACTTATTTATATCTTTGAACACCAAAAAGGACTTTTTAAAAGAGAAACTGATATTTGGGGCACGAAAAACTTCAAAACAATCAAAGGAAAGGAGCATTGGAAATTGGACGAAGCAGCGAGTTTGTTAAGCAGATTAGCTCTAAGGGGATATGGAAGTGGAAGACAGTTGTTGAAATATGAATTGTTGGAAGACGATCCAAGAGTGAGAGAGGATAGGGAGGGTTTGAAAGTATTAACTTCGTTAGATTTGCTTTCATATCCTACATTGAAGGTTTATAAGAGAGATGATGAATATACGTTTGACCAAAGCAGTTCTGGTGAATCGAGTTTGTTGTGTCAGATGGTAGGCATTATGAGCGACATTGAACCGAATAGTTTGGTGCTTATTGATGAGCCCGAGAATAGTGCTCATCCTAATTGGCAAATTAGTTACATTGGATGGTTGAAAAAGATATTTATGTATTATCATAATTGTCACTTTGTAATTTCCACCCATTCACACTTTATATTGACAGATTTGGAACCTGAATCATCGGATATTGTAGCTTTGGAGAAAAAATATGGTATTGTCAGGGATGTATCGGAGGGGGTGAATACTTTTAATTGGACGGTGGATGACATTCTTTACAGAGTGTTTCATGTTAGGAATACAAGGAACTATGTGTTAGAGAGCAAGATGGTTGAATTATATCGTTTGGTTAGTGGAAGAACAAATGAGAAACAGAAATTAAATGGGTTGATTGAAGAACTTTCACAATACCAACTGAACAATGAAGACCCATTAATTAGATTGTTGGAAACTGCAAAGGAATATGTTAAATCTATTTGACCCCGTAATATATACAGCTGATGAGCAATCCTTCGTTGACGGTACCCTCAAGCCATTGAAAGAGGAGGCTTGGAAAGATCAAAAGGTGAAAACCAAGTCACTGAGAAACAGGATTAGTACACATACAATAATAGCACAAGGAAGCAGGTGCGCTTATTGTGAGTCTCCTCTTGTAAAAGGCGCCCATGCAATTGAGCATATCGCCCCTAAAGGATTGTATGGCATGTTTTCTTTTGAACCATATAATCTTGTAACGGCTTGTACTTCATGCAATAGTCCACATAATAAAGGAGAAAAAGATACAGTTAAAAGGCCAGTCAATTGGTGGGATTATGCTGCTAACAGATTCAAGATAGTTCATCCATATTTTGATAATCCAAATGATCATTTCAAGTATTTGGATGCAGATAAAACAATGTTTGACACACCAAGTTGTACGGCCGAGGCTCAGGAAACAATAAAAATGATGCATTGGGATGAAACATGGGCATATAGCCAAAGGGTAAGGAATGCAAGGACAGGGCAACCGCATCAAATGCGATAATTTGCGAGGATTTCGATGAGATAATTGGGGTCGAGGGAGGCCTTGAAGAGCCTTTTCCTTAGGCTTCTTTTG
>CACXQV010000002.1 GCA_902769875.1 uncultured Bacteroidia bacterium
GCTTTTACAAACAAAATCCGAATACCAGTCGTTAGCTATGTCTCAATCGGAATGTCACCCAATGACAAAACCGAATATCAGAACCTATGTAAAACTGCCACTTTTTAAAGTGGACTCATTATTAGATTTTGATTATTCTTCTTTCGGAAAATAGGGATAACTATATACCTTGTGGCATTTACTCAGACACGGCTATGACCGATATTATAATTAACACTTTATATTATTATCACTATCCAAAATGCACATATTATCAGACATTCGAAAAAGACGCGTTGAAAATAATCTAATCAATGGCGTAAGAGAAAATATAAAAAAAATTAACAATAACAGAGATTTGACATCTGCACAAGAAAAAGAAATCAAGCAATACTGGCGGGATTTGTTGGGTATTGACATTCCTTTGGATTGGCACAGATATTTTTATAAGAGGACTGGTTTGTATTCGGTTAAGTTTATTCCGACAAGTCTATATTATACTGATATTATTGGTAGAATTAACCAATTTCCTATGAATGAAGCTTATACAGATAAAAACATATCATATAAGCTTTTTCCAACAGAACATCAACCAGAAGTGGTGATTAGAAATATGAATGGCTATTATTATGCCAAGGACACACCTGTTAGTAAACAAAAGGCTGTAGAAATATGTAAAAACCTAGATGACATATTGATTAAACCAACATTGAGAAGCCATGGGGATGGGGTCTGTAAGTTTTATGTCAAAAATGGAGTTACCTCTATTGGTGGAAAAACGGTTGAACAATTGTTTGATGTATATAGCTCAAACTTTATTATACAAAAGGTAGTACATCAACATCCTAATATGGATGCTCTTAATTCGTCTTCTGTCAACACAATACGCATTTTAACATATCGTTCAGGGGATGAAATATTGTTACTTTACACTGTAATTAGAATAGGAAAGCAAGGTGCCGAGATTGACAATGAAACAGCGGGTGGTATAAGTACCAGAATCAATGCTGATGGTACACTGTGTAAATTTGCTTTTGGAGCTCCAGGCAATGATAATGTTGATAAAACCGACACGGGCGTTGTTTTGGATGGTTATAAGATACCATCTTATGAGAAGGCTGTTGATTTGGCAGAGAGAATGCATCTGCATTTGCCCCATTTCAATCTTGTTGGATGGGATATCGCAATAGATTTGGAAGGTAATCCGATTATTATTGAGTATAATACTTGGCCAGAGTTAAGTCAATCTGCAAATGGGCCAGCTTTTGGTGATTATACAGAACGAATCATCAAGGAAATATGGGACAAACCAAACACACGTGTTTTTTACTAAATAATCGAATTATTATGAACGCTTCAATTAGAAAATTCCTATTACGACGAGTTGTAGCAAAACTATATTTCTTGCTTCCCGAAAGATTAAATCTGATTATCAGATACTATCTTGAGATGGGAATACCATTGAATTTGGACAATCCAAAAACAATGAATGAAAAATTGCAATGGTTAAAGTTATACAATAGAAAGCCAGAATATACCCAAATGGTGGACAAGGTGTTGGCCAAAGATTACGTTGCCAAATTGATAGGTGAGAAGTATATAGTTCCTACTCTTGGCGTTTGGAATCATTTTGATGAAATTGATTTTGACCGACTGCCTAATCAATTTGTGTTGAAAACCAATCATAGTGGAGGCAGTACTGGGGTGGTGATATGCAAGGACAAAAATTCATTAAATAAAGCTGCCGCAAAGAAAAAACTGGAAAAATCACTCAAACAAGATATTTCGCGGAGTTTGGTGGAATGGCCATATCGCAATATTGAGCGTAAAATTTTGGCAGAAACTTATTTGGGGGATGATTTGGTGGATTATAAATTCTATTGTTTTGATGGTGAAGCCGATGTGGTCTTGAATTGTATTGAACGACAAACAGGGCAACCAAAGTTCTATTTCTTTGATAAGGGATGGAATCTTCGCAGGTTAAACAAACGAGGAAAAGAAGCTCCCGAAGGATTTACCTTGCCCAAACCGGAAGGTATGGATGAGATGTTTGAGATTGCAGCCAAATTATCTGAGGGTCTTCCATACGCTCGAATAGATTTTTATAATATTGAAGGAAGAATCTTTTTTGGGGAAATTACCTTGTTCCCAGCAAGCGGATTTGATTACAACCGTCTGCCTGAGGCGGATTTGTATTTTGGCGAGAAGATTAAACTGCCAGCAATTACAAGATAAATAATAATCATCTGAATATTTAGTATCGTGAAACTACGCATTAACATTTGCCATATTTATCTATTTGTCATTCTGCTTTGTGCTTTGAATGGATTATTGTATCCTGGAGGTAGTTTTGTAGCACAGGCTTTGCAATATGTATTGATATTGTCATCTATGTATTTTGCTATTTATGCAAATGTGACATATAAGCTTCCGTTTTTTTTCAAGGCACTTAATGCTTTATTGATAATGTTTACGATTTATGGAATGTTGTTTGTGTTATCTGGAGAATCATTGTATTGTCAGGAAACGGGTGCTTTTGTGCCAAATACAGCTTATCTTAAGGCGATATATAAGTCGTTGCTACCCATTTATGCGTTTTATGTTTTTGCACGGAAGGGTTTACTAGTTGAAAATACAATACGTTTTTGGTTTTTTGTTTTTCTTGTTTTGATTATAAATGCTTATTATCGAAATCAAGCCCGATTGCTGATGGAGTTGCAAGAAAGAGGGTCTTCATTTGATGAAGCAACTAACAATGTGGGGTACTCTTTTGTAGCTTTATTACCAGCAATAATTTTGTTTCGTAAAAAGCCTTTATTACAATATGTGTTATTGCTACTATGTGGCTATTTTATACTTTCTTCTATGAAGCGTGGTGCCATATTGTGTGGAACACTGTGTTTGTTTTGGTTTCTTAATCAAAATTATAAAACAGCTCAGAAAAATCGAAAATGGATAATTGCTGTTTTTGGATTGGTTGTTATTATAATTGGTATATATTATGTGAATTACTTATTGGAAAATAGTGCTTATTTTGTAAGACGCATTGAACAAGTAGAAGAAGGTAACTCAAGTCATAGAGACGAATTGTATACCACATACTTCTATCATTTCATAAATGAGAATAACCCATTCCGATTACTATTTGGGAATGGCGCTTGGAGTACTTTGAAATTTGGGTCTAATTTTGCGCACAATGATTGGTTAGAGATAGCAATTGGTCAAGGGTTGTTAGGGATAGTTTTATATTTGGTATATTGGGTTGGCTTTTATTGTAGTTGGCGTAGGACGAAAAACGATGATGATGCCTTTATTGCGATTGGGATGTTATTCTTTATCTATTTTTTACAGTCTTTTTTCTCGATGTCGTATGATTCGGTTTCACGTAGTTCTGCCATAGTTTTAGGTTATTATTTAGCAAGGGGATACCAATATCAGGTGATAGTAAAAAAATAACATATAACAATGAGAAGTAAAAATGGCAGTTAAAGTGGACAATGCGTTTGTCTACAACATTGTTGCAAAATGTATTGTCCCCTTTACCTCCCTTTTAATTTTCAATTATCGTTACAACTTGTTTTTTAATCGTTACCAGATCAGGAATTAAAACTATACTTTGGAAGCAATTATAGACAAATAATAGAGATTTTTTTCATCATGGGATTTTACTCAGAGGTGATGTTTATTAACACAATTAACATACTGTTATGAAATTATCATCAATTATAAATGACTTTGAAAAGCGTGTCCGGCATGTCCAATTGAACTATCGTGATTATAAACTGATACACCAACTTCATTTGCCTGCTTTAACAAGAAAGGAAATAGAGGAAATTAAAGAGATGTGGCCTTGTTTCAAATTCAGAGATTTGGATTTAGGTTGGTCATGTGTGTACAAAATGAAGAAAGGTTTCTCGCCTTATTTCTTGAATGATGTGCAATATATTCAATTATTAGAACACATTGCCCCTTACAAACAAGTGATTTCATTGCAAAACAAAGCAATGTGTGACGTGTATTTCCCCGAAATTCCATATCCCAAAGTGTTTGTAAGAAGCCTAAATGGTATTTTATACGACAGGAATATGCAACCGCTTCTTTTAGAGGATGCTTGTGATATACTAATGCAGCAAACTTCATTTATAATCAAACCATCAGTGGAATCGATGTGTGGTTCCGGTGTGCAGCTTATTGTCACCAAAGAAAAGACCATAGAAGACATTACGATGGTAATAAAAGCAGCTGGTGGAAATTTCATTGCACAGGAAGTAATCAACCAGCATCCCGATATACAGAAACTCAATGAAACATCACTAAATTGCTGTAGAGTAACTACACTATACATTAATGGCAAGTTTGATTATTCTACCATCTTGAAATTTGGTAAAAAAGGGTCACATATTGATAATTGGAATAGCGGGTATCTATGTGGGGTTACTAAAGATGGAATTATTCAAGACACAGCCTATGATGTAAATTTGGTTGAGGCCAAACAAACCGACGGAGGACTTGTTTTTGGGGGAATGGAATACCCTAATTTTGATAAAATGATTGCAAAACTCGAACGCTCTCATAAAAAATATTTTGCCAATTGTGGTATTGTGGGTTGGGATGTGGTCATTGATGCCGATGGAGAGGTCAAAGTAATAGAAGCCAATTTATGGTTTACTGGTATTCAGGCAGAACAGTTATGCGGTGATTTGTTCTTTGAAAACTATCGTGATGATATTTGTAAAATAATGGCCGATGAAGAAAATAAGTAACATTTTGGTAATAACACCCGACTATCCGATTGAGGGTGAACCGGCATTCACATTTGTAAAAAATCTCTGTGATGAATTCGTTCGTCAAGGACGTAAGGTAACCATAGTGTCGCCTCAAAGTAAGATATCTATTCTTCGTCACCACAAAGTTAAAAGACCTTTTGAACGGTTTGATAATATTGATGGCAAACGGGTTGCTATTTATCAGCCCAACTGCATTTCAGTTCCAAGTCGTTTTTATAAGTTGAATAACTATTTAAATCGGAGAAGCATATGCCATTTCTTAAAACGACATCAAATTGATGCCGATGTTTGTTATTGCCATTTTTGGAAGTCCGGTTACATGGTTTTGCCGTATGTAAAACAGCATCGCATTCCATTGTTTGTGGCTACAGGTGAAGGAGGCTTACAAAACCTTGCAAATGCTTTGCAAGGGCCTGAATATAGGGAACTCAACAAGTATATAAATGGTGCCATTAGTGTTAGTTCAAACAATCGTAACATTTCGCAAGAAATAGGCTTGCTTGAAGGAAAAGATTGTTTGGTAGCCCCTAATGCAATCGACAGTCGCCTTTTCCACAAAAAAGACAGGGTTGCATTGCGTCAACAATATGGTTTCAATCAGGATGATTTCATTGTTGCATTTGTTGGTGCTTTTAATCACAGAAAAGGAAGTCAGCGATTGTCATCAGCAATTGACAAGGTTGGCGGTGTGAAGTCTTTCTTCATAGGAGGGCAAGGCGAAAGCGAATTGCTTGAACCCAACAGTGAAGGCATTTTGTTTAAAGGGCGTTTGCCACATGAGGCAATTCCCGATTATCTGAATATGGCTGATATATATGTATTACCCACTTTAAATGAAGGGTGTTGCAATGCCGTTGTGGAAGCCTTGGCCTGCGGATTACCTGTTGTCAGTAGTAATAGACCTTTCAATTTTGATGTCTTGAACGAGGGCAATAGTATAATGGTTGACCCTTTGAATGTGGATGAAATCGCTGATGCCATAAGAGAATTGAAAGAGAATGAAACTAAAAGAAGAGAATTGGCGCAAGGTGCATTAAAAATGGCAGAGGAGTTGACGATAGATCATAGAGCGGAAAGGATTTTGAGTTTTATGGAACAACATATAAAATAAGTTAGTAAAAAATGAGCAAGAGAAATTCAAAACTGAAATTGTATTTGATTCAGAAGCTGTACAAATCATTATATTGGATAAATCCTCGCTATGCAGCAGATTTGATGTATTACCATGCTTTTCATACGCGCTTGAACTTGAAAAATCCCAGAAACTTGATCGAAAAACAGACATGGCTCCAATTTAATTCGGACACATCTATGTGGACGCTTTGTGCCGATAAATACCGTGTTAGAGATTATGTTAAGGGTAAAGGATTGGAGAATTTATTAACCACACTCTATGGACAGTGGGAGAACGTGAATGATATTGATTTCAACAAATTGCCTGAATCATTTGTGATGAAAGCTAACAATGGGTGTGGGACGGTTTTACCTATAAAAGACAAATCTACAATTAATGTAAAGAATTTAAAAAAAACGTTAAAAGAATGGATAAAACACCCATACGGATATGTTGCAGCACAATTCCACTATCTCCCTATAAAACGTTGTATTGTTGCAGAACAATTATTGGAAGAGGAGGGTGAAATGAAGGCACTATCGCCACATTCATTGGTCGATTATAAGATATGGTGCTTCAATGGCCAGCCCGAATGCATATTGGTGGTGTTTGACCGTGCCCCAGGATTTACCCAACAAGCGGTTTATGATTTGGAATGGAATGATATTTCTTCCAAAGTGTTTTCGGCGGATTATTATAGGAAGCCATTACCAAAACCGAAAAATTTGGATAAGATGATTGAATACGCCAAGATTTTGTCGAAAGATTTTCTTGAGGTAAGAACTGATTTCTACAATATTGACGGTAAAATCTATTTTGGTGAATTGACTTTTACGGCGGGTTATGGTGACCTTACTATTCAGTACTATGAATATTTAGGTAGCAAGTTCGAATTGCCTCAAAAAAATGCTGGGGATAAATAATACTGCGGTGTTCTGTCTTTAAGAGCAACCATTAATTATAAAATTGAGTTTTAATAATTGAAATTTACAAAGAGCAATGAAGAAACAATTAGTAATCTGCGGTGGCGGCAGTAGCGCCCACACACTGATTCCTTTCTTGAAGGATTCCATCTTCGATGTCTCCGTCTATACATCGAGACCTGAAAAATGGCACAAACAAATTGACTTGGAATGGCACGATCCTTCTGGCAAAGTGATGGGGCGTTATTCCAATGAATTGAAGGAAGCGTCAAGCAATCCACAAGAGCTTATCCCCACTGCGGATTATTTAGTTTTCTGTATGCCAGTCCATAAATATAGAGTCTGTTTGCAGGAAATCGCACCATTTATCAACAAAGACAAAACCGTTTTCATCGGCACGGTGTATGGCCAAGCTGGTTTCAACTGGATGGTTGACGAAATAAAGAAACAACAATCGTTGGACAATATCGTTACTTTCGCGTTTGGTCTTCTACCTTGGATATGTCGTATCATTGAATATGGTCATATCGGTGTGACATACGGTGGCAAGGCGGTCAACTATGCGGCATGCTATCCCAAATCGTATTTCAACCAACTGAACGAAGAGTTGTTTGAGAATATCGGCTTCAAGTGGTTTGGCAAAGGCCATACCGAGCAAAGTGACAATTTCCTATCACTCACCTTGTCGGTTGATAATCAGATTATCCACACTTCGCGTTGCTATGGCTTGTATAAAGTCTATGGCCCTACATGGAACAAGAAAGAGGATGTCCCTATGTTCTACAGGGATTATGATGATGTCTCCGCCAAGCTGTTAGCCGATTTGGATGCCGATTACAGCAAGATTCGTGAGAAAATCAAAAAGCTCTTTCCACAAAAGAGATTCAACCATATGTTGGATTATCTGGCATTGGAGCGTTTCTCTTACCAGTCTCAAAACACCGATGTGAAGGAGTCGTTTGTCACGTCACAAACATTGGTTTCAATTGCTACTCCGGCTATTCAAAACGCTGAAGGTTTATGGGAGATTGACCGCAACCACCGTTTCTTCCTTGACGACATCTATTACGGCAATTGCATAGCAAAATGGATGGCCGAACAACTTAACATAGACACGCCAACCATTGATGGAATCCTACATTGGGCTCAGACAATTAGAAGAGAAAAAATCATTGATGATAACAATCATCTGATACTTGACAGCAAGGATTTGAATGCTCCGTTGAAGTCGGGTATTCCATGCTATTATGGCTTTAAGAGTATTGAAGATTGTATCGATTAAATAGCAGATATGCTGAAATAACAATTATGAGAATCATCCTATTCCGTTCAAACAACATCTTTGACTCGCGCGTCAACAAGTATCACAATTACTATGAACGCAGAGGGTTGGATTATACCATTGTAGGGTGGGATCGTAAAGGAGAAGGATGGCAAAAAGAACGGTATGACTTTTACCGATACCAAGCGGGCGAGGCTGTAGGTGGCATGAAAGCCATGCGCAACCATTTCAAATGGATGCTATTCGTGTATCGTTATCTGAAACATAACAAGGATGTGACTACAGTTCATGCGTGTGACTTAAATTCGGCTTTTCCAGCAGCAGTGTATAAATCACTACACAACCGCAAACTGAAGCTAATATTTGATGCCTGCGATTGGTTTAGTGCGAATTTTGCCCACTATAAACTGTTGAATGCCATTTTCAAATGGATGGAACACTACACTTATAAACGAGCAGATGAGTTGATTATTTGTGAGCCAGAACGTAAGGCACAAATTCAATTTAAATTGAAGAAAGAGCCTTTGGTGATGCCCAATATCCCGGAGATAGATATGGCTCAGATTACGGAGATACAAGATAAGTACAAGTTTGACAATAATAATCCAACACTTGCCTATATGGGTGGCTTTGCCGATGGACGTTTTCTGATGGAACTGATTTCATTGGCTGAGACCGAGCCATTTAATTTGCTAATAGCGGGTTATGGTGATAAGGACTATGTGAAGAAATGTGAGGAAGAGAACGCGAGAGATAACGTGCGATACTTTGGACGTGTAAATATGGTGGACGGCTTGAATATGGAAAACGCTGCCGATGTTGTGTATGCTATGTATTGTAAGATTAACCCTAATCACGTTTATGCCGCACCCAATAAATACTATGAAGCTATGATGCTGGGCAAACCGCTGATTACTACCAAGGGAACGATACCTGGTGACAAAGTGGAAAGATATGATACTGGTTGGGTCGTGGAAGAACGTTTGGAAGATATGAAAGCGTTGATTAATAGTTTGAATAAAGAAGAAATGGTTCAGAAAGGTAAAAAAGCAGCCAAACTTTGGGAAGAGGAATATCGTGATTATTTACGGAACTTTTTTAATAATACTTACGCAAAGATTATCGGATAATTATGAATATTTTGGTTGTTTCGGAGGTCTTTTGGCCAGAGGACTTCATCATCAATGATCTTGTTAGGGAATGGGTAAAGATGGGGCATAGGGTGGAAGTAGTGACACAGTATCCGTCGTATCCGCAGAGTTACGTGTTTGATGGGTATGAGAACAGAGGTTATCAAACAGAAAATTGGGAAAGTGTAAAGATTCATCGTTTTCCTTTTGTTGAGGGTTACCGCGACAGCAAAGTGAGCAAGTTCAGAAACTACTTTAGCTATATTCAAGGTGGAAAAAAGGTAGTAGATAATCTCAAAGGAAAATATGACTGTGCTTTTGTGTCGCAGACAGGTCCGTTGACTGTGGCTTATCCTGCATTATATGCCAAGAAAAAGTATGGCCTTCCTGTGAACATTTGGACGTGTGATATTTGGCCTGATGCAGTTTGGGGATACGGAATTCGTAAGTTTACACTGACAGAAACCTTGTTGGACAAAACAATCAAGAGTATATACAAAGGATGTGATAGAATTTTTGTTTCAAGTAAGAAGTTCTCAGAAACCATTGGTCGTTACACGGACAAGGAATGCATATATGCTCCTAATTGGCTACGGCCTGCGGAAAACATAGAAAGCAAAATACGCTTGCCGGAAAATAAAGTGAATTTTACTTTTACCGGGAATGTATCACGCTATCAGAACTTGATTAATACAATTGAGGGCTTTGTGAAAGCAGGAATGGAAAATGCCCAGTTGAACATAGTGGGAGACGGGTCGTATTTGGCAGAAGTGAAGGAAGCCGCTGCGAGAGCGGCTGCCAAAAACGTGGTGTTCCACGGTCGTCGACCCTACAACGAAATGTATGACATCCTGACTCAAAGCCAAGTGTTGGTGCTGCCTTTGATGCCTCAAAAGGGTATTGAGAAGACAGAACCGTTCAAGATTCAATCATATTTGCAGGCGGGGAAACCCATATTTGGTGTGTTGAATGGTGCAGGTCGTGAGATTATTGAAGAAAACGGACTGGGGTTGTGTGCTAATCCAACGGATACAGAAGCTATCGCTAAAGGGTTTAATAAGATGATAGCCTATGCGACAGAGAACGTTGCAAATGTACACGATGCTGCAAAGAAATTGCTGGCAACGCGGTTTAACAAGACAGAGATAGTTAAACGAATCACAGAGAATTTGATAGTGAAATAAGTAACAATAAAACAATGAGTATATTTCAAGACAAAACCCTCCTGATTACTGGAGGTACAGGAAGTTTCGGTAATGCCGTTTTGCGTCGTTTTCTCGACAGCGACATCAAAGAAATTAGGATTTTTTCACGAGACGAGAAGAAACAGGACGATATGCGTCACTACCTACAGGCACAACGCCCCGATGTGTTCAACAAGGTGAAATTCTATATTGGTAATGTTCGCCAGCGCCAGGCGGTCGACTTTGCTATGGGTGGAGTGGACTACGTGTTCAGCGCAGCGGCACTTAAACAGGTGCCGAGTTGCGAGTTTTTCCCGATGGAGGCGGTTCGCACCAATGTTGAAGGAACGAATAACGTTTTGCTTTCTGCCATTGCCCACGGGGTGAAGAACGTGGTGGTGCTTTCAACAGACAAGGCAGCATATCCTATCAATGCGATGGGCATCTCGAAGGCTATGATGGAAAAGGTGGCCATTGCTCAGGGTCGAGCCTTGGGCGAAGGTGCGGCGACAACGATTTGCTGCACTCGTTATGGCAACGTGATGGCCAGTCGTGGTTCGGTCATCCCCTTGTGGGTGGAGCAAATGATGGAAGGCAAACCCATCACCATTACAGATCCGAATATGACACGCTTTATGATGACACTCGATGATGCCGTCGACTTGGTGGTGTATGCCTTTACACATGGCCATAATGGCGACCTGTTCATACAAAAAGCACCAGCCGCTACGCTTAGCACACTTGCGCAGGCTATTAAGGAAATCTATTCAAAGATTGACCCTATATATGCGGATACCGAGGTTCGTGTAATCGGTACACGCCATGGTGAGAAACTTTATGAGACGCTTGTTACCCGTGAGGAAATGGCTCGAGCTATTGATATGGGCAACTATTGGCGTATTCCTTGTGACAGCCGTGACTTAAATTACGACAAGTATTTCACTGAAGGGAACCGTGAAGTTGAAAAGATAGAAGACTACCATAGCCATAACACTCGCCGCTTGGATGTGGAAGGAATGAAGGAGTTGTTGTTAAAGCTTAACTTCATTCGTGAAGACCTCGGTTTGCAGGCAAGAGTGAAGAGCAAAGATATTCGATCGGAGTAGTTTAGAGTTGAGCGTTTTGCGTTTCGAGTCAGTTAAATTTAGTGTTTAATAAGTAAAAAAATATGAAATTTTTCATCTGTGGCTGCAACGGTATGGCTGGCCATACCATCAGCCTTTATTTACAGGAGCAAGGACACGAGGTGTATGGTTTTGACCTCAAGGAATCCAAATACATCAAAAGCTTTGCAGGCAACGCTTTCGATACAGAAACGATTGCAAAGGCAATTCAAGATGGTCATTACGACACGGTGATTAACTGCATCGGTGTTCTCAATCAGTTTGCCGAGCAAAATCACGTCTTGGCCGCTTTCCTCAACAGCTACTTCCCGCACTTCTTGGCCAAGACCACCGAGGGAACCGATACTCAGGTGATACACATGAGTACAGACTGTGTATTTAGCGGCAAGAAAGGTTCATACACTGAAGACGACCTCCGTGATGGTACGACTTTCTACGACCGTAGTAAAGCACTGGGGGAATTGGAAGATGACAAGAACATCACCTTGCGTAATAGTATTGTTGGACCAGACATCAATCCCAAGGGCATAGGTCTGTTAAATTGGTTTATGCAGCAAAAAGGCGAGATAAACGGATACACAAAGGCTATGTGGACAGGTCAGACCACCCTTCAGTTGGCCAAGACTATGGAGGCCGCTGCCAAGGAGAAAGCTCACGGCTTGTTTAACACTGTGCCAGATCACTCAATCAGCAAATGCGACCTTTGCAGCTTATTTAATAAATATCTGCGTAACAACGAAATCATCATTCATCCTGTGGAAGGTGTAAACGCTGATAAGAGTCTAAAGCGCACTCGTTTTGAGTTTGGGTATTTGATTCCTGACTACGAACAAATGGTGTCTGAGATGGCAGATTGGATTTTTAAGCATAAAGAAATGTATCCTCATTATAATCTTTAGGTATGAGCAAATTGAAATTAATGACCATCGTTGGAACTCGTCCTGAAATCATCAAGATGTCAGCCATCATCAAAAAGGCGGACAAATATTTTGATCATGTTTTAGTACATACAGGTCAGAACTACGACTATACCCTTAATGAGGTATTCTTCAAAGATCTCGGTTTGCGTGAACCAGACTATTATTTGGGCGTAGTTGGTAACAACTTGGGTCAAACTATGGGCAACGTGATAGCCAAGAGCTATGAACTAATGGCGGAGGTGAAGCCTGATGCTGTGATTGTATTGGGCGACACCAATAGTTGCCTCTGTGTGATTTCCGCTAAGCGACTGAAAATACCAATTTTCCATATGGAGGCTGGAAACCGTTGCAAGGACGAAAACTTGCCTGAAGAGGTTATCCGACGCATTGTTGACGTAACCAGCGACATAAATCTTTGCTATAGTGAACATGCCCGACGATATATCCTTGATACTGGCGTAAAACCTGAATATACATACGTGGTTGGTTCTCCGATGGCTGAGGTGCTGAAAGATGTACTGCCCCAGATTGAGGCTAGTACCGTGTTGCAGGATTTGGGATTGGAGAAGGGTAAATATATTTTGCTGTCTGCACATCGAGAAGAGAATATTGACATAGAGCAAAACTTTTTCTCGCTGATGAATGCCGTGAACACGATGGCTGAAACTTACAATATGCCCGTGATTTATAGCTGCCACCCCCGCAGCCAGAAGATGATAGAGAAACGCGGTTTCAAGTTCAATGACAAGGTGATTCAGCACAAGCCTCTTGGGTTCTTTGATTACAACAAACTTCAGCAGAATGCCTTTTGTGTGGTTTCGGATAGTGGTACCGTTCCTGAAGAGGGAGCTTTCTTCGGCTTTCCAGCTGTCAGTATTCGTACTTCCACTGAACGTCCAGAGGCTATGGATAAAGGTGTGTTTACCATAGGTAGCATCACTAGTGAGCAGGTGTTGCAGGCTGTAGATCTTGCCGTGACTATGTACGCCAATGGCGATGATGCCGTTACTGTTCCAGCTTATGTGGACGACAATGTGAGCACGAAAGTGATTAAGCTGATCCAAAGCTACACTGGAATTGTGAATAAGATGGTCTGGAGAAAATACTGATGGTAATTGATAGGTAATTCTTTGATGGTTTGACAGGACAGGCATTGTGTTCGCCTCGCCTTCGTATGAATATGGACCTACGGGATTCGGCAGAGGACCAGAGCCAACTATGGAGTTCAAGAACACGAAGTACGATCCGGTAAGGACAGAGGAGAAGCTGGTAGAGAAGTAGGTGTAATGGACAAAAATTAGGCTGTTTTTGAGAAGAAGCTTTCAAGTGGACAAAGATTAGGCTGGGAATTTGGTCGGGATTTGCTTCTGTGAAGAGATGTCGTTAGTTTTGCACCGCCAACCGAAGCGGAGGAGGGCACTGCTGGGGAGCAACCCGCCAAGGAATAAGCTGGCCAGACACGACAAAAGAAGTGTGGAAGAGGGTGTGTCAAAACTAAGAAAATCGCCATTTTTTAATCTGTAACTAACTGATTATCAGATGTGGATTTTCTTCAAAAGTGACGTTTGACGCACCCTCTTTATTTGGCGGGCTGCCGTGCCTTAAAAAACCCAATGACGCATTCTCGCTTTGCCAGACTCTCAGGCCGAGAAATACTCGTCTATCAGCTCCACTGGATGCTTGACATAACCTTCCGCGTGGACCAGCAACAAAAACGAAGTTGGATGGCCGCTTAGAACTTCTCCATCCTTACCAAGTTCGCCTTCAACCTCCTGAAAAAGGACAAGTCCAAGCTCAGCCCCAGAAACAAGCGCCTCAAAAGCCGCCTGTAACTGGGGCTGTTTGATGCAACTATTGCAAATTTGATGCGTTTGCCCTTGGGGGTTGAGAAGGTTTGCAGAGTGGTATAAAAAGTTTTACATGAAATGAAATAAATATATGTATACACACCTAAAATTTCCCAAAGACACCTTATTCCTCATCACTGGCGGTGCTGGCTTCATCGGTTCCAACCTATGCGAGGCAATTCTTGAATTAGGCCATAAAGTCCGCTGTTTGGATGACCTGAGCACGGGTAAACAAGCCAATGTGGACTTGTTCCTTGACAATCCAAATTATGAATTCATCAAAGGCGACATCAAGGACCTTGATACCTGCATGAAGGCTTGTGAGGGCGTAGACTATGTGCTCAACCAAGCCGCTTGGGGCAGTGTGCCCCGCAGCATTGAGATGCCGCTTTTCTATTGTGCCAACAATATCCAGGGTACTTTGAATATGATGGAGGCGGCAAGGCAGAACAAGGTGAAGGCTTTCGTCTATGCCTCCAGCTCGTCCGTCTATGGCGATGAGGCGCATCTGCCCAAACAGGAAGGTATCGAGGGTAATCTGCTGAGTCCTTACGCAGTAAGCAAACGCGCCTGCGAGGAGTGGGCGAAACAATATACGCGGCACTATGGCCTGAAGACCATAGGCTTGCGCTATTTCAATGTCTTTGGCCGCAGACAAGACCCGAACGGTGCCTACGCGGCTGTCATTCCCAAGTTCATCAAGATGCTGATCAACAATGAACAGCCGACTATCAATGGTGACGGCAAACAGAGCCGCGACTTCACTTATATAGAAAATGTGATGGAAGCCAATTTGAAGGCTTGTTTGGCTCCTAATGAGGCCAGCGGCGAGGTGTTCAACATTGCCTATGGTGGCAGAGAGTATCTCATCGACATCTATTATGACATAACGAAAGCCTTAGGCAAAAACATCGAACCTCACTTTGGCCCTGACCGCCCCGGCGACATCAAGCACAGCAATGCCGACATCAGCAAAGCGAAACGTCTGCTGGGCTACGACCCTGAGTATGATTTTGCCCGTGGGCTGAATGAGGCCATTGAGTGGTATAAAGCAAATCTTTAACAGTAGATTCCAGCCTCCCATGTCATTCCAGCAGAGGAATGGCATGCTTTCTGAAGCCTGCATAACAAAAGAATAAAGCATATCATTAAAACAAACATACAATGAAAGACACTAAAATCTGTGTAATCGGTCTAGGTTATGTTGGCCTGCCTTTGGCGCGCCTTTTCTCGACAAAATATCCCACCGTTGGTTTTGACATGAACCAGAAGCGCTGCGACGCACTGATGGCGGGCCATGATGCCACTTTGGAAGTGGCTGACGAATTGTTGCAAGATGCCATCAAGAATCACGGCTTCATCTGCACCAGCGACATCGAGAAGATTCGCGACTGCAACTTCTATATCGTGGCTGTCCCCACCCCCGTGGATAGCGACAACAACCCCGACTTGACTCCTCTGATAGGTGCCAGCACCACCGTGGGAAAGGTTATCGGCAAGGGTGACGTGGTGGTTTACGAATCAACCGTTTATCCCGGAGTTACCGAAGACGAGTGCATCCCGGTGGTGGAAAAAGTCAGTGGATTGAAGATGAACGTCGACTTCTACGGCGGCTACAGCCCCGAACGCATCAACCCGGGCGACAAACTCCACACCGTGGAGCATATCAAGAAAGTGACTTCTGGATCCACGCCTGAGATTGGCAGATATATCAATGAAGTCTACAGCAGCGTCATTACCGCCGGCACCCATCTCGCCCCGACCATGAAGGTTGCTGAGGCTGCCAAGGTGATTGAGAACTCGCAGCGCGACATCAACATCGCCTTCGTGAACGAGCTTTCGAAGATTTTCAACAAGATGGGCATCGACACCCTCGACGTGTTGGAAGCCGCAGGCACCAAGTGGAACTTCCTGCCTTTCCGTCCGGGACTGGTGGGTGGCCATTGTATCGGTGTCGACCCGTATTATCTGGCCCAATGCGCCAAGCGTTATGGTTACAATCCCGAGATTATCCTTGCCGGGCGTAGAATGAACGACGGCATGGGTGAATACGTTGCCACCCAAACCATCAAGCTGATGCTGAAGAAAGGCATTCAGGTTTTGGAGAGCAACATCCTCATCCTTGGTTTCACCTTCAAGGAGAACTGCCCCGACGTGCGCAACACCAAGGTCATCGACATCTACAAGGCATTGAAGGAATACAACCTCGACATCACCGTCTACGACCCCTGGGCCAACCCTGCCATCGTGGAGCACGAATACGGTATCAAGGTGGTGAACGAGCTGCCCAGCAAGAAGTTCGACGCCTGCATCGCCGCCGTTGCCCACAAGAAGTTTGAAGGCCTGGATGTCCTCAGCCTGCTGAAAGAAAAGCACGTCATCTTTGACGTGAAATGCACGCTCAACCGCAGCATCGTCGACGGGAGACTTTAAGCCATATTGATACTTATACTTCATTATAACGTTTTATTTGTTTTTCTTGCCTATCTATGTCAAGCGACAATATCAATGCGAACAGAATAGCGAAGAACACCTTGATGCTATATGTTCGAACCTTCGTAATTCTATTGATAACACTTTGTGCGTTTATGTGATACTGATGCTTTGCTCTACGTTGATTTTCAGAGAAACAAGAACCATATCGCATCATGGCTCCATTCCTTTTTGGCATTACGCAGCCTTTAGACAGGGAAGGTTGCAATTGCTGCCTGAGTTAATAATGAACGTATTGGCTTTTATTCCGATAGGCTTTGTGTTTTGTTTGGCATTCAGAAGGATAAGCTGGTGGCAGGCGGCAATAGTTGGTATGGGTTTGTCTATTGGTATAGAATTCCTTCAGTTGGTCTTCAAGAGAGGATGTGCAGATATTGACGATGTCATCCATAACACATTGGGTTGCCTTATGGGGTGTTGCTTGTATTTGGCGATTTCGCGTTCTGTTATATCTCTACGTCGAACGAAGGGGTAGAGGTGTCGGTTACGCTTATGGTTAGACTTTGAATGAGAATGACCGTTAATGAAATCTATCAAGCGGGCTCGACCACAGTCAAGTCCACTTTTTTTATGTTTTTTCTTGTCATGTGAATAAAAAAAACTAATTTTGCACAATTTGACATAAGATTGAGCCTATGCAACATCCTGATACTCTTTGGACGATAGCCATTATTTTGGCAGCCATCGTTTCGCTTTTCACCGTCCGTTGGGCCTATTTCAAGATCCTGAAGATTGCCAAGGACAAGAACCTTGTCGACAACCCCGATGCGCGAAAGCTGCAAAAGACACCCGTGCCGGTGATGGGAGGCATAGCCGTTTTCATCGGTATGGTGGCGGGGGTGCTTTTGGGCTCGGCGCTCAGCGTCGGCTTAGGCATAGGCTCCACCGCTGTGCTGTTGCCCGTCGTATTGGCTATGGTGATCATGCTCTACACGGGTGCCATGGACGACATCGTAGGCCTTTCTCCCGGCAGCCGTTTTGCCTTGGAGATACTTACCATATTGGGCCTGATTTACGGCTCGGGCAGCTGTGTCGATTCGTTCCACGGCTTGTGGGGTGTCGAGGCATTCAGCTGGTGGATAGGCGTGCCCATTACGGTGGTGGCGGGTGTCGGTGTGGTCAATGCTGTCAACATGATTGACGGCGTCAACGGGCTCAGCAGCGGCCTCTGCATCGTGTGTTGTCTCATCTATGGCACCATCTTCTTCTTTGCCGGCGATATGCCTAATGCCATATTGGCATTCGCGATGGCGGCGGCGTTGTTCCCCTTCTTGCTGCACAATGTCTTCGGTTCGCGTTCGCGTATGTTCATCGGCGATGCCGGCACAATGGTGATGGGTATGCTGATGACTTGGTTCACCATCAGCATTTTAAACAGCAATACGGAGGTGGCCATCAAGCTGGAGCGTCCCAATGCCAATATGATTGCTTTTGCTCTGGCCGTTTTGAGCGTGCCCATTTTCGACACCGTGCGTGTCATGTTTATGCGTATCCTCAAAGGAAAAAGCCCGTTTCATCCCGACAAGACCCACCTGCACCATGTTTTCGTCAATGTGGGCATCAGCCATGCGCTCACTTCGCTCGTTGAGATTACCCTCAACTTGCTTGTTGTGGTTGTGTGGATGGTGATGGTAAGGCTCGGTGCGCGGATGGACTGGCAGCTCTATGTCGTCACCGCCATTTCGATGATGTTGGTGTGGGGAACTTATTTTTTCCTACGCAACCAAGTGAACCGTCACACGGCTTTCATGCATCGCTTGGCCCATTTTTCTCTTGCCACACATCTCGGCGACCGCAACTGGTGGCAAAAGCTGCAACATTGGCTCGACAAACGGGAAATCACGGAGGCACAAAACTCCGTGCAACAGAAGCAACATTATTCATTCCACATACAATTTGACCCCGACCCCAACAACCTGAAAGAACAAGACAGGCGAAAAGTGTTGGAATTCATGAAAGGCAAAGCGGAAGTGTATGTTGCCGACATCAAAAAAATGAGCGGAGCGGAACAGCTCAGGGTGGATGCTCTCATCACGGAAGGCGAATTGGAAGGTTATGTAAAGGTGATCACCCGGTCGAACATTGGAGCGCCGGCCATCGTTGCCTTGGCTGACGATGTGACTTTTTGATTCCACGTTTTATGACCCGTCCTCGCATATACCTCAATCCCACAAAACACCACAAACGGATTCTACTTCGGTAGGGTCCGTTTTTGTTTGACTTAAGTCGTAATCCATAAAATTTCGGCATTTTGAAAAAAAACCATTGCGGATTGGATATTTTGTCGTACCTTTGAACCGTGAATATAGTCATTTTTACATTATAACTTTTTGAAATAATGCTATTTAATATGTTGATTAACAGCACAAACCAACAAGCCATAGAAGATATGAATTGTCACAACAAGATTATGCCAGCCCGAAAGGGCTTGGCCTTGAAAAGAAACGGCCTGCTTCTTTTTGCCTTATTGTATTTGATGTCGTCCTGCGATGTTTCCAAGCGGATTACTTATTTCCAAGACATTCAAAACCAACAGACTGCATCGAGCACGGGTGAACAACCTTCTCCCGAAATCCGTCTCCGCCCTGAAGACAAGATTTCCATCGTTGTCAACAGCAAGGTGCCCGAATTGACGGCTCTTTTCAATTTGCCTTATACGCCACGCGTTTTGGGACACGAGGGGATTAGCAATTCCAGTTATGGTACTTCTGGCTATATCATCAGGAATGATGGCACGATTGACTTCCCTGTGTTGGGTTCGGTGGAAGTCGCAGGCAAGACACGCGATGAGTTGGCGGCATTCATCAAGTCTGAACTAATCGACCGCAATTTGGTCAACGACCCCGTGGTGACCGTGGAATTCATCAACCTGCAATTCGCTGTCATGGGCGAAGTGAGGGTTCCGGGTTCCTACAAGATTAACAGAGACCACATCACGCTTTTGGATGCCTTGTCGATGGCCGGCGACTTGAGCATTAATGGTAAGCGCGACAACGTTTTGGTGCTTCGCCCCGATTCGTCAGGCAACTTGACCGCCTATAACGTAGATATGCGTTCGTTCGATAATGTGCAGAATTCCCCTGCCTACTATATCCACCAAAACGATTATATTTATGTGGAACCCAACAAAAAACGGGCCAATGAATCGACGGTCAATGCCAACACGGTGCAGTCTGCTGCCTTCTGGATCTCGGTCGTCTCGCTGCTCGCTTCGGTGGCCACCACAGTCTCTGTCTTGATGACAAGATCAAGATAATAGATTGACTTCTAACGAAATTAAGAATCACGACAAAATACAGACAACAATGCAAGAAAACATAAATACACCTGCAGCACCTGTTACACCAGTAGCACCCGTTGAAAGACAAGCTGATTCGCAAAGCGAACAAGCCATCGACATTAAGGCTATTTTTTTTCTTTGTCTCAACCATTGGTATTGGTTTGCCATTTCTGTAGTGGTGGCTCTTGTTTTGGCTACCTTCTACCTGCATAAAACCGTTCCTGTATACACCCGTTTCGCCAAAGTGTTGGTGAAGTCGGAGGATAGGGGTTTGTCCTCCTATTATGAGGTCAGTGATTTCTCGGATATGGGACTGTTTTCGCAACGAGTGAAAATCAATAATGAATTGTTGTCCATACGAACACTTGACAACCTCAAGGAAACGGTGCAACGCCTGAATTTGAATATGGAATACACCATCGAAGGACGCCTCCATCAGGTTTTGCTGTACGACAGGACCTTGCCAGCGAAAGTGAATATGATAAACGTTGCCGAAAACGCTTATGCAGCGTTAGATATGGACATCAGCAGCAATAAAGTAGTCCTTTCGGACTTTGAATATAATGGTGAAAAATTGACGGGAAAGGTCGAAACGCAATTTGGTGATACGATTAATACGCCCATAGGTCAGCTGTGTGTGCAACCCACGGATTATTATTTGAGAGGTGAAAAATATGATGTTATGCATGTGAGGCATTATGGGATTGAAAGCACGGCTCGCAGATATGGCGGCAATCTTTCGACTGGTCTTGCTGACAAAAATGCCGACATTATGCAGCTTTCCGTCAATGACATTTCCAAATCGAGAGGCGACGACTTCCTCAACACACTGATTGAAGTCTATAACGATAATTGGATGAAAGACAAGAACCAGATTATGGTAAGCTCATCCTTGTTCATCGACGATCGTCTGAAACTTATCGAACAAGAGTTGGGCGATGTGGATAGCGACATTTCGTCTTACAAAAGTGAAAACCTGTTGCCTGATGTCAGGGCTGTGTCGAATATCTATCTGTCGCAAAATTCAGCTACCAATAGCCGGATTCTGGAAATCAACAACCAAATTACCATCACTAATACCATCAAGGGCTTGTTGGTTGGCGAGTTGTCCAAAAACCAATTGTTGCCGGCCAATTCGGGAATCAACAATGTCAACATTGAAAGCCAAATCAGTGCCTACAACACGATGATGCTTCGCCGCAACAGCCTTGCTGCCAACAGTAGTGAGGAGAACCCCTTGGTGCTCGACTTGGACAAAAACCTCGCTGCCATGCGCCAGGCCATTATGTCGAGTATCAACAACCAGCTCGTTACCCTTAATGACCAACTGACCACTTTGCGCGGAGAAAGATTTAAAATCAACAAACAACTTGCCGCCAATCCCGATCAGGCCAAATACCTCCTTTCGGTCGAGCGTCAACAGAAGGTGAAGGAATCGCTTTATCTCTTCCTCCTCCAGAAACGCGAGGAAAACCAATTGTCGCAAGCTTTCACGGCCTACAACACCAGAGTCATCGAAAAGCCCAACGGTTCAGCATTCCCCACCAAGCCGAGACATTCGATGGTGCGATTGATAGCCTTAATTCTCGGTTTGGCCATTCCGGGCGTCATCCTTTTCCTGAAGGAGCAATTGAACACCACGATTCGTGGCCGCAAGGACTTGGAGAAGCTGTCGTTGCCATTCGTGGGAGAAATCCCGTTGGCTTACAGTGAGGCCGACCAGAAGAAAAAGAAGAAAGACGCGCAAAAGAAGCGCGAAGAACAAAAAGACCAAGCAGTCAAGGAGGGTTTTGCGGGCGGTGTCGTCGTTAAAAAAGGCAGCCGTAATGTCATCAACGAGGCTTTCCGTGTGTTCCGTACCAATCTGGAGTTTATGACCAAGGACAAGACCACCAATGTGTTTATGTTTACCTCGTTCAATCCGGGTTCGGGCAAATCGTTCATTGCCATCAATTCTGCCATTGCCTTGGCCATCAAGGAGAAAAAGGTGATAGTCATTGACGGCGACTTGCGCCACGCCTCTTTGTCGGCCTATATCTTCTCACCCAAGAAAGGTTTGGCCGATTACCTTGCCCATCAGGATGAAGACCTTTCGAAATTCATCATCAAGAGTGACGAGTATCCTTCGCTGAGTTATCTGCCTGTCGGAACCATCCCGCCCAACCCGACAGAGCTTCTCGAGGATAAGCGTTTTGGCGACCTGATTGAAGAATTCCGCAAGGAATATGACTATGTGCTCATCGATTGCCCGCCTATCGACATCGTGGCCGACCCGCAGATTATCAACAAGTATGTTGACCGCACTGTGTTCGTGGTTCGCGTTGGTTTGATGGAGCGTAGCCTTGTTCCCGAACTCGAGGACATTTACACCCAACACAAATACAAGAATATGTGCTTGGTGCTCAATGGTTCCACGAGCAACGACGGGCGTTATGGCTATGGATACCGTTACGGTTATCGTTACGGTTATCGCTATGGCTATCGTTATGGCGGCAAATACGGCTACCATAGCGGCTACTATGGCCAAAGTAAGGGTGCCGGATATTATCACGAAGATGATGAAGAGAATAATTAGTAAATGGCACTTATGTTATTTCCTAAGATTTCTTCCCTGCTGACCAACTTCACAGACCATCACTCACACATTTTGCCGGGTGTGGATGATGGCGTGAAGAAGATGGAAACGTCGCTGAAAGTGTTGGAGCGATACGAGCAGCTTGGGATTGCTGAAGTTTGGTGTACACCTCATGTAATGGAAGATATTCCCAACACGACGACGGGACTGCAAGCGCGTTTTGCCGAACTTTGCGAAGCCTACCAAGGCCCTATCAAGTTGCATCTTGCAGCCGAATACATGATGGACGCTCTTTTTGAAGAGCGGCTTGAGCAAGGCGATTTGCTGAAATTGGGCGATGAGGGTAACCAAGTCTTGGTGGAAACTTCCTACTTCACTCCACCGATGGATATGGATTCAATTTTGCGCCGTATCAAGCAGAAAGGGATTTATCCCATGCTTGCCCATCCCGAGCGCTATGTCTATATGAACAAGGAACGCTACAAGGAATTGAAGAACAATGGAATACGATTCCAATTAAACCTATCTTCTTTAGCAGGGGCATACGGCTCCGAAGCCAAAGACAAAGCACGTTGGATTTTGAAACAGAATTTCTATAATATAGCCGGTTCCGACTTGCATTCCTCGCGTAACATTGACTATTGGTCGACACGCGCACCCCGAGCCTTGAAGCATTTGTTTCAGTCTTGGGAAAAATAAATTTTGTCAATACAACAAGAATATCAATTAAATACAACAACATGGAAGAAAAAAAGAGACTCTTTGAGGAATTTCCGCCCGTGAGCACCGAAGAATGGGAAGCGGTAATCGAGAAAGACCTTAAAGGGGCAGACTACAACAAAAAATTGGTTTGGCGCACCCAAGAAGGCTTCAACGTGAGGCCCTACTACCGCGCCGAAAACCTTGCCGACATCCCTTGGACGGGACAGAACCCCAACGAGTTTCCATACGTGCGTGGCAACAAGCCCGAAGGCAACAATTGGCTCATTCGTCAGGACATCACCGTGAAGGATGTACACGAGGCCAACAAAACCGCCCTCAACGCCATCAGCCGTGGCGCCAACAGCATCGGCTTCAAGTTGGAGTACGACAAGGTTTATGACACCATTGCCATCTCGACGCTGCTCAACGGCATCGACCAGAAGGCGGTGGAAATCAACTTCTTCAACAACAAGTACCACTTGCCGATACTTGAGATGCTGTCGAAGATTCCGGACATCAAGGGCTCGTTGAACTACGACCCGCTGACGCGCTACATCCGTCGCGGCGTGTGGTACATCAACGAGGGTGCCGATATGGAACTGGCTTACATTGTGGTGAAAGCCGATATGCCTGATTTCCAGACCATCGGTGTCAACAGCCACGTTTTCACCAATGCCGGAGCCACCATCGTTCAGGAGATGGCCTTCAGCCTCGCCGTGGGTGCCGAATACTTAGACAAACTCACCGAGAAAGGACTCACCATCGACGAGATTGCTCCAAAGATGCGCTTTAATGTGGCCGTCGGACAGAACTACTTTATGGAAATGGCCAAAATGCGTGCCTATCGTCTGTTGTGGGCCAACATCGTGAAGGCATACGGCGGCAAGGAAGAGAACGCCAAGATGCACATCCACGCCACCAACGCTGAACTCGGCATGAGCCTCTACGATGCGTATGTCAACATGCTGCGCACCACCACGGGCACGATGTCAGCCGTCCTCGGTGGTGTCGACTCGTTCACTGTGATGCCGTTCGACACGCCGTTTGAAATCCCCACAGATTTCGCCGACCGTATCGCCCGCAACCAACAGCTTGTCCTCAAGGAAGAAGCCCACTTCGACAAGGTGGCTGACCCCGCCGCTGGTTCCTACTACATCGAGAACCTCACCGAGAGCCTCGCCACTGCCGCTTGGGACTTGTTCAACAAGATCCAAGACGAAGGCGGGTATCTTGAAGCCGTCCGCAAAGGTATGATCCAAGGCCTCATCAAGGAAAGTGCCGCCAAGAAGTTCAGCAACGTGGCCACCCGCCGCGAGACCATCCTCGGCACCAACCAGTTCCCGAACTTCACCGAAACAATGAAATTCACGCCAGAGGCTTGGGTGTTCGAGGCCGACAATCGCCGCGACGAGAAGGCCGAGGTCGAGACCATCGTCACCTTCCGCGCCGCGCAACAGTTTGAGCAACTGCGCTATGCCACCGACGTTTATGCCAAGGATCACAAACGCCCTGTGGCTTGGATGTTCACATACGGCAACCTCGCCATGCGCAAGGCCCGCGCCAACTTCGCTTCCAACTTCTTCGCCTGCGCCGGCTTCCAAGTCGTCGACAATCCGGGCTTCAAGACCTTGGACGAAGGCATCGCCGCCGCCCGCGAGGTGAAACCTGAAATCTTGGTCATCTGCTCCTCCGATGAGGAATATGGCGAAGGCAACGCCCTCAAGGTTTTCGAGGAGTTGAAGAACGAAACCATTGTGGTGCTGGCTGGCAACCCCGAAGGCACCGCAGACATTCTCAAAGAGGCCGGACTGAAGTATTTCATCCACGTCAAGAGCAATGTGCTTGAGACCTTAAAAGAGTTCCAAATGCAATTAGGTATAACAAAATAGACTGCGAGACTACGAGACTGCGGGACTGCGAGACGGATCAATACCCGTCGTCCCGAAGTCTCGAAGTCCCGAGTCAAAAAGAAAGAAAGGATTAAACGATGAAACCGAATTATAAAGACATCAACATCAATGCTATACCTAAGCACAGCGGCCTCATCCTGCCGAATGGCGAGCCTTGGGAGACCTCTGAACACATTATGGTGAAGCCTGCCTACACCGAGAAAGACCTCGAAGGTATGGAGCACCTCAACTATGCCGCCGGCATCGCCCCCTTCCTCCGTGGACCTTACTCGACGATGTATGTGATGCGTCCTTGGACCATCCGTCAGTACGCCGGTTTCTCCACCGCCGAGGAGTCCAACGCTTTCTACCGCCGTAACATAGCTGCTGGTCAGAAGGGTCTGTCCGTGGCCTTCGACTTGGCCACCCACCGTGGCTACGATGCCGACCACGAGCGCGTCATGGGCGACGTGGGTAAGGCTGGCGTGAGCATCTGCTCAGTCGAGGATATGAAGGTCCTGTTCGACCAGATTCCGCTGAACAAAATGTCTGTTTCCATGACCATGAACGGCGCTGTGTTGCCGATTTTGGCCTTCTATATCGTCGCTGCCTTGGAGCAGGGTGCCAAGTACGAAGAACTGCAAGGCACCATCCAGAACGACATCCTGAAGGAATTCATGGTGCGTAACACCTATATCTATCCGCCTGAGTTCTCGATGCGTATCATCGCCGACATCTTCGAGTTCACCTCGCAGAACATGCCGAAGTTCAACAGCATCTCCATTTCGGGCTACCACATGCAGGAAGCCGGCGCCACCTCTGACATCGAGATGGCTTATACCTTGGCCGACGGCTGGGATTACCTCCGCACGGGTGTCAAGGCCGGTTTGGATGTCGATGCCTTTGCGCCGCGCTTGTCGTTCTTCTGGTGCTCAGGCATGAACCACTTCATGGAGATTGCCAAGATGCGTGCCGCCCGTATGCTTTGGGCCAAGATCGTCAAAACCTTCAACCCGAAGAGTACCAAGTCGTTGGCCTTGCGTACCCACACGCAGACCTCGGGTTGGTCGCTCACCGAGCAAGACCCGTTCAACAACGTGGCCCGTACCTGCATCGAGGCTATGGGTGCCGCTTTGGGTCACACCCAGTCGCTGCACACCAACGCTTTGGACGAAGCCATCGCCCTGCCCACCGACTTCAGTGCCCGTATCGCCCGTAACACCCAGATTTACATCCAAGAAGAAACCAACGTTTGCCGCGTGGTTGACCCGTGGGCTGGCTCTTATTATGTGGAGTCGCTCACTCATGAGATTGCCCACCGTGCTTGGAACCACATCCAGGAGGTGGAAGCCATGGGTGGCATGGCCAAAGCCATCGAAACGGGTCTGCCGAAGATGCGTATCGAAGAGGCTTCGGCCCGCAAGCAGGCACAAATCGACTCGGGTCGCGAGACCATCGTAGGTATCAACAAGTACCGCCTCGACCACGAAGACCCGATTGAGACCTTGGAAATCGACAACACCGCAGTGCGTGAGTCGCAGATCAAGCGCTTGAAGGAACTCCGCGCCAACCGCAACGAGGCCGATGTGCAGCGTTGCCTCGATGCCATCACCAAGTGCGCTGAGACACACGAAGGCAACCTTTTGGCATTGGCTATCGAAGCCGCCAAGTGCCGCGCTTCCTTGGGTGAGATTTCGATGGCTTGTGAGAAAGTCGCAGGCCGTTATAAGGCAGTAATCCGTTCAATTTCAGGAGTATATTCTATGGAAACGAAAAACGACGCAAGATTTGAGGAGGCCTGCAAGATGGCTGACGAGTTCGCCAAGATGGAAGGCCGCCGTCCGCGTATCATGGTCGCCAAGATGGGTCAAGACGGTCACGACCGTGGCGCCAAGGTGGTGGCCACCGGTTATGCCGACATCGGTTTCGACGTCGACATGGGACCGTTGTTCCAGACGCCCGCCGAGGCTGCCAAGCAGGCTGTTGAGAACGACGTTCACATCATGGGCGTGAGTTCATTAGCCGCTGGTCACAAGACTCTCGTGCCGCAGGTGATTGAAGAGTTGGAAAAACTCGGTCGTCCCGACATCATGGTCACTGTGGGTGGCGTGATTCCCGCTCAGGATTACCAGTTCCTCTATGATGCCGGTGCTGTGGCCATCTTCGGTCCCGGCACCCCCGTCAGCGAGTCAGCCATCAAGATGCTTGAGTTGCTGATTGCAGCACGGAAGCAATGATTATTAATAATGTAGAGACGGTGCATGCACCGTCTCTACGGCAAGGAAACGAAAAATCCCGTCAGCGATGACGGGATTTTTTTGTTCTCATTTTGATGGCTTAATGCGTTTTCAGACTGTCAATAAGCCTGTCAAACTCTTGGAAGTTGGTGAGGCTGTCAAAATTGATGGGCGCTGAATAGAAATCGGTAAAGTCGGGCGGTTCGTCTGTGTTTTCAGGCTCCTGTTCGCGCGTGTCGGTGTAATCCATCACTTCCTTTTCCGTGATGCCGATGGAATTCATGTTAATTCGGTTGTGGTAACGCATGGTGGCCGCCACGTATGAGAGGTATGCCCTCAAGTAGTGGATTCCTTTCAGGGTGCGCTGGACTTTTATCGAGCTGATGATTTTGATGGGTATGGTGCTGCCTTCGTAATTGTCTGGATGGTCTTTGATGTCAAGTATGGTCTCGTTGGCGTCGTTCACCCGCTTGTTCCAATACTCCTCAACGGAATTCATGGCTGAGAAGCATTGCCCCACTTTGTCGATGAACTGAACATTTCCCATGTTCTTCCAAGTCTCGATGTTGTTGGAGAAGATATTCTCTGCCGATTTGTCGCGCGACAGGAACAGGAAATTGGTAGCTTGGTCTATCAGGCTGTTCAGCTCGTTTTCGGGCAATAGTTCAAGTTCCTCTATGGGCTTGTTAATCAACCAAGTGGCTATGCTGTCATTGATGCCCATGATTCTTGAATGTTCATCCAAGGTTCGTGAAAAGCTTTCAATGTTGCTCATCACCATCATGGCCGACAGCCGTCGGTTCTTGTTTTGTTCCTGCTTTTCCATCAGTTTGTTGATGCCCAAAGTGAGCGTAATGGAGACTGTGGCACCGATGAAGACCAACAGGAACTGCCCGAAATAGCTGTTCGAGAAATCCTTTTTGTTGGAGGAATGCTTGGGTGGTTTTGAAATATACATCGTGATGGGATTTTAGCTGCGTTGCCTATGGATTATTTCGCAAATTCTTTCACCACAGCCTCCGTCATCCGTTGCACGGTCCATTCGTCCAAGGGGAAAGCCCCGATGGAGCGGTAGAATGCGAGCGAAGGCGTGTTCCAGTCGAGGCAAATCCATTCCATTCGGCCACAGTTGCGCTCCACGGCAATGTTGGCCAAGTATTTCAAGATGGCTTTGCCGTAGCCCAAGCCGCGCTTTTCGGGGACGATGAAGAGGTCTTCCAAATAGAGGCCTTTGCGGCCCACAAAGGTCGAGAAGTTGTGGAAAAACAGCGCAAAGCCGATGACCACGCCGTCCTCTTCGGCAAAGACGACCTCAGCGGCCTTTTCCACGAAAATGGAATTGTAAATCGTGGCTTCGTCGGCAACCACTTCATCGGAACATTTCTCGTAATCGGCCAATTTCTTGATGAACTCAAGGATCAGGCTGGCTTCGGTTTCTTTTGCTGGGCGGATGATAAAGTTAGCCATAATGTTGTTTTTTGAAATCGGCACTTCGGCAGGCTCAGTGACCTTGGTTTATTCGGCACGGTTCAGGTCGTCGGGCTTGCCGAAACGCCGTTTTTCTAATTAAGGGTTTTCAGCCATTTCCACTGGAAAATGAGCATATAGAACACGCCAATGGTGATGGCGGCATCAGCGAAGTTGAAGATGGGCCGGAAGAAGATGAAATGCCCGTCGGGGCCGAAAAAGAACTCGGGCAGCCAAGTGGCATTCTCGCGGGCCACGTCGATGATGGGGAAATAGAGCATGTCGACCACGCGCCCGTGCAGCCAGCCGGCATAGCCTCCGCCGTCGGGGAAAAGGGTGGCCACCTGCTGATAGGTGCTCTCGCTGAAGATTTTTCCGTAAAACACGCTGTCCACAATGTTGCCTATCGCGCCCGCCGTGATGAGGGCGATGCCGAACAATACGCCGAACTTTGTGTTTTTCTTCGAAAGCCGGAATAAAACGACGAACAAGGCAACGATGGCTACAATGCGGAAGAGGCTGAGTGCCAGTTTCAAGAAGCCGCCACCGCCTAACATACCAAAAGCCATACCGTTGTTCTCGATGAACAGCAGTTTGAACCAATTCCCGATGACGGGCATCTCCTGCCCCAAAGCAAAATGCGTCTTGACCCAAATCTTGAGGATTTGGTCGAGGAGCAAGACGACGATAATCACCACAAACGACCACAATAGGCCGCGATTGCTTTCTTTTTTCACTTCTTTTTTAGTTTGACATCGAGGCAACGGGTGGTGATGGGCACGCAGCGCAGCCTCTCCTTGGGTATCAGTCTGCCGGTCTCGCAGCAGATGCCGTAGGTCTTGTTCTCGATGCGCATCAGGGCGAGCTCGAGGTTATGGATGTATTTTTCCTGACGGGCCACGAGACGGGCGTTTTCTTCTTTTTCGGCCACGGCGTAGCCTTCTTCCAAAATCTTGAAGGTGGGAGCCGTGTCGTCGGTGCTGTGTTCTCCGCCTGAGAGGTTGGCTTGCAGAGCCTCAAGGCTGACGTGAGCTTGTTCCAGTTTTTCGAGTATCAAGGCCTTGAATTCCTCAAGGTCTTCGTCAGAATAGCGCACTTGGTCTTTTTTTTTAGAGTCCATGATTGTGTAGTTTTTTGGCGTTAAGCGGCGAGCTTTAAGCCATAAGCCGTTTGCCATTTTGTCTTTTGTATACTGCTTACAGCTTATTGCATACTGCTTACCGCTTTTTCTGTATCTTCAGTTTGACATTAATTCCTTCAACCAGTTCTTCGGCTTCCACACCTTCCAAAGCGTCCACTTGGGTGATGGTGGCCAAAGTTTCGTTGCAGATGTAGTCGCCGAATTTCTCAACGGCTGCATCGGTTTTTTCGTTCTTTTCGATGATGAGTTCAATGCGGTCGGTGACCTCGAAGCCGCCGGTCTTGCGGAGGTTCTGCACACGGTTGACGATTTCGCGGGCGAGGCCTTCCTGCATCAGTTCGTCGGTGATGGTCATGTCGAGGGCAACGGTGAGGTCGTCCTGCGAAGTGACGGTCCAGCCGGGAATGTCTTGCGTGGCGATGAGGGCGTCTTCAAGGGTCAGTTCAACGTCAACGCCGTCAATGTTCAAGTGGGTGCCGTTGTTCTTCTCGAATTGGTGGATTTCCTCTTGGCTCATGTTGGCGAAGTAGGCTTGGATTTGCTTCATCTGCTTGCCGTACTTCTTGCCCAAGGTCTTGAAGTTGGGCTTCACGTTCTTGACCAAGATGTTGTTGTCGGCAGAGAGGAACTCGATGCCCTTGATGTTGACTTCGCTCATGATGAGGTGCGACACCTTCTCCAATTGTGCCTTCATGGCTTCGTCCTTGACGGGAATCATGATTTTCGACAAAGGCTGGCGCACACGGATGTTGGCTTTCTTGCGCAGCGAGAGCACCAATGAGGAGATGAGTTGAGCGGCTTCCATACGTTCCTCCAAAGCCTTGTCGATGAACGTCTTGTCGGCCACGGGGAAGTCGGTCAGGTGGACGGATTCGGCCTTGTTGCGGCCAGTTACGTTGTTCAGGTCGCGGTAGAGCTGCTCGCTGAAGAACGGCGCGATGGGCGAACTCAGGCGGGCGATGGTTTCAAGGCAGGTGTAAAGGGTTTGGTAGGCCGACAGCTTGTCTTGGTTGTCTTCGCTCTTCCAGAAACGGCGGCGCGAGAGGCGCACGAACCAGTTGCTCAGGTGTGCATCCACAAACTCGGCGATGGCGCGACCAGCGCGGGTGGGCTCGTAGCTGCCGTAAGCCTCATCAGCATTGATAACCAAAGTGTTGAGCTCCGAAAGAATCCAGCGGTCGATTTCGGGACGCTCGGCGTAGGGCAGGTCGGCTTCCTTGTAGTCGAACTTGTCGATGTTGGCATACAAGGCAAAGAAAGCGTAGGTGTTGTACAAAGTTCCGAAGAACTTGCGGCGCACTTCGTCCACGCCAGCCTCGTCAAATTTCAGGTTGTCCCAAGGCTGCGAGTTGGTGAGCATGTACCAGCGCACGGCATCGGCACCAAATTTCTCAATGGCGCCAAACGGATCAACGGCATTGCCCAAGCGTTTCGACATCTTGTTGCCGTTCTTGTCGAGCACCAAGCCGTTGGAAACCACGTTCTTGTAGGCTACGCTATCGAAGCACATTGTGGCAATGGCGTGAAGCGTGAAGAACCAGCCACGGGTTTGGTCGACGCCCTCGGCGATGAAATCTGCCGGGAAGGGGAGCGCCTGTCCATCAGTCTTAAGTCTTCCGTCCTCAGTCTTTTCACCCATATAGTGATATTGGGCGTATGGCATGGCACCGCTGTCAAACCAAACATCAATCAAATCAGGCTCGCGGAACATCTTCTTGCCGCTTGCGGAGCAAAGAACCACGCCGTCAATATATGGTCTATGCAGGTCGAACTTGGTATAATCGTCGGAAGCGTATGGATTTTCGGTCATGAATCCCGCCTTGATGGACTTCTCGATTTCGTTGCGAAGTTCCTCGACGCTGCCGATGCAGATTTCCTCTTTGCCGTCTTCGGTGCGCCAAATCGGGAGCGGTGTGCCCCAATAGCGCGAGCGCGAAAGGTTCCAATCGACCAAGTTTTCAAGCCAGTTGCCGAAACGTCCGCTTCCGGTGGCTTCGGGCTTCCAGTTGATGGTCTTGTTGAGTTCTATCATCCTGTCTTTCAATGCTGTGGTCTTGATGAACCAACTATCGAGAGGATAATACAGCACGGGTTTGTCGGTGCGCCAGCAGTGCGGGTAGTTGTGCGTATGTTTCTCGCTCTTGAAGAGTTTGCCTTCTTCCTTCAGCATGACCACGATGTCCACATCCAAACTCTTGTCTTTTTCGGTTTTGGTGGGGTCGTAGGCGTTCTTCACGAACTGGCCAGCGTAGGGGCGATAGGCTTCCACGTTCATGAAGTTTTTCACAAACTCTGGGTCAAGGTCTTCTATGCGCCAGAACTTGCCGGTGCGGTCCACCATGGGCTGGGCCTTGCCGTCCTTGTCGATCATCTGCAAGGGCGGGATGCCTGCGGCGGCTGCCACGCGCTTGTCGTCGGCGCCAAAGGTCGGCGCGATGTGGACGATGCCCGTACCGTCCTCGGTGGTCACATAGTCGCCGGGGATGATGCGGAACGCGCCTTCGCCCGGGTTGACCCACGGAATCAGCTGTTCGTATTCGATGCCAACGAGGTCAGTGCCTTTCACGGTGCCTAACACTTCGTAAGGCAGTTTCTTGTCGCCGGCTTTCCAGTCCTCGAATGCCGGTTTCTCTTCTTCGGCAGGGAAGAAAGAAGCCATCAGAGGCTTGCCGAGGATGAGGTGAATCTGTTCGCCGGAGACGGGGTTGACCGACTTCACCAAATTGTATTCGATGTTGGGGCCAACGCAAAGTGCGGTGTTGCTCGGCAAAGTCCAAGGTGTGGTGGTCCAAGCGATGGCATAGGTGGGTAGATCGGTTTGAATTCCCCAGACCCCCTTTGCAAAGGGGGAATTTTTCAACTTGAACAACGCCACGCAAGTCAAGTCCTTCACGTCGCGATAGCAGCCGGGCATATTCAGTTCGTGGGAGCTGAGGCCGGTGCCGGCAGCGGGCGAGTAAGGTTGGATGGTGTAGCCTTTGTAAAGCAAGCCCTTGTTGTAGAGGTTTTTGAGAAGGAACCAAAGGGTCTCGATGTAATCGTTGGTGAAGGTGATGTAGGGGTCGTTCAGGTTGACCCAGTAGCCCATCTTGCGGGTGAGGTCGTCCCACATGTCCTTGTATTTCATCACTTCTTCACGGCAGGCGCGGTTGTAGTCGTCCACCGAAATCTTCTTGCCGATGTCTTCCTTGGTGATGCCGAGTTTCTTCTCGACGCCCAATTCGACGGGCAGGCCATGGGTGTCCCAACCGGCCTTGCGCACAACGTGCTTGCCTTTCAGTGTCTGGTAGCGGCACACAACGTCCTTGATCGAGCGGGCCATCACATGGTGGATGCCCGGGGTGCCGTTGGCGCTCGGCGGTCCCTCATAAAACACGAAAGCGTTGTCCTTGTCGCGGCTGTCAAGGCTCTTTTGGAAGGTGTCGTTCTCTTCCCAAAACTTGCGGATTTCATTGGCTGTATCGGTGAGATTCAGCTGCTTATATTCCTTGTAGTTGTTTTTCATAAATTATGATGCTTCTATTTAAGGGCGCAAAAGTACGAATTTTTTTACATACTTATGCAGATAATTTTTGGGAACGTTTTTATTCCGTTCGCCCAAAGCAAAAGAATGTCAGGTTTCGTAGCGTTTCTTTGGCTTCAGAAGGAGGAAAACTATCCAAGGCTTTCAAAGCCTTTTCATGATAAACGGGCAATAGTGTTTCGGCTATTTCCTCGTTTTCGCCGTCGAGCATATCGTCGCGGAGCTGAAAAAGGATGCCGAAATTCAAACCGAAATCTTCGATTTGTCGGATTTGCTCGGTCGAGGCGCCAACGGAAAGGGCTCCAGCCGTGCAGCACGATTGCATCAGCATTGCGGTTTTGTTGGTGATGATTTCAAGGTATTGGCTTTGTAGGGCTGTCACATCGTGGCAGCCGCTATTTTTGCCATCGTGGCAGCCGTTATTTTTGTCATCGTGGCAGCTGTGGTACGACAGCCCTACAGACCCTTGCATCAGTTCGCCTTCGCTCATGGCGGCGGTGGTGCGCAGCATCACCTCGAGGATGGCGTGGTCGTCGGGGTGGGAGAGGAGCAACATGGCCTTGGCCAACAGGAAATCGCCAGCCAAAACCGCCGAGAGGTTGCCAAACCGGGCCTTCACCGAAGCTCGGCCACGGCGTTGGTCGTCGTTGTCGACCACGTCGTCGTGGATGAGCGTCGCGCTATGCACCATTTCCACGAAGGTTGCAGCTCTTAGGGTTTGCTCATTAATCTCGCCGAAAAGTTTTGCGCTGAGTAAAACCAATATCGGGCGGAGGCGTTTGCCCCGCGTGTCCAAAACATACTGCATAATGGAGTTCATAGGCTCGGTTTCGGCCTTCAAAGTCTGCCCGAAATAAGCCTCAAACTGCTGCAATTCGGCGGCGATGGGTGATATGATTTGTGTCAGGGTTTTCACGGGTGCAAAGGTACGGGTTTTTGGGGTAGCGACAAAAAATAGCTTACATTAACCATCAAACTAATCCGTTGTTCTTTATGTTTTTCTTGTTAATTCAACTTTGTGCAACACTCAATCAATCAATGTATTATATGATTTTCTTGTGATTTTTCTGTAAATCTCTTGTTAATCCATCATTTTACAAGAATCCAGTTTCGCCTGTTGTCAGTAATAATCATCCTTTTACGTTTTAATGAAGACAACAAATTAGTTATTTTGTCGAACTTTTGACGTTCGGTCAATGCATCAGAAAGTTTATTCTCAAGCAATTCATCAATTTCTTTACGAGAGGCCTTCTTAAATGTCGATATATAATCGACAATCAATTTCCTGAAATAGTCATCATCAAAACTTTTGTTTTTGATATAAGATGCCTTTAACCCCACATGTTTCGATTTGTCAGCAATAGACAAGGATAGATAAATATGAGGCTTTCGTCCTTCGATATACTTTTTCTTTCTCAAGTAGTCTATGCTTTCGTCGGTAAGAGGTTTATGTTTTTGGACAGAATCCAACCACATTATTTCTTGAAGGGACAAATCTGGATTGTTGACTAATATTTTTGCGAAATTCTCATCCAACACATTACCTTGTATCGTACACTTTACTTGCATGCCTGTTAGGTCATATTCTGGCATTGGGAAGAAACGTTTCTTTTGTTGCATGTATAGTTTCCTTATACCTCCTCCCTCTGTATCAACCATTTTGACATTTCGCATAGTTTCAGCTAAATGTCTGTTTCTGTAAAACGACTCTGGTATATCTTCTGTTACCACTTCTTCTACAGATGATGGGATGAATCGACCTTTGTTTGAGAATACCAGTTTCTCGTCCTCATATTCTATCACATCAATCATGCAGCCTTTTGAATAGTCTTGGTGAGCAATGGCATTATTTAGAGGTTCACGCAAAGTAAAGACGTCGTAACGTTTCATGTCTTCAGGAAATAGGCTTCCTTCTATTGTGTACACATATTGGGTATTAGAGATTTTATTACCCAGTTCATCCACAGCAAGTATCATGGGGATGTTGAAGATTTCGAAATCTACATCTTCGCCGCCGACAATTTTTTTTCTTCTATAACGTATCTTACAGACAGAAGGTGTGAGGAAATATTCCGACTCTTTTCTTCCAAGAATGACAATGGCTGCACGTGTGATTTTCCCCTTTATCGTGAACCCTGTCTTGTTCAAGAATTTCGCATCATCCCATGAAGCGACTTCTGTTTCTCTTTTTGGATATAGTTCTACAAATTTTTCTCTGGCTGTTCGTATGGCAATCGGATCAAGATCTTCTATTGTCGCATCCGGTATGATACCTGCTGACCAGTCGTCCACTGTCAAGATTTCAGACAGGATAGCATTCAGCCGTTCCGGGGTCACCTCCACTAACGAGTCCTCTATTCGCTGCCAGGCCTTGTTGTGAGCATAAACGGGTCGTTTGGGCAGGTGTTTGGGGACATGTATTACCCAAACCGTTTTATGCGTGTCATCGGTAATGAACTCCTCAATATCCAATCCCTCACTCGACAAATTGGTACAGCGTTCTGTCAAACGAAGTATGGCCTTGGGGCGATCATAGTTATATGTATCCGTACCGACAATCTCCAATGTCTTATCGCGTACACCCACCACCAGGGAACCACCTTCCATATTGGCAATTGCTGACACATAAGAAATCACATCATCTCGTTCGTTTCCGCAGAACGAGTTCTTTATGCTTTTGAATTCCTTCCACTCACACTTGGCATTCTCTTTTGGATAATTCTCCAGCAGATAATTCTGAAGTTCTTTCTCTGTCATACCTTGTTCCTTTCTTGTTGTTCTTGTTAATCCGTTGTTTGTTTTCGGCTTTATATTCAGCAGATTATCGTAATCCTTAGTGCTATGATATGAGAATTTCTTGTTAATCTTGGTTGTTCATTTGTCCTGTTGTCATAGTTTCCATAGCGTTTTTCTTGTTTGTCCTAATTTTACCAACTTCAAGCCTTTTTCATGCTTTACATCTTTCACGGCCATAATAGTATTCTGTATCACCCCTTGTTCTCCTTCATCAGGAATTCTTTTATCCTCGTTTATTCTGTGTTTTGCGGGTGCAAAGGTACTTAAAAATCTACAATCTCTCCAGCAGACAATGTCAATATTGACTCGTTAGGCTGCACTTCTGAAAGCGAGAACATGAACCAACCCGGGTTTTGCAGAAGTTCTTCTTTGGTCATAGGCTTTTATGGTTTTGTTTGGTGCAATTTATTACTGTTTACTCTAAATTTGTCTTGTATGTTTTATTTCAATTATTATATATTTTCCGCCTTACATTTTTTATTTTAACCCTCCTTTGCGTAAAGATACTTTTCCCTGTGTTTCCATCGTTTTAGATTAGATTATATATATATGTTAGAGCTGATTTATGTTTTATGAGTAATGTAACCTCATATACTCCTCGTGATTTCTTTCATTCGAATATTCAATCTGCAATTGATTCAAACATTTTTGCACCCAATCACGTACTGTTGGATTTTCATGATCTTTGATTTGCTCAAAGCAATTCATTTCACTTTTTAATAATGGAATCACCGAACCTGTCCAAGAATAGGAACCAAGATTTGCATGCAATCCTTCAAGTACTCCTTCTTGATTGGCAAAATTATCTACAAGCCACAAAAACAAATCGCTGAACCGTTCTGGTTTAATGTTTTCCTGCATCCCAATAGTTTTAGGTGTAACTGAGTCAAATACCGGTATCATTTCCGAGACACGTATGGGTGCTTTGTCTGGGTATTGCACACACATCTCCTTGATTCTGTCATCGCCATACTGAAACATTGGACCAACACCAAAGCCAATACCAGAGCCTAACTCATTCCTTACTTGAATGTAGAATCCAGGCTTTTCATCCGACACGAAAGCTTGAACAAAAATATCCCAAATCACATCAATATAGCTGCGGAATAATGCCGTAAAAATGCCTTCATATTTGTCATGCATCCACTCGACATTATAGGCATCTATGACTTTATTGCAAATCGCAATGGCAAATGCCTCATCATGTGTTTTTTCCAACAGAAAAGCTACAAAGCGAGCATACTCGAAATCCAGATTTGCGTTTCCTTCTTTAGAAAGAGTATAATCCAAAACCAGTTGCTTTACTATCGGCTGAATATCCGACTCTGAATAAAACTCTTCGTTATATTGACGACGAACCACAAAACTCATCAACGAAGTGATATGACCTGGGAATTCCTCTCTAACTCGGATTAGCAATCCAAGTATCTGTTCTTTTGTATATACAGTTACATTGTCGATATAGACATCAATCGCATCTTCTTGAAGTTTTCCCTTCTTTATGGTCTCTACCAGTTGTTCGTATGAGGCATATCCTTCTGTCTCACAATGTGCCAAGAAACGCACATATAAACCCGAACATCCAATTTCTATAACTTTTTCAAAGAAGTTTCTGACACTCTCTGTATCCCTGAAATCATAACAGAACCTAAACATAAAACCGCTTCTGAAATCCTCTTTTCCAGATTGTTCAATGATGTGGAGAAAGATTTGAAGCAACTCATCCAGTTGTTCAGTAGTCATTATTTCGCGAAGTGAAGGAGAGAACCACATGTCAAGGAATTGCTCATCTTCCACTATTAGCCTCACTTCCTCCTCATTCTTATAATAGCCGCCATCCAAAAACTCTTTTGCCAATGGAGCCATTATTTTTCTCTCATAAGCAATAATATCCCCTCCGTTCAATTCCTTGTCATATACTCCTTGCCGCGCATCTTTCAGTTTTTGGCAAAAAGTTTTGGGGTATATCGTTTCAATCATTTGCCTGTAACGTTCCAAGAATTCCGAAGTGTATATTCGTTCCAGGCGTGATTCCTTCATCCTTCTCAGCACATTATACAATTCTTCCCATTTTCCTCCTTTCAACATGACCATTTTTTCAATCAAAGGCATCATCCTTTCAAGCATGCCATCGAACGCCCATTGCAATGCATGTTTTTCAATGATGCCTGCAACGCTACCAAGAATAGTTTCATCTTTATCCAACCATCCCAAAATCAAATCTCTGCATCCTTCCCAGTAGCCAAATATCTCTTCATACGTTTTAGGAGAATAATCCACCTTACGTTCCAAACCAAAGTCAGCTGCATCTCCTGTTCTTACAAACTGACCCCTATAGAATGCGCTGCTAAAACAACCCAATGCCACCTCCCGATATTCCTCGCCCTTTACTACAAGAGACGCAAGAGTTTCCATCCTCTTTTCAAGAGAAACGGCTGTACCAGGCAATGCAATATGAAACAGCTGTGCCAGTTGAGAACTTGCGTTATTACCCCATGTTTCGTTTTCAGCCACGGCCAACCGAGCCAACACCCACACGGCATCAGAATAACTGCTTTCTTCAAAACATAGTTTTTCCAAAGCCCAAACAAGATTCCTTCTTGCACTTTCGGCAACGTTTTCTCTTAACCAATCAATTTGTTTGGAAACCAACACGTGGTGTAGGCATCTCGCTATGGCGACAGGGTTCACCGTCGACATGCCGAGAAAGAGCCGTGAGCCCATGTCAGAACATACAACTTTCTCGTTACAAAAAGAACCTTGATTGGTTTCCGTCAGTCTGGCTATCATATCTTGTGCCTCAACACTGTCTTGCATGTATCGCAGTCGTTCATACATGCTATCAATCAGAAACTTTTGCAATGGCACATCCAATTTGGCAATATCATCAATGACTCCTGCCATACGGTCTTCGTCATTGTCAGCCTCGAACCATTTTGCCACCAGCCACACTGCCAATGGGAAAGGCCTCACATTCAACCAGCTCTCACTACATTCAATCAATGCCCCCTCATGCAAGCCTACCACATGGCTGAAAATCGATCGTTTTTCTTCCTCTGTCTTTCTGAATAATGGTGTTATCCTCTCATTGTTGCGAAGGAACTGATATACTGTTTTGTAGCCATCCTTATATGGAAATGGCTTGAACAACGCAAAAGTTCGCATGGCAATCTCCTGTTCCTCCTCATGACCAGCCTCAAATTTCAACATCTTTTTCACCAAATAGTCCACTCGGTGAACATCCACATCTTTACTCTTTTTATATGCTTCAACCAATTCTATTGCCATACCGGGGAAACCATCCGAAACACGTTTTATCTGGTCTCTTACTGTTGTATCCCCATTAATATCAGGTGTATTTTGTCGAATATATTCATTTACCATGTCACGCATCTCGTCTTGGTTGACAAGAATCTGCAACACGTCGTTAGCAGTCAACCTTTTTCGGTCATAATAGTCATTGTTAACACCTATAACTCTAAACTTCGATTCATATAAATCACGTTTAGCAGCAACTTGTTCAATAATTCTATTAGGACAATTATCTAACACAATCAAACCCTCTTGACCTCTGTGCTCATCAAACAAGTCCACCACATCATACAACAGACCTTCCTCATCATCCGAATACTCACAGTAATAGCAGTTCTGACGCTTTTCACCATCGTCAAAAGCCTCTTGTAAGACACGAGTCTTACCTATACCCGACAAAGCGACAAACTGGATAGTTTTGTTGGCCGAATCTCTTAGTTGTCTTAGACATTCTTCTATTTTATTATTTTTCAGGAAACCAATTTCTCTCTTCTGTCTGAAAAGTGAAATGGTCATCGGTTTTATTATTCGCGAACCCGGAATTTTATGCTTCCAAACTCCATTTTCGGCATAATTCAGATTCTGAACAAAATCTTCATGCTCGTTTTGCCAATACCATCTTGCTTCAACTATGCGGTCATCCTGTTCATAGTCTACAACCATGAAGCCATTCTTTTTTGGGTCAGATTCGCTGATATCGGCACACAAAGTGCCCGGTGCATTAAAGAAAAAACAACTCCCTTCAGGACGTGCCTCATAACGTCCTTCCTCCTCATGAGTGTGTCCACTGAAAAAACAATCGTAATTTCTTGTAATTACCGACCTTAAATCAGACACTTCAAAATGATTCATCAAAGAAGGCACATGATGTCCAAGTACGAAACGTATATCACAATCGCGAAAGAAATCCTTTACATCATTTATTTGTGATTTACCTGTTAGAATCCTACCAGAATCTTTATCTGAATTATAGCAACGCCATGCCGTATTCAGGCAATTTAGGCCAACTATTTTCCCTTCTATTTTAAGTTTTACACAAAACTGCAAGGGGCTAGACTTTATCTCGACATCTCCGTCAGCAACTGCCCATGTTGCATCACGAAAAGCATTGTATTCCTTTATTCTTGGAACCTTGTCAACAAAATCTTTCTTGTGTATGAATATGTCCAATGCCTTTTGATTACAAAGCTCATTCGTCAACTTATTATCATCATCTTCACTTTCCGCTTTTCGGTTGACATCATGGTTTCCTGGCGAAAAGACAAAACGACATTGAGGCAAACCGAGCTCAGCGACCATCCTGTCGATAACAGTTGTTTTGAACTGGTTATAGGCATTTTCCATTTTGGGCTCTGGAAATTCTTTTCCTGCTTTGTCAATCAAGTCGCCAGAAAAGACAATCAAATCGACAGGCTTTAAGTGATGGAGTGGCACAATGGCTTCGAGCATCCTATCCACAATAGTATTTGCTCTGTCAATTTGATCTCCTTGAAGATGAAAATCTGAAAAATGAATTATTCGCATGATATATATTCTTAATGTTACACAATATTGTTTTTACAATTACTTTTTCGAATCAAAGGTTTTTCCTATGATTTGACTTGCAATTTTTATGGCGGTGGTTATTCGATGAACATCCCTTTTTCACATTTTATGAACCATTTTCGCGGCAAATTTACACATTTTATGAACCATTTTCACCCCAATTTCTCACATTTTATGAAAAAATCGAATTTTACGGTTTTTGCACGATATTTGCTATTTTTGCGTTTGTTTTGGACTGCGGGACTTCAAGACTATCGGACTACGGGTCTTTGATTGGTTCTGCGTCCCACAACAATTAAACAATCAACGATTCAACAATTCAACAAAACAATATGAAACGCACCACCATCATCATCGCGACTGTGGCTTTAGTGGCCATCGGTTTGTTGGCATTTGCAACGCCTGACAAAACTCCCGACAATCCCAAAACGCCTAAAAACAACTATGAGACTATGTGGAAAAAAGTAAAGGAAAACCTTGAGAAAAACCTGCCGGAATCGGCTGAAAAAGAATTGGTTGCCATCGAGCAACAAGCCTCGAAGGACAACAACCCAACCCAACTGCTGAAGACTTGGCTCTATCGGCAGAACATTATGCGGTTTACCGTGGAGGAAGACCCTCAACAGGCTTTCATCCAGTATATTGAGGAGAAAGTCGGGCAGTTGGATGAGGTACACAATGCCCTGCTGCACGAGGAAATCGCCAAGGCTTACGCCGAGTATTTGGACCAAAACTATTGGCGCATCCGCGAAAACCTGCCCATCGACGGCGACATTTCCAAGGTGGAGATGAAATATTGGGACAAGGAGAGCTTCAAAACGCGCATTAACCAGCATTATGACGAAGCCTTGAAGCCCGTCGAGGCACTGAAAAAAGCCAAGACCGAGGATCTTATGGCCTTGTACGAAAACACGAACAACAACGCGGATTACATTGGGTATGAGGCTTCTCTGTTCGAGTTTATGTTCCATCGTGTGGCGAAATACTATCAAGAAGAGGCCAACGCCGACCAAGCCGAGGGCGACACGGAAAAATGGTGGCTTCCCGCCAAAGACTTTGTGAAAGCCGACTTGGGCGATTTCGACAACCCGCTCATCAAATGCTTGAAAATCTATCAGGATCTGATTGCCTACAACCTTAAGGAAAAGAATGAGGATGTGCTGATTTACAATGATTTCAAGCGTTTCGAGTTTGTCAACAACACCCTTGGCATCCTTCTCCATTACACGCAATACCAAGCCGCGATGGAGAATCTGAAGATGCAGCACAAAGACAATCCGCTTTCGGCAGAAATCACTGCATTGATGGCACAGAACCTGATGGGGCAATACGAAAACAACAGCGAAGACAGCACCTTTTTCGACAACTACAAGAAAGCCAAGACGATGTGCGAAGAAGCCATCGCAAAATTCCCGAAGTCGCAGGGCGCGAAAAACTGTGAAAATCTCGTCAAACGCATCGAAGAGCCGCAAATCGACCTTACTTTGAACAAAGTGCAACTGCCCAACGAGTCCATTCCCGCCGTGTTGGAATACAAAAACACGACTTCACCTTATTATAGAATCGTGAAAATCAGCGAGAAAGAATTGAGCAAATTGAACAATATGCAAAAGGAGGATTTGCTCAAGGAATTGGAGAAAAAAACGCCCGTAGCGGAGCAGGAACTCACCTTGGCCGCCGAAACCGACTTTCGAAGCCACAGCACCCTGATTGCCTTGCCTGCTTTGGAGGAAGGCATCTACTACCTGACCGCCACCACCAAACAAGGCATCAAGAGCGAGGATAAAACGCTGGTGCTCAATTTCCAAGTCTCCAACCTCGGTTACATCGTTGACCAAAAAGACGAAAAAATGACCGTCGTGACCGTTGACCGCAAAACGGGGAAAACTGTGGAAGGCGTTACCGTTGAACTTTTCCGCCGCGAGTGGGATTACAAGGCTCGTGAACACAAGACCATCATTTTATCGACGTTTAAGTCCGACAAAAACGGTCGTGCCGTGCTTGATGGGAAAGTGGGCAGCAACAACTCTTTTGGCATCAACCTGCGCAAAGAAGATGACAACCTGCTTTCAGAAAGGCACTTCCGCCTCAATGAGCAGTACAAGAACAACAACGAGGTGTACGAAACGAAACTCTTCACCGACCGCGCCATCTATCGTCCCGGACAAACCGTCTATTTCCAAGGCATTACGACCCGCCGCCAAGGTGAGGACTTGAGCCTTGTGAACAATTACTCGGAGACGGTTTCTTTCCGCGATGCCAACTGGCAAGAGATTACCTCTTCCAACTTCACCACCGATGAATACGGCTCGTTCAGCGGGTCTTTCGTCATCCCCACCGACAGGCTGAACGGCGTGTTCCACCTCAACGCCAATCGTGGCAGTGTGACCATCCGCGTGGAGGAATACAAACGCCCGACCTTTGAGGTCACCTTTGAACAGCCGAAAGAGCAATACAAACTCAACCAAGAGGTTACGGTGCGCGGCGATGTGAAAGCCTACGCCGGTTTCGGCTTGGACGATGTGGAATACAGCTACCGCGTCGTGCGCAAAACCAGTTTCCCGTGGCGTTGCTGGTGGTGGTGGTACCCCGTCGTCGATGACGAGCAAATCACCCACGGCAAGGCACGCACCGACGAGAACGGCAAGTTCGCCATCACCTTCAACCTGAAGCCTTCAAAAACTATCGCGCCCGAGAAACAGCCTATGTTCACCTACGAAATCGAGGTGACCGCCACGAGCAAGCAAGGCGAGACTCACGCTGACACATACAGCATCCGTGCGGGCTACAACGAAATCGCCATCAGCACCGACCTGCCCCGCACCATCGAGAAATCAGACCTCGGCAAGTACCAAATCACCGTGAGCAACCTCAGCTGGCAGCCCGCCAAGAGCCGTATCTCGCGCAAGATTTACCGCTACGACGACAAGGCCAAGATTAATTATTTTGAAGCTATGCAACATTTGGAAGTCCTTGACCGACAATTGTATAGAGATGAACAATTAAGCAAGCTCTTCCCTGAATACAGTTTCTATGACAAGCGAACCAAGACTTTGGTCGATGAGGCCGAAATTATGGTGGACGACAAGGCCAAGTTCTTGGAAGGCAAGACCTTGGAACCTGGAAAATATGTAGTGGAACTGAAGAGTTTGGACGATCCTTTGGCCGTAATGACAGAGGAATTCACCATTTACGAGAATCAGGCCAAAAAGATGCCTTATACCGCAATTGTTTGGAGCGATGTGGACAAATCGACGGTCCATCCCGGCGACGAAATCCATTTCAGCATCGGCAGTTCGGCCAAGGACGTGGACATTTGGGTGCAGTTGCTCCACGGCGACGAAATCCGTTTTGACAAGAAAATCACCGTCAGCAACGCTGTGCAGAACTTTACTTATAAGGTGACCGAAAGCGACCGTGGCGGCCTCAATTTCCGTTATGTCCTTGTGAAGGAAAACGCTTTCAGAACTTGGGACGAACATATTTCCGTGCCTTTCGACAACTATGATTTGGACGTGAAATTGGCCACCGTGCGCGACAAACTCAACCCCGGTGCTGAAGAGACTTGGGAAGTGACCGTCAGCGACTACAAGAATAAGCCTTTGGAAGCTGCCTTGCTCGCTGGAATGTACGATGCCTCGTTGGACGAATTTGCCCGCAATTACTGGAGTTTCAGTATGTCGCCTTGGCGCCCACACAGTTTCAGGTTTTCCACCTGTGCGCACGACTTCACCTCGTCCAACACCAGTTTGGAATATTTCTATTTCGCCGAACTCTTCAACTTCAGCCTGCCCTCCGATGCTCCTTTCTTCGATTTCGGCTATGGCTACGGGATGCGACGTTACAGAAAAGGTGGGCGTGTGATGTATGATTATGTTGAGGAATCAGCACCTATGATGACTGGAGCGGTGTTGGAAAAATCCTCCAATACAGTGGATTACGAAATTCCTTTGGTGGCACAAAACGCTGCGGATGAAGAAATGGCTGAAATAATGCTTAGAGAAGTGTTTGATGAATCGGAAGATGGTAAGGAAACCTCCAAAGAACCCAGCGAACCCACCCTCCGCGAGAACTTCAACGAGACGGCCTTCTTCTTCCCGCAACTGCGCACCAATGCCGACGGCAGCGCGACCTTCAGTTTCACTATGCCCGATGCCCTCACGCGCTGGCGCCTGATGCTGATGGCCTACACCAAAGACCGCAAGACGGGTAGCAAGGACTACACTTTCACTTCGTCGAAGCCCGTGATGATTATGGCCGATATGCCGCGCTATATGTACGACAACGACGAACTATGGTTTGTGGCCAACGTCATCAACACGGGCGATGAGCCTGTCACGCCCAAGGCGAAACTCGAAATCTTCGATGCGGGCACGATGGAACCAGTGAATTTGATTGTCTCCAACGCCACGATACCGATGGAAACAATCCAACCTGGTCGCAGCAAGGAAGTGCGCTGGAAGGTGAAGGGACAATATGATTTGAGCCTCTTGGCTTTCCGTTTCACGGCCTATGCGGGACAGTTCAGCGATGCCGAGCAGCACCTTCTGCCCGTGTTGAGCAGCGAGATCTTTATGACGCAAACCCTGCCCATCACCGTGAAGGCGGAAACCGAGCAGACCTTTGACTTTGAAGCCATCGCCAACCCCGACAGCCACGAGCGCGACTACAGCCTGACCTTGAACTTCAGCACCAACCCCGTGTGGTACGCCGTGCAAGCCCTGCCCTATTTGGCCAACGTCAGCACCGACCGCGCCGAAACCGCCTTCTATGTGTTCTACGCCAACACGCTCTCGTCTTACATCGCCGACCACATCCCGAACCTCTTGAATTACATCAAGAAATGGCAGATTGAAACGCCTGATGCCCTGCTCTCGCAACTCGAGAAAGACCAAGACCTGAAGGCGATTATGCTGCAAGAAACGCCGTGGGTTTTGGAGGCCAAGAGCGAGACCGAGCAGCGCAGCCGCATCGCCACACTTTTTGAGGTGAACACGCTCCGCAACCAGCAGACCAACGCATTGAAACTCATTGCACAAAAACAAAAATACAACGGCGGCTGGCCGTGGATGGACGGAATGCCCGAAAGTCCCTACATCAGCACCTATATTTTGAGCGGCTTCGGCAAGTTGCAGAAGATGGGTGCGTGGAGTTCGTTGAGCCAGGCCGACCAAAACACCGCGCAAAGCATCTGCGACAAGGCCGTGCGCTACCTTGAATACGAGGTGGCCGAGACCTACCGCAAAATGAAGCGTTACAGCAAAGGCAAGGACTGGCCCATCGGTTCCAGCACCTTGAACGAACTCTATGCATTGAGTTTCTTCGAAGCACAAAACTCCGACAAAGACTTTGCCACGGCGAAGAACTACTACCTCAGCAGCCTCGACAAGGAGTGGACCTCGTTCAACTTCAACCAACGCTCGAAGGGTGCCTTGGTGCTCTACCGCAACGGCAACGAAAAGACCGCCAAACTGATGATTCAGTCGTTTAAGGAGTGCGCCCAGAAGAACGAGCAAATTGGGATGTACTGGCCGAAGAAATACTTCTCGTTTGAGTCGCACATCGCCACCCACGCCAACATTATGGCGGCCTTCGCCGAAATCGACCAAAACCAAGAGATGATTGACGAGTTGCGCGTGTGGCTGCTCACCCAAAAGCAGACCAACAAATGGGAGAACTCCGCCTCCACCGCCGATGCCATCTATGCCTTGCTGATGCGCGGCAGCGACTGGTTCGAGGAAGGCAAAGAAGTCACCCTGCGCTTCGGCAACACGCCCATCAGCACAGAGGGCGGCGTGGCCGGAACAGGCTTCATCCAACGCCGTTGGAACGCCAACGAGGTGACCTCTGAAATGCGTCAACTCACCGTAAACAACCCGACCCCGCACTTGGTTTGGGGCGGCTTGTTCCGCCAGTATTTCGTCCCGATTGACAAAGTGAAGAGCGACGAGTCGGGCTTCACCATCAAGCGCGAATTGTTTGTGGAGACGGTCACTGATAAGGGTAAAGTTTTGGTTCCCGCTGAAAAGCGGACGCTCAAAGTTGGCGACAAACTCACCGTGAAAATCACCTTCACCAGCCAGCAGGATATGAGCTTCGTCTTCGTCAAGGACCTCCGCGCCGCCGGTTTCGAGCCGATTGAACAAATCTCGCGCTACGAGTACAACGACCGAATGAGCTACTACCAGAGCAATACCGACACCGATATGCAATTCTTCATCGAGCATCTGCCCAAGGGCACGCACCAGTTGGAATACAGTATGTTCGTGACCAAGGAAGGCCACCTGAATAATGGCTACGCCTTGATCCAGTGCCAGTATGCGCCGGAGTTCAGTGCGTATTCGGATGGGATGCGGGTGAAGGTTGGAAATTGATTTCAAAAATACCACTTATGGGGCTTTATACGGCAAAAATATTCCTATAAAGCCCCATAACTCATTTTTTTTTTGAGTTATGGGGGGCTATACGGTAATTTTCCCTATTTTTGCATCGAAAACAAGAAAAATGATGCGCTATGTTGATTGGAAGGAAAAAGGAGCAAGCCATTCTGCGTAACCTGTTGGAAAAAGAGGAAGCCCAATTCTGTGCCGTCTACGGACGGCGGCGTGTGGGCAAGACCTACCTCATCCGCGAGACCTTCAACTATCAGTTTGCCTTTCAGCACACTGGATTTGCCAAGGCACCTTTGTCGAAGCAGTTGACGGGCTTCCGCGACTCTTTGCAACGCGCCAGCGGCAAGCGTTTCCGCATCCCGCGCTCGTGGATGGAGGCCTTCGGGATGTTGGAGGATGTGCTTTCGGAGCGGACGGAGCAGAAAAAAGTGGTGTTTTTGGACGAGTTGTCGTGGATGGATACGCCCAAATCGAATTTCGTCAGTGCGTTGGAGCATTTCTGGAACAGTTGGGCCACCGCCCGCCGCGAAAAGGACATTGTGCTCATCGTGTGCGGCAGCAGCAGTTCTTGGATTACGAAGAAAATCTTCCGCAACCGTGGCGGACTGCACAACCGCCTCACCGAGCGCATCCACCTCGCTCCCTTCAATCTCGCTGAATGTGAGCATTATGCCGAAGTCGCTGGCCTGAATATGTCGCGAAAGGAAATCACGGAGGCTTATATGATTTTAGGCGGCGTGCCGTATTATTGGAGCCTGCTCAACCGCGAATACAGCCTCGCGCAAAACATCGACAGGCTGTGTTTCGGCACCGACGGCAAACTGAAAAGCGAGTTCAACGACCTGTATGCCTCGCTTTTCGAAAACACGGAGCCGTATCTGTCCATCGTGGAGGCCTTGGGCGAGAAAAAAGTCGGGATGACGCGCACCGAAATGGAGGAAATCATCGGGAAAACGAGCAGCGGCACCCTCACCAAACGCCTCGACGACTTGGAATTGAGCGGTTTCATACGCCGATATGCCTGCCTCGGCAAGAAGGAACGAAGCACGCTGTATCAACTCATCGACCCGTTCACCTTGTTCTATTTCAGTTTTATGAAAAACAACAAAGGGGCAGACGAGCATTATTGGAGCACCAAGTTGGAGTCGCCCGTCCACAACACTTGGGCGGGATTGGCTTTCGAGCGGGTTTGCCTCTGGCACGTGCCGCAAATCAAGCAGGCATTGGGCATTGCGGGCGTGTCGAGCCAAGTGTATTCCTGGACGTATCAGCCTAAGAAAGAGCAAGAAGAAGGCGAAGAAAAGGAGGAGGGCGCACAAATCGACCTGCTCATCGACCGCAACGATAAGGTCATCAACCTTTGTGAGATGAAATACGCCGATTCTGATTTCCTGATGACGGCCAAGGAAGAGGAACGGATTCGCCATCGCAGGAGCAAATTTGTTGAAATCACCAAGACACGGAAAGCCGTGCATATCACCTTAGTGACCACTTACGGACTGAAGCGCACCGCCCACGCGGGAATTGTCCAACAGGTGGTGACAATGGAAGACCTGTTCAAGGAATAAAAACGAAACAGAAAATCGAGTTATGGGGCTTTATACGGTAAAAAATGCGCTATAATTCGCCGTAACTCGGTTTTTTTATAGGGTTATGGGGCTTTATAAGGTAATTTCTCAGTTTTTCACCATTTTCAAGGTTTGTTTCCAGCCATCACTATGGCTCATCCGAAGCAGATAAAAACCATTCGGAAGGTCGTGAAGGTCGAGTTCAAACTGCTGTGAGCCGCTGTTGTAATGGTTCGTGGCTCGCGAAACCCTTTGGCCCTGAAGTGAATACACTTCAAAACTGACTTCCCCGTCTGATGGATTGAAGAAACTGACTTGGGTCATATCAGTGGCGGGATTGGGAGCCACAAAGGCTTGCAATACCGCTTCTTCAGCTTCATCCACACCAAGTTTGGCATCCACCGCGATTTTCATCGTCACGGGGAGGTGATCAGAGGCATCGAAAAGGGCTTCTGCAACGGCAGCAGGTACGGATGAATTGTAGCCTTGGTCGACACTCATATTGAAATGATGGCCATCGTTGCCCACGGCATTATAGGAATTGTTCACATAGCGCAAGTGGTTGTAACTGAACGCGATTTCGTCGGACATAAGGATAAAGTCGAAGCGGTCGTCCAATCCGCCATCAACAAAGCATTCCGACGACGTGCTGTGTGTTGACTGCGTGTGGAATTGGGCAAACAGGATGTTGTTGTTCCATTCGCCCACGCCGCCATGGTTTGCCACGGGGTCCATAAAGCGGGCGTAGGGGTTGCTGTAGGTTTGGGTGAGCAGGCGGTAGCCACTTTCACTCGCGCCATACATATTGAAATCGCCCATAATCAGCACGTTTTCAGTGGAATAATGCTGGTTCACATAATCCATTGCCATTTGCATCTGGGCGCGGCGCGAGCTTTCCCACTCTTTTCCGGCCTTGGTATGGGCCACAATGCAAACCAACTTGATGGTGTCGCCAACCGCCAACGAAGGGGTTCTCATGTAAAGCTCGTAAACATCGGTGTCTCTTGGATGGGTACGAAGCGCCACATGTTTCTTCAGCCCCATCTTGCGCGAGTCGAAGAAAATATGGTTGATGATGCTGCTGTTCGCATAGTTGATGATATTGTCTGATTGCCAATAGTTTGCGCCGTTGATGTTCAGGTTGTGGCGCAAGAAGTCGTTTTGCAATGATTGGGTTGCACCGAATTCACAGACGGTGAGAATGTTCGGTTTGACTTCGTCCAAAATGACCCGGATACATTCGTCTTTGTGCTGAGTGTTGTTGTCATATTCGTCACAAGTGGAGGTGTTGCCGTAATACAAAAGGTTATATTGCATCACCGTCAGCGTGTCTTGCGCCATCGCCGGCCACGCCATTTGGAGCGCCAATATTATAATAAGGTGGATTTTGCGTTTCATTTTTTTGAAAATTAGACGGCAAAATTAGAAAAATTGGCGCGATATTTGAATTAATCTTATTTTTGCGCCGCAAATTGATATGAAAAAAGGTATTCGAATCGGGATTTTGGCCTTGTTGGCTATGGTTTTGCTGGCCTCGTGCCGTAAAGAGAAGTATGCGAATTCTCCCATCAAAGGGCATTGGGGCTGTGAGAAATACATCAGTTGTCGCACCGACAGCACCGGCTTCGAGCAATGGGACACTTTGCGTTATGAAGTAGGTGTTGGCCGTGGCTACGAAGTGTTTTTCAATGCCGACGGGTCAGGTAGGTTGCTCCTGAACGAAAGCCCGGCCTTGATCAAGAAGTTCAATTGTGACTATGATTATGATGACCGCAATCATACACTGACGATTTACAACACTTCTTGGATCATCTCTGTGTTTTCGGATGCGACTTCTGCCGATATGGACATTGAGGAGATGACGGACTCCACCATCAGGGCTTCGTGGATGAACCATTTCTCGGAACCCAACCCGTTTTTCGAAAGGTTTTTTATGAAACGAATTGATTAATAATAAATTAAACAAACAAACAATGAAAAAATTATCATTATTTGCAGCATTGGCTTTAGTGAGCATGCTGTTCGCTTCGTGCGGAAAAATCGAGTACAAGTCGTTCGTCGGCACTTGGGGTGTCGAAAAGATTGAGTATTACAACATCGACTATGCGGGCAACCCGATTCCGGCATCAATGGAGAGCTATAACTTTGACCCCAACGATACCGACAACGGCATCCAACTGATTTTCAGGGAAGACCAGACCGGCGAGATGCGCGATAGCGATGTTGACAGCCTTGCCGTCATCAATTCTGACAACGACACTGTCTACATCCATTGCCCCGACACCACTTTGGTGTATCCTTTCACCTGCTCGTTCGACAAGAAGGAACGTGTGCTCTACACAACCATGGATTACGGCTCGTATATCCTTACCTTCAGGATGTATGTTAGCGACATGACCGCCAACAGTTTCATCTACGAGAATGAGTACGACAAGAACTATATGGAAAAGGCTTATCTGAAACGCCTCAGCAATAGCACTTCGAAGTCGGCAAGCCGCACCGCACCTAAGCACCCGCGCAAACCAGGGTCGTTCTTGGGTGGCAGATGATAAAAAATCGGGCTGAAAGTTCAGCCCGATTTTTTTTATTCCACATAAAGCACCAGCCCCTTCAAGTATGCCCCTTCGGGGTGGAAGATGTTGATGGGATGGTCGGCGGGCTGCGAAAGCTGGTCGATGATGCGCACGTTGCGCTTGGCCTCGATGGCGGCAGCGGTGACGATGCCTTGGAAAGTGGCCTTGTCGACGGCCTGCGAGCAACTGAAGGTGAACAGCAGCCCACCCTTGGCGACACGCTTGAGGGCCTCGGCGTTGATGAACTTGTAGCCGCCCAAGCCGCGATGCCGGTCGTGGTGCCGTTTGGCAAAGGCCGGAGGGTCGAGGATGATGAGGTCGAAGGCGCCTTCGCGCATTTCCAGCACATAGTCTTTCATGTCCGCCACATGGCAAGGGTTCTCTTCCTTCGAATAGCCGTTGAGTTCGATGTTGGCCTCAGCCATGGCGATGGCCTTCTTCGAAGCATCGACGGTGACGGCGCGGCGGGCTCCACCTTTCAGCGCTGTCACTGAGAAGCCACCCGTGTAGCCGAAGGCGTTGAGTACGGTCTTGCCTTGGGCCATCTGGCGCACCAGCTCACGGCTTTCGCGTTGGTCGATGAAAAAGCCGGTCTTTTGGCCTTCTTCCCAGTTGGGCAAGAAAAGGCTGTCGTTTTCCATGATGTTTTCGTCCAAACGCTGCCCGAAGAGGTAGCCGTCTTCGATGATGGCGTCTTCCTTGCCCATGCGTTGCATCGCGTCGGCGCTTTTGTTGTAGACGGCCTGCAGCCCAAGGTCGGGGATGAGCTTGAGGGCGCGGACGACTTCGTGGAGATGCAGGGCCATACCTTCGGTTTGGGCTTGCACCACGGCGGTGTGTCCGTAGATGTCGACGATGAGGCCCGCCAAGCCGTCGCCTTCGGAATGGACGAGGCGGAAGCTGTTGGTGTGGGCGTTGTGGGTCAAGCCCATCGTTTTGCGCACTTCGTAGGCGTGGTTGAGCTTTTCGAGGAAAAACCATTCGTCGATTTTCCTGTTCTCGAAGCTGAGCATCTTTACGGCGATGCTGTCCGATTCGCAGAAGCCCGTGCCGAGAATGTTGCCGTCGTAGTCGGTGACGGTGACCGTGTCGCCTGCCTGTAGGCCCTTGGCCGCACTGTGGATGGCACCTGAGAACACCCAAGGGTGGAAGCGGCGCAAGGCGTCATCCTTGCCGGGGTTGAGCCGAATGACGGGATAGAGAGGTGTTTGTTCTTGCATGGATAGGTTTTATTTTGGTGCAAAAATAGGGAAATATTGGAAGTATTTTGTACTTTTGCATTGGAAAAACGCAGCTTTTTTATGAACAACTCTTTCACTATAGGCGGCCAAATCGTCGACCTTATCAATACAAGGATTTTTTCGGGCGTCGTTGTCGTCGAGGACGGCAAAATCGCCAAGATTGAGGAAAAGCCTGTCGGCAACACGCGATACATCATGCCGGGCTTCGTTGATGCCCATGTGCACATCGAGAGCTCGATGCTGATTCCTTCAGAGTTTGCGCGGCTGGCGTCGTGCCACGGAACGGTGGCCACCGTCAGCGACCCGCACGAAATCGCCAACGTATTGGGCAAGCAGGGCGTAAGGTATATGATCGAAAATGGGAAAAAAGTGCCGTTCAAGTTTTTCTTCGGAGCCCCAAGTTGCGTGCCTTCCACGGTTTTTGAGACTTCTGGCTTCGCCATCAATGCGGATGACGTCGAAGAATTGATGGCCTCGCCCGACATCTATTGCCTTTCGGAGGTGATGAACTATCCGGGCGTCATCAACGAAGACCCGGAGCTGATGCGAAAGATTGCTGCCGCAAAGAAGAACCACAAGCCTATCGACGGCCATGCGCCCGCAGTGACTGAAGCTGACTTGCAAAAATACGTCGGCGCAGGCATCACCACCGACCACGAGTGTTTCCATCTGGCGGGTGCTTTGGAGAAAATCAGCCTCGGCATGAGCATCCTCATCCGCGAAGGCAGCGCAGCCAAGAACTTTGATGCCTTGATTCCGCTGATGGCCACCCATCCCGACAAGCTGATGTTTTGCTCCGACGACAAGCACCCCAACGAATTGGTGGAAAGCCATATCGACGAGTTGGTGCGCCGTGCCATCGCTTTGGGCTACGATGTGATGGACGTGCTGAAAGCCGCCTCGCTCAATGCCGTGAGGCATTATCATCTTCCCGTCGGGATGCTGCAAGAGGGCGATGATGCCGACTTCATCGTGGTCGACGACCTGCGCAGCCCCGTGGCCAAGCAGACCTATGTGAAAGGCGAGCTGATTGCCGAAAACGGGGTGTCGAACATCAAGTATGTGGAGACTGCAACCCCCAATCTCTTCGAGCGTCCCTTCCTTTATGCGCAAGACCTGTTCGTTCCCGACAAGGGAAAGAGAATCAAGGTGATAGAATGCAAGGATGGTCAGCTGATCACAAAATGTTTCATGGCCGAGCCCAAAGTGGTGAACGGCGGCATCGTCAGCGACGTGGAGCGCGACATCCTGAAGTTGGTGGTGGTCAATCGCTACCAGCCTTACACGCCAGCCGTGGCCTTCATCAAGAACTTCGGCCTGAAGCGCGGTGCCTTGGCATCGAGTGTGGCCCACGACAGCCACAACCTTGTGGCCGTTGGGGTTTCCGACCGCGACATCCTTCATGCCATCAATTTGCTGATTGAGCATACGGGCGGCGTGACGGCCTATTGTGGCACCGAAATGTTGGCGGTGCCGCTGCCCGTGGCCGGACTGATGAGCAACGAAGACGGATACCAAGTGGCTCAGGCCTACCAAAACGCCGATGCCTTGGCCAAACGGCTGGGGTCGACGCTTTATGCGCCGTTCATGACTTTGGCATTCATGGCTTTGCTCGTCATCCCTGAGCTGAAACTCAGCGACAGAGGGCTGTTCGATGTCAAGAATTTCGCCTTCACCTCGCTTTACGAAGACTAAAGGATGTTCATCCGGTTGGCATCTTGCTTTAGGAAAATGGCCAACATGATCGTGAAAGCCAGCATGCTGGACCCGCCGTAACTCAGAAACGGCAAAGGGATTCCGATGACTGGCATCAGGCCGATGGTCATACCTATATTAATAAAGAAGTGCATGAAGATGATGCCGGCGGTGGCATAGCCATACACGCGGCTGAAAGTCGACTTTTGGCGCTCGGCCAAAGTGATGATGCGCAACAGCAGTCCCACATAGAGGAGCACCACGGCAGCCGTGCCGAGAAAACCGCCCTCTTCGCCGATGGTGCAGAAGATGAAGTCGGTGTGTTGTTCGGGGACGAAGTCGTACTTGGTTTGGGTGCCTTGCAGGTAGCCCTTGCCGCTGAAACCGCCCGAACCGATGGCGATTTTCGACTGGTGTACGTTGTAGCCCACGCCTTGGGGGTCGTCGATTTTGCCGAGCATCACCAAGATGCGTTTTTGCTGGTGGTCCTGAAGCACTTTGTTGAACGCATAGTCGACCGAAAACACGAAAGCGAACATCGCTGCGAACACGGCAACCATCCTGACGATGTACCTTTTCTTGTTGAGAAGGTAATAGGTCAGGGTGAGAATGAAAAGTGCGCCCAAGATGATGTACATCACCTTTTGCGACCACATCAAAGTGGAAATAAACAGGAGAATGGCCACCACGCCGGCCAGCATGAGCCATCCCGCGCCCGGAAAGCCTTCGCGGTAGAGCACGAAGATGAACGACACGAACACGAGGGCCGAGCCGGTGTCGTTTTGCAACAGCACCAACGCCATCGGGGCAAGGATGAGGAGTGCCGCGATAATCTGGTCCTTGCGCTTTTGCAGGTCAACGTCCAAGCGGTCAAGGTAGCCGGCCAAGGCCAAGGCCGTGGCCATCTTGGCGAATTCGGAGGGCTGGAATTTGACGCCCGCCCCAAGGTTGATCCACGAAGTGGCGCCTTTGGTGGCCTTGCCATAGGCCAGCACGATGAAGAGCGACGCCAAGAAGAAAAAATAGATCCACAGTGAGAAGACGTTGAAAAACTTGGCGTCGATGAGCAGGATGGTGAAGCCGGCAAACAGGGATAACCCAATCCAAATCAATTGCTTGCCGTATTCCATCGAGAAATCGAAAATGCTCGGATGCGCCTCGTTGTATTTGGCCGAGAAGATGCTGAACCATCCTATCAAGACCAATGCAAAATAGATGAGCAGGGTGGCCCAGTCGATTTTTCCTATGATATTGTTCCTTTCGTTCATCTTTCGTTCTTATATGAGATTCTGCCTTCCATCATGCGCTGTTCCAAGTCTTCGCGGATGGTGTAGCCGCGTATGTATTTCTCGATCATCAGGCTGGCGATTGGTGCTGCCCAAGTGGCGCCATAGCCTCCGTTTTCGATGATGACGGACAAGGCTATTTTCGGGTCGTTGGCAGGCGCAAAGGCTATGAAGTTGGAGTGGTAGTTGCCATGGGGGTTTTGTGCGGTTCCCGTCTTGCCGCATTGCGCGATGTCGCTTAGTTCGTAGCGTCGGGCGGTGCCTGCCGAGCCGCTGAAGACGGAACGCAGGCCGGCTTTCATCGTCCTGACGTATTTTGGGTTGATGCCCGGGTCAATCTTGGTGGTCATCACTTCGGGGATGGCGGTCGAGTCGCCGAAGCATTTGATGAGGTGGGGCGGATAGTAGAAGCCTTCGTTGGCGATGTAGGCGGCAATGTTGGCCAACTGTAATGGCGTCACCAAAACCTCGCCTTGCCCGATGCCTAACGAGCGGATTGTCACGGCGTTCCATTGGTCTTTGTACATCTTGTCGTAATACTCTCGCGAAGGGATGTTGCCCGATCGCTCGGCTGGAACGTCGGTGTTGAACTTATGCCCGAGCCCCAACTTGTAGGTCATGTCTTTCCAGTATTCGTAGCCTTTCTTGACGCCGCCAAACTTCGGGTTGTTGATGGTGGCCTTGAAGGCCTCGTAAAAATAAGGGTTGCATGAGTTCATGATGGCATTGGCGAAATCGGGGCTGGGGCCGTGCGAGTGGGTACACTTGATGGGCAACGAGGCCGGTCCGCTACAGTGGAAACAGGTGGCAGGCGTGATGCTGCCGCTTTGCATCGCGATAAGGCCCACCACGCTCTTGAAGGTGGAGCCCGGCGGATAGGTGCCGTTGGTGGCTCGGTTGATGAGGGGCTTCATGGGGTCTTCTTGCAGTTCCTTGTAGTGCTTGCCGCGATCGCGGCCCACGAGGAGGTTGGGGTCGTAGGTGGGGCTGGTGACGAAGGCCAGAATCTGCCCCGTTGAGGGCTCGATGGCCACGATTGAGCCTATCTTGCCCACCATCAGCCGCTCGCCATAGGCTTGCAGCTCGGCGTCGAGGCCGAGGTAGATGTCTTTCCCGGCCACAGGCTCAATGTCGTATTCGCCGTCCATGAAGCTGCCCATCTCTCGGTTGTGGACGTCGACCATCATCACTTTCAGGCCTTTCACGCCGCGCAGTTCCTTCTCGTACGACTTCTCGATGCCCGACTTGCCTATGTAGTCGCCTTGGCGGTAATAGTTCTCGTTCTCCTTGTCCTTGTCCAATTCGCCCTTGCTGATTTCGCCGATGTCGCCCAAGGTGTGGGCCGCTATGGATTTGGGATAATGGCGCACCGTGCGGGTCTGGAAATAGAAGCCCGGGAAACGGTAAAGCACCTCGGCAATGTGGGCGTAGTTCTCTTTCGAGACCTGCGTCATGAAAGGCGAAGGCTTGAAATACGACTCCTTCTTGGCCTTCTCCATCCGCTCGATGAACGATGCCTTGTCGATGTCGAGCAAGCGGCAGAAAGTGGCCGTGTCGAAGGGGTCGGGCGAGTCTTTTTTCATCACTTGACGGGGGGTGACCATCAGGTCGTAGACGGCCTCGTTGAACACCAACAACTCGCCGTTGCGGTCGAAAACCTTGCCTCGGGCCGGATATTGGGTCACATAGCGCAAGGCGTTGTTGTCGGCCAAGGCCACATAGCTTTTGTCGACCACCTGGAGCGAAAACAACTTGAGGATAAAGACAATCCCCACGGCAACAAACACACCCATAACCAATAACTTTCTGGGTGACAGACTATTGTTCTTTGTTCTCATAGTGAATTTCGCGAATGACAAAAGTATAAGTTTTTCCTGATTTCGCGATGCCTTTTTGGCCGTTTTTTTTGGGCTGTTGCACTTTTATCCTAAAATTGTGGGTTTTAACGGCTCTTTCACTTTTTTTTCGTACATTTGCGCGGTTTTTTATGCACAAACAAATGAAGAGAATCGCTTTTCTCGTTATGGCCATCTGCCTCTGCCTTTGCGGTTGCGAGCCGAAGGCGAAAAACAAGGAACTGATGCAGCGCAGCTTCTACAACACGGTGTGGGAGCGTTTCGATTTCGTCAGCACCAATATTGAGGTTGCCGAACCGACCACCTTCGACCTCAGCCTCCGCATCAGTTTCACCGATGACTATCCTTACGACTACATCGATTTGGTGTTTGCGGTGTTGACCAACGAGGGTGACCGCTATCGTGCCAAAGGATACAAGCCGAAACTGAAGGATGCCGACGGCAACTGGAGCTCGGAGCTCAAAGACGGGTGCTATACGTTCACGTTGCCTATCAACAAGGAGCTTCTCATCAACGATCCTGGCACCTATCGCTTCCAAATCGAACAAAAAATGCCTATCACGCCTTTGGTCGGCGTGAAGGAATTGACCCTTTTGAACAATTGACAAACAACTGATCTGATATGAAAAATACTGCAAAAACCTTGAAAACCGGACTGGCAGCGTTGCTTTTTGCGATTGCCTTTGCTTCGTGTGTCCCCCAAAAGAAAATGCTCTACCTGAAAGAAGCCCAAATGTTGGCCGAAAACCAGTCGATTGAATATGTCAACGACAGGAGTGTCAACTATAAGTTGCAGCCGGGCGACAACCTTTACATCCGCTTCATCAACACGATGGATGAACGTAATGCGGCCGGCCTTAATGGCGAGTATTCCAATAGCAGGAGCAATTATATGTCATCAGACGCCAGCATCTACCTTCAGTCGTACACCCTCGACGAGCAAGGCTGCATCGAGCTTCCGCTGACGGGAAAGATTGAGCTCAAGAACCTTACGGTCGACCAAGCCAAGGAGCTTCTGCAAACCGAAGTCAACAAATTCATCAACCAAACGACCCTCATCGTGAAGTTGTCAAACTTCAACCTGACGGTGCTGGGCGAGGTGTCGCGTCCGGGGATGTACAAGGTCTATCAGTCGCAAATCAACCTTTTCGAGGCGGTGGCTATGGCGGGCAACATGACCAATTTCGCCAAGAACAGCGAAGTGAAAATCATCCGCCAAACCGACAACGGCTCTGAGATCGTCACGGTCGATATGGGTTCGGCTGACATCCTTTCCTCTCCTTATTATTATTTGAAACCTAACGACATCATTTATGTGGAGCCGCTTAAAATCAAGTCGTGGGGCTTCACGGCCTTCCCCTATTCGACGGTTATCTCCATCGTCACTTTGGGTCTCACCATGCTGGCACTTTATTTGAACAACAAGAAATAATCAATGTTATGGAACAACGTAAAGCATATAATCCCCAACAAATCAACGAGGAACCAACTATAGACATAAAGCAGCTGATTTACATCTGCTTGCGCCATTGGTATCTTTTTGTCATCTGCGTTTTGATTGCTTTGGCGGCGGGATTTTTCATCAACCGCTTCAGCCCCAATGTCTATAAAACCTCTGGTACCGTGCTCATCAAGGATCAACGCACCGGTTATGATCCTACGGCCATTATGACAAACATGAATTTTAGCGACTACCAGAATGTAGACAACGAAATTGCCATCTTGACTTCCTATTCCCTCACCGACCGTGTCGTCCGCAAGATGAACCTTGAGGTGACCTATGTCGAGAAAGGCCGTTTCTCTTCCTTCGAGTTGTATAAAAACGCACCGTTCACCGTGGAATACGACCGCAGCGTGCCTCAAGCCGTGGGAATGGTTTACGAAATCACCATAATCGACAACGGGAACTTCACGTTGCACGGAACCTCTGAGTATCTCAACAAGTACGACTTCATCTTGGGCGAAATGGTGGAGAGCAGTTCGGTCAAGGTCATGATTGACGTGACCAACCAATGCCAACAGGGGGAATGGTTCGACAACGGGTACAATCGCATCAGAATCACCTTGAACGAGAACTATAATGCCGAAAGAGACAACAACAGGAATTTCTCGTTCTGGTTGAACAGCTATCCCACTTTGGTGAATCAAATGAGTTCGTTTTCCGCAAGTCCTATCACCAAGCAGGCATCGGTTGTCTCTGTCGTAATGAAAGGCACCAACAAGAAGAAGATTGTCGATTTCACGAACACTCTGATGGTGGAATATGTGAATCGTGGCTTGGAGAAAAAGAATTTGGTGTCGGAAAACACGATCAAGTTTATCGACAGCGAATTGGAAGGCGTTCAAGAACAGCTGAGCGAAGCCGAAAGCGACTTGAAAGACTTCCGCACGCGCAACGACCTGATGAACCTCGATGTCCAAGCCAACCAGATGTACACGAATTTGCAAGCCTTGGAAAAGGAACGTGCCGAGAAAATGGTCAACGTGAAGTTGTACCAACGTTTGCAGAACTACATCAAGGATCAGATCGACGACCCCGAGAAGCTGGCCTCGCCAAGCACCATGGGCATCCCCGACCCGTTGCTCAACCGCTTGGTCAACGAGTTGGTGACCCTTTCGCAAACCAAGGCCACGCAGCTGCTCACCCTTACGGAACAGCACCCCCAAATCGTGAAACTCGACGAACAGATTGTCACCACCAAGAGGACCATCCTCGAAAATGTCAACAATTTGGTCATCAATGAGCAGATGGGCCTCAACGAAATCAATCGCCGCATCAGCCGTGCCGAGTCGGCTTCGAAAGTGCTTCCCGAAAAGCAGCAGCAGCTCATCAATTTACAGCGCAATCGCGATTTCACTGACGGGACCAACAAGTATTTGATGCAACGACGCGCCGAGGCCCAAATCCTGAAGGCATCCAACACGCCCGACAATGAGATTATTGACGAGGCCCGCATCGAAAGGACTGTGAAGATTTCGCCACGCACGATGGTGAACTATCTCATCGCTCTCATCATTGGTTTGCTGATTCCGGCCTTGTATCTGTTCTTGAAGGATTTCTTCAATGTTTCCATCAACGACCGCAAGGATGTGGAAAAAATCACGAAGTACCCCATCATCGGCCAAGTGGCGCAGGTGAGCGACAAAGACCCCATCGTGGTCATCAACAACCCCAAGTCGCCCGTTGCCGAGTCGTTCCGCTCGATTCGTACCAACATCGAGTTCCTCATCCAAGGCAAGTCAAAAAGCGTGATATTGGTCACGGGCGACATGCAGGGCATCGGCAAGACCTTCAATAGCATCAACATAGCTTCCATCTATGCCTTTTATGGCAAGAAGACGGTGCTTCTTGGTTTCGACTTGCGCAAGCCGAAGCTTTTCCAGGAGTTTGGCCTGAACAACAACATTGGCATCAGCTCCTTCTTGTCGAACAAGGAATCGTTTGAGGACATTATCCAGCCCTCCAACCACATCCCCACCCTCGACGTCATCACCAGCGGACCTATCCCGCCCAACCCCGCCGAGCTCATCGCCTCCGAGAAATGCAAGGAGTTCTTCGATTTGCTCAAGGAAAGATATGACTACATCATCATCGACACGCCGCCTTTGGGGTTGGTCACCGATGCTTTCCTGCTGATGCGCTATTCCGATGTCAACTTGTTCATTGTGCGTCAAGGTGTCACCAACAAGAACATCTTTAGCAGCATCATCAAAGACCTTGAGAACCGTGAGGTCAGCGCTTCGATCGTCATCAACGGAATTGAGGCCAACAGCAGCTACGGCCAGCGTTATGGCTATGGCTACGGCTACGCCTATGGCTATGGCTACGGCAAGTATGCAAGCGAGAGTTCGAGTTATTATGGCGAAGACAATAAGGGAAAATCGGAAACAAGCAAAAAGCGTGGCTCTAAATAAGGAATTCGTGCTATGAATGTGCATAACGTCAGGAGTTGGCATGCTTTGTATGTTAGGTCGCGGGCCGAGAAGAAAGTGCTGATGCAGCTTGAGGATTTGGGCGTGACGGCCTACTTGCCCTTGATTACGACGGTCAGGCAATGGAGCGACCGCCGCAAGAAGATCGAGGAGCCTTTGTTCAAATCGTACGTGTTTGTGTATTCAAATCCCAAGGAATACATCCCGATCCTGAACGTCTACGGGGTTCTCAAGTTCGTGACCTTCGAGAGGCAGGCTGTCGTCGTTCCCGAAAACCAGATTCTCGCCATCAAGAAATTTGTGGCCGACTATGATCGGGGCGAGGAATACAAGATGCAGAACAACGTGGATTTGAAGGAAGGCCAAATGGTGCGCATCATCACGGGGCCGATGAAAGGCTTGAAAGGCAGGCTCGAATCCATCGAGAACAAGCGTCATCTGATTGTTTACATCGAGGCTGTCGGGCAGTACATTCCGGTGCATCTTCCGCGAGCCAAAGTGGAGCCGGTCTACGACGACGAAAAATGAAAAATTGTTGAACGGATTATCTCAAAAACAGATACATTATGGATGCTGAAAGTTCGAAAAGACAAGCAAAACAGCCGATTTGGCTTTATCTCCTCCTTCTTGGCTTGTTGGCCATCGCCGTGGCTTTCCTGTTGGTACGCAACAGCGACATGAAGACCAACTTGAAGGAACTGGAGGCCGAGAAAGAGATGCAACGCATTGATTTCCAAGCTGAGGTTGACAGCCTGATGAAGGTCCACAACGAACTGAAGGAGAGCTATGGCGAGCTGAGCCAGGAATTGGCCGAGAAAGACAGTATCATCCAAGCCGATGCCGTCGAAATCAAGAGGCTCTTGGATTCGCAGTGGGACTATTATTACATCAAGAAGAAACTCACGCAGTTGCAAGAAATATCGCAGCGTTATGTTCGCCAGATGGACTCGCTGTATACCGTCAACCGGGAGCTGGTGGCCGAAAACGAGCGGATTCGCGAAGAATATCAAGCGGAGCGCCGTCATAACACCAGCCTTGCCCGCCAAAAGGAAGAGTTGTCCAACATGGTCAGCCAAGCGGCCTATCTGAAGCTATACAACTACACCGCCCAAGCGGTTCGATTCAGGGGCGGCGACAAGGAAACCACGACCGACCGCGCCAACCGCGCCGAGCGCATCCGCGTGGATTTCACTGTGGGCGCCAACGACCTTGTGCAGCCAGGCTCCAAGTTGTTCTACATCCGCATCGCCGACCCGACCAAGGCCATCATCAGCAAAGGCGCGGGCGACGAGTATTCGTTCAAGTCGAATGGCGAAACGTTGCAGTTCACCGAGAAGGTGCGCGTCAATTATGACGGCACCGAGACCGCCGTGCGGGCCTACTACATCCATCCTTCGGGAACGGAAATGCGCCCCGGAACCTATTTCATCGATGTGTATGAGCAGGGCGGCAAGCTGGTGGGACAAACCTCGATAATCCTGAAGTAAGGACGTTTTGAATTTTAATTAATTTTTTTGGTGAGCCGACCTTCGGGTTGGCTCTTTTGTTTCATTCCAGCACCGATTTCAGGACTTCATTTGAATGGAAGTCGTTCATCACGGGGGCGTGGAGCCGCATGAAGATGATGAGTTTGTCGAGCAGTTCGCGCCGCTGGCTCGTCTTCAGAGGTATGCTGCAAGCCTCGTTGATGCCCAAGTCAAGCAGTTGCGACAGAAGCGCGGCCACCTCCGGGTCGAGATAATAAGGATGCACGGGATAGTCGTGGGCAAACGAACCCTCCATCAGGTCGAAGCACCAGCCTTCTTGATGGTTGGCTTTGGGATAGAAACCGAGATGCCGTGTCAACTCCAAAGTGAAAAACAAGGGGAAATTGGCATAGCGTTCCTCTGCAAGGTCGAGCCACAACATTGAGCGCACGATGAAATCGAACAAAGCCTCGTTTTGCTCTTGCCCGGTGATGGTTTTGGATAGCAACTCGCTGACGTACATCAAGATGGCACTTTTTTTCATCACAAAAGCCATGCTTTGGTAGATATAGGAGAGCTGCACGTCCTTGAGGTATTTCAGCGAACCTTTGTTGTTGTGGACAGGTTCCACAAACTGGACAAGATTCAGGTTCTGGAACAAGGCAACGCGATTTTTGGCGCCTCGATTGAAAGCCCCTTTCACCATATAGGATTGCAAGCCATAATTGCGGGTGAAAATCCTCACAATCAAGCTGGTGTCACCATAACGGATGGATTGCAGGACGATGCCTTGTATTTTGTCGTCCATCAATTCATGATGAGGATTTTGGTGGCGAATTTGTTGGTGCCTTCCATCGTGCTTACATAGATGAGAAAAACGCCGGGTTCCACCTTTGCTCCGTTGATGTCAGTGCAGTCCCAAACGGCTTGGCCGCCTTCTGAGACCAATTGGGTGACGAAGGCCCCATCGACGGTGGTGATCCTGACCAAGGTGTTGGCCACCAAGCCTTTGATGCCCACATAACCCGAATAGCCCAGACGCACGGGGTTGGGATATGCCACCACGTCGCCGACAACAGGCTCGGCTGGGGCAGCCTCGCCACGATAGGAGATGACGCCATTGTCGGTGCCGAAAAACACCTCGCCGTTCTTGTCGATGGCCATCGTGTTGACCGCATTGTCGAGCAGCGGGCTGTTGCTCGTGTTGAAGTAGTGGATTTCCTTGGGATTCGACTCGAACGACATCTGATAAACGCCCGACTCGAGGCCGAACCACATCTCTTTGGTGCCTTCGACGACGGCCATCGAGAGCACGCTGGAACCGTCGAAAAGGAAGTCGAATTGCTGTGTGCCGTCGTTACGAGGCACGATTTTTTGGGTGGCGTCGAAGTTGGAGTCGCTGAAAATCTTTGCGCTGTTTTCGAACATGCACGGGCCATTGTTGGTTCCCACCCAAACGGTGCCGCTTTGGTCGAGGGCGAGGCAATTGACCGAGCCCAGCAAATGCCCGTTGCCGACAGCGGTGTTGAGGACTACGCATTGGTCGTCGGTAGTGATGTCGAAGGTGTCGTTGTCGTTGAACACGATAAGGGTGCCTTCGCGCGTGATGATCCATTTGTAGTCATTGCTGTCGATGAGCATGGTGCCAATGTCCATCCCGCTCAGGCCGCCGCCGAGGTGGAACGAATGCCAGTTGCCATTGCGTTCCATCATCGAAAGCATGTGGGTCGCGCCGGTGTTGGCCACCCATAGGTTGCCTTTGCTGTCGAAGCCGAGGCCGCTGATGTTGATGAGGCTGGGGTCTTGGACCCAATATTCAAGGGTGCTGTTGTCGGCGTCGTAGACCTCCACAAGTTCGTCGCCTTTGAATTTCAGCAGGCCGTTGCCCCAAGTGCCTACATAAGTGACTTCAGGGTCTTTCGGGTCGGTGGCGGTACACACGAAATCGGAGTAAGTGTCAAAATCGGGCAACGTGTTACGGCTGAGGACAGTCCACATCCCGTCGAAACGGGCCACGCCTTCCTTCAGGTAGCGTTTGCCCCAGTTCGAAACGTGGCCACCGGTCGAAATCCACACTTGGTCGCCAAAGGCTTGAAGGTGAAACACATTCTTGGAGGCGGGTCCGTTGGGTATGATGTCCATGTTGTTGAACCCGTCGGAAGTCTTGATGAGGCCACGGCGGGTGTCGCCAATCCAGTAGTTTCCGTTGTTGTCGATGGCAGTTGAAAGCGGCTCGATGTTTCCTCCGGGCGAGTAGATGTTCATGGTTTGGTTGAGGTTGCGGTCGTAGACCTTGATGCCATACCGGTTGGTGATGACGAAACAGTTGTCGTAAGCCCTCAGTTCATATTTTTGGCTGGTTCCAGCCTCGTCGAAACACCCCCATTGGTCATTATGGAGAACAAAAAGTGTGTCGGCGTTGTAGCCGCCTTCAAAGTTGAGGAAGAGCTTACCGCCAAAGACCTCCATCTCGGTGTAGGCAAAATGAGGATGCACGAGGCTGTTGTCGAAGTGCCAAGCCGAATAGTTGGCAAGGTTTTGTGCGTCTTGCGAGGCGTAATAAACGCCATTGTCGGTGCAGGCATAGATGCGTCCATTGTAGATGGCCACATCGGTTACATTCACCGCATCGCCTTGGTTGCCAATGTAATAGGTGTCTTTCACCTCTTCTTTCTTCAGGTCGAAGACAACGATGCCGAAGCCGCAGGCCATATAGGCCAAGTCGCCGTCGAAGAAGATGTTGTTGATGCTCTTGTTGCCCACCATCGTCTTTTCCTTGATGTCGCTCATGTTGTGGACTTTGTTGTTGGCGTCAATGAGGTCGACGTTGGCGTTGGTGTAGGCCACCATGAGCTTTCGTTGGCTTTGGTTGTAGCGCATCCTGCTGATGCCAATGTCCGACAAGGCATTGATTTTGTTGAGGATATTGATGGAGTTGTCCTCGGTGTCGTAGTAGAACAGCTCGTATTCGGTGGCGGCATAGATGCGATGGCCAACAGGCTCCACGGCAATCACTTTTTGGTAAGGAAGGTGTGTGCGCCAATTGCCTATGGCGACGCCGTTTTGGGCGAACGAGGCCAAAGTGGCGGCCATCGTTATGATGAGGGTAAACATGTGTTTTTTCATAGAACGAAAGTTTTGGGCGGTAAAAATACGAAAATTATGGAATAGTAACGCTGCTTTTGCGGTTTTATTGTTTTGACCGAAAACAAAAGCAAAACAGCAAACATCTGAATGCCAGTTGTTTGCTGTTTTGTAGCCCCACTAGGACTCGAACCTAGATTTAAAGTTTAGGAAACTTCCGTTCTATCCCTTGAACTATGAGGCCACTCTTTAATCTTATAAATCTTTTGTTGACCAACAACGCTGCAAAAGTACGACTTTTTTCGAAACAAAGGCAAAGGATTTTGAAAATCATTTCAAATCGATCACGATGGGGCAGTGGTCGGAGTGCATCACTTGGGGCAGGATGTCGACTTGGGCGATGCGGTCGGCGAGGTTTTCGGTCACTATATGGTAGTCGATGCGCCAGCCGAGGTTTTTGGCCCTTGCGCCGGCGCGGAAACTCCACCAGCTGTAGCGGTTGGGCTCTTTCACCAAACGGCGGAAGCTGTCGATGTAGCCGTCGCTGAGGAAGTCGGTCATCCATTGCCGCTCTTCGGGCAGGAATCCCGATGAGGTGTCGTGTTTTCTTGGGTTGTTGATGTCGATGTCCTCGTGGCAGATGTTGTAGTCGCCCGAAAGCACCAATTGGGGCCTTTCTTTCCTTAACTTGTTGACATACTGGCGGAAGAAGTCGAGCCACACCATTTTGAAGGCTTGGCGTTCGTCGCCCGTGGTGCCCGAAGGATGGTAGACGCTCACCACTGAGAGGTCACCAAAATCGGCGCGTAGGAAACGGCCCTCGCTGTCATACAAAGGCTCGTCCATCCCGTAAACCACTTTGTCGGGCTCTTGTTTCGTGATGAGGCCCACGCCGCTGTAGCCTTTCTTTTGCGCGGGAAACCAATAATGGTGGTAGCCCATCATCTCGAAGTCCATCAAAGGGATTTGGTCGGGCGTGGCCTTCAGCTCTTGGAAGCAGAGCACATCGGGTTGGTAGTCGTGGATCCATTGCAGCAAGCCCTTGTTGATGGCTGCGCGGATGCCGTTTACGTTGTAACTGACGATTTTCATCGGTCTGAATTGTTGGTTGTTTGTTCGTTTATTGTTGGGTCGGGGACTTCGGCAGGTTCAGGCCTCCTTGACTTCATCGCAAAAGCGAAGGTCTCTGAGCTTGTCGAAGGGCCGACAGATAATTTAGACTGCGAAATTAGGGAAAAAGTCGATTCTTTTTTCCTTTGCGCGTTACTTTTTCCTATTTTAGCCGCCGCAAAACAACCAATGATGGTGCTCAAGGACAAGATAAACGAGAAGATTGACCAGTTCAATGCTTGGCGTGCGACCCACATGACAGATCGCCGCTTTATGCTTTTGCTCAGCATCCCTGCGGGTTTCTTCGCTGGTGCGGCTGCTGTTATCATCAAGAAATTGGCCCACGGCATACGGGAGTTGGTGTTCAATTTTCAGGGGCAGTATTCGCATTTCCTCTATTTCATCTGTCCTGCCATCGGTATCCTGCTGACCATCCTGTTTTGCAAATTCATTCTGAAAAAAGACGTGGGCCATGGCATCCCTGGCATCCTTTATGCCATTTCGAAGAACAAGGGCAAGGTGAGCCGAAGCAGCACTTGGTCGAGCATCGTCACCAGCGCCTTGACGGTCGGCTTCGGCGGCTCGGTGGGATTGGAAGGCCCCTCGGTGTCGACGGGCGGCAGCATCGGGTCCAACATCGCTCAACTGCTGAAACTCGACTACAAGCACACCATCCAGCTCATCGGAATGGGTGGGGCGGCGGCCATTGCAGCCATCTTCCAAGCGCCCATCACGGGCATTGTCTTCGCCCTCGAAGTGTTTATGATCGACCTGTCGCTCAATGCGTTGGTGCCTATCATTTGCTCCTCGTTTGTCGCCATCCTGACGGCCTATTTCTTCCTTGGCCAAACGGTGGAATATCCCGCAGTCATTGCCGAGGGTTTCATTCCGAGCAATGCTTTGTACTATGTGCTGTTAGGGCTTTTCGCGGGCTTGGTGTCGGCTTATTTCCTCAAAGTGACTTTCAGCGTAGAAAAGAGGTTCAAGAAGATTGAGTCGCCTTGGACACGTTTCCTCATCGGGGGCTCGATGTTGGGTATCTTGATTTTCTTGTTTCCGGCACTTTACGGAGAAGGTTACGATGCCATCAACTCGGCCTTGCGCGGCGACTATAGCCCCGTGTTCAACAATCCGTGGTTCGCGCATTTCAAGGATTATGATTTGGTGGTCATCATCTTGTTTGCGGGTATGATTTTGCTGAAAGCCTTCGCCACGGCCTTCACCTTTGGCGCGGGTGGCGTGGGCGGCACCTTTGCCCCGGCCTTGTTCATAGGGGCTTTTACCGGGCTGTTCTTTGCCACTTTGGTCAACTATTTGGGGATCGGGCATTTGGACCCAGCCAAGTTTGCCCTCGTCGGGATGAGCGGCCTCGTGGCGGGTATGCTGCACGCCCCGCTGACGGGCATTTTCCTCATCGCCGAAATCACCAATGGCTACGCGCTCATCGTGCCGCTGATGATTGTCTCTGCCTTGGCCTACGCCATCAACAGGCTGTTTTTCAATCATTCGATTTATACCAATGCCGTAGCCGAGAAAGGCGTAGAGGTGACCCACAACAAGGACAAGAGCATCCTCAATATGATGGCTATCAATCAGTTGATAGAAAACAACTTCAGCCCAATTCATCCTGATTGCTTGTTCCGCGATTTGTTGCCTTTGGTGTCGTCGTCGAAGCGCAACATCTTTCCCGTGGTCGACAAGGAAGGCTTTTTCTGCGGCCATGTGCTGTTTGATGATGTTCGTGCCATCCTTTTTGATGAGAGCTACTACGACCAGTCGATTCAGAATTTTGCCGTCCTTCCCGACTATGTCATCCACCCTGAGGAGCCGATGGAGGAGATTGTTTACAAGTTCCAGCAATCGGGCAAATACAACATTCCTGTCATTCAGGGCGGGAAGTATTTGGGCTACATCTCTCGCGCCAATGTGTTTTCGGCCTACCGCGCCATGATGAGCGAGATTTCGGAGGATTGATTTTTTTGCACGCAGAATGCGCAGAATTATGGGAATCGCAATGCGACGCTAAGATTTTGTCCGTCAGGTTCTGCGATTTCTGCGGATTCTGCGTGAAAAACCCCTACGATAGGTTCTGCGATTTCTGCGGATTCTGCGTGAGAAATCATCGTTTCCGTTTGAAAAAATCCGTCAGCAGTGCCAAACATTCCTCGTGCATCACGCCTGTTTCGGTTTTCGTCTTGGAATGTAGCATCGGGCCGAAGCGCGAGAAGCCGTTCTTGGGGTCGTCGGCGGCCCAAACCACCTTTCCGATATGCGCATGGCACAAGGCTCCGGCGCACATGGGACAAGGCTCCAAGGTGACGTAAATCGTGCATTCGTCCAAATATTTGGCTCCCAAGGCGTTAGCAGCAGCAGTAATCGCTAACATTTCGGCGTGGGCAGTCACGTCGTTGAGGGTTTCGGTTTGGTTGTGGGCGCGGGCGATGATTTTGTTGTTGCACACCACAACGGCGCCAATCGGTATTTCGTCGGCTTCGAGAGCCATTTCAGCCTCTTGGTAGGCCTGTTTCATATAATATTCGTCGGAAAAAACGCTAAAAGTCATGGTTTTACATTTTGGAAAGGAGTTGGCTCGAAGTGATTTCCATCTTGCTGAAAGCGAACCATTTCTTGCCCAAGTCTTTCAGCGATGCGCCGATGTGATAAACGGTTTCGTCAATCATCAGGAAACGATCGTGGGATTGGGCAAATTCAATGACTTCAATCGGCTCATATTGTGCATTGTGCAGGTTGATGTCGTTTTGCAAAGTGGGGCTTATTTGGCGAGTGTAAATCGTGGCTTTTATACCTGCTGGACGCTTGTCAAGCAATTTCAATACAGTGTCATCTATATAATTGTCAATCAAAACAATGCTGTTTTTTGCGGAGCGAATCAAATCGCTGACAAAAACATGTGCATCAAACACTTGGCCCTCGAAAAAAATCCCTTCTACAGGTGGGAGCGAGGTGCGAATGAAAAAGTCTATCTTTTCGGAATGTTCAGCCAATAAAACTTGTTGGCTTTCCAACTGGTTTTCGATTTTCAAAAGCCGTTGGTTTAGGGCATAACCTTTTAGTAAATAGTCTTTTAGGACTTTGTTTGCCCATTGGCGGAATTGAGTGCCGCGTTGCGATTTGACGCGATAGCCTACCGATATGATGACATCAAGGCTGTAAAGTTTCACTGGACGGTCAGAAAAAGGAATGTGCAAAAAATGCACATTGCTTTCTTGGTCAAGTTCTCCTTCTGCAAACACATTATTAATATGTCTTGTTACGACGGTTCTGTCCTTTTGAAACAATTCAGCCATTTGCGCCTGAGTGAGCCAAACGGTTTCTTCTTCCAAACGCACTTCAAGTTGCACGTTTTCATTTGGTTGGTACAATATGATTTCGCCGGTTTGCTGCATGTCAATTACATTCTGATTTCAAACCCATCCCAATCAGGGCCTAAAGGGAATTTCTGCCTGAAGCGTTCCAGCTTTTCGTAATCCAAGGTGCAGTGCATCACCGCTTCCTTGTAGGATTCGGCTTTGGAGATGATTTCGCCTCGGGAATTAATCACCTGAGATTCACCACTGTAATGCAGTCCGTTGGCATCTTCGCCAACGCGGTTTACGCCAATCCAATAGGCTTGGTTCTCGATGGCGCGAGCCACCAAAAGCGTGTTCCAGACCACCATCCTTGAGTCGGGGAAGTTGGCCAAATAGAAAGCCAAGTCGTACTTGTATTGCCCGTTTTGGTAGCGGTTTCTTGCCCACACGGGGAAACGGATGTCGTAGCACACCATCGGGCGGATGCGCCAGCCTTTCAGTTCCACAACGAGTTGGTGGTCACCGCGTTCCACCAATTTGTCCTCGCCGCCCATCGTGAAGGTGTGCCGCTTGAAATAGAGTTCATGGCTCCCGTCGGGGCGCATCCAAACGAGGCTGTTGTAATAATGCCCATCCTTTTCCAACGGGAAAGTGGCACAAATCACGACATTTTTCGCTTTGGCTTGATTCTGAAGCCATTGCATCGTTGGGCCGTCTTCGGTTTCGGCAAAACGATTTGGGTCGACCGGAAAACCCGTGGTGAAGGTTTCGGGCAGGAGAATGAGGTCGGTTTCGGGCCTGACTTGTTCAATCAATTTACTGAAATTCATAAAGTTGGCCGTTTTGTCCTCCCATTTGAGGTCGGCTTGTATGTAGGCGATGTTGAGGTTTGGCATAATTTGTGTATATTGCAAGCGCAAAAATAGAAAAATAATCTTACTTTTGCCAAAAAATTCATTTTGTTGCAACTGCTTAATTGATGGACAGATGAAAAAACTGCTTTATCTCTTTTTTGGTTTGGCCTTCGCTTTTGGCCTCAGTGCTTGCGGAGGTTTGACTCCCGATGGCGATGGCATTGACGAGACCGACCTTTACGGCAAATGGCAGGAAGGCACCGTTTTCGAGCGCTATTATGCCCAACCGTTCAATCATGTCATGCCCAATGGCGACACCGTGCTGGTGAATGGCTTCACTTGGGACGAAAGCGACGATGTTAGTGAAGACGAAGCCCAGCCTTTCAATTGGACGCTGACGGGCTCCACCTTGAAAATCGAACATGTGGGCACTTTTATTGTCGTGCCCAAAGTGTATACGATTACCACTCTGAATGCCAACGAGTTGGTGTATGGCGACGATTATGGTACCGAACATCATTATTCAAGGGTTTTCTAAATGAAAAAGGCATTAAAGATAATAGGCATTACCGTGGCTTCGCTCGTTGGGCTGGTGCTCATTGTGGCGGGTGTTGCGGCGGCGGTGTTGACCTCTTCGGGGCGTCTGACCAATTTGGTCAAGAAGCACGCTCCAAAGTTCGTCAACTGCGAAATCGAGTTGGGCAAGGCCGACCTGACGCTTTTCAAGACCTTTCCCAACATCGGCGTGGAGATTGAAAATGTGGCCCTCATCAATCCGATGGCTGGCTCGCCTTCTGACACACTGGCCAATATCAATAGCTTCATCGCGGTGGTCGATGCCAAGAAGTTCCTGAAAGAGAAGGAGATAACCGTCAGGAAGTGCATACTTGAAAATGCTTTTGTCAACCTCTATACGGATTCCATCGGCAACAGCAACCTTGATGTGTTCAACACGAAAGCTGACAACGACACGACGGGTTCTTTCGATTATCTCGTTGACATTGGAGAGGTAAAACTGAAAAACGCGACCGTGTACTATACCGACGACCGCAATGGGATGACCGCTCAAGGGTTTGGGCTCAATTTGGATTTGGAAGGGGGGATGATGAACGATACCATTGATGCCGTGCTTGACCTGAAGGCTTCGTCGCTGTCGCTGCATTTGAACGGAATGGATTTGGCAATCAATGATTTGGAATTGAAATTTGACGGTGATTTGGAGCAAAAGGAAATTTTGGACTGCCTTTTTGAAGTCCACACGCCCGACATTTGTTTGGCATTGGACGAGACCTTTTTGGAGCACGACACCTTGAATTTGAATGCCAATTTGAACTTGGATTTGGTCCGGAAAAAGGCCAAATTAGACGGTTGGCTTGTCGGTTTGAACCAATACGAAATCATAATGCGAGGCAAAGCGAAAATGGAGGAAAACAAGGACATTGACCTTGATATCAACTTGTTTACCAATACCTTAATCATTGAGGATGTGTTGGGCTATTTGCCTGAAAAACTGCAAAACAAGCTCAGTGGCATCGAATATGCCGGAAAAATTCGCATCAAGGATGCGGTGGTGGCAGGCGTCTACAACGACAGCCTTATGCCAAGGATTTTGGCGCAAATCGAGACCGAAAACGCCAAAGTGAACGTGCCGAGCTTGCCCTATCCTTTGACGGACGTCAATTTGGACGCGCATTTGGACTTGAATCTCAACTCCGACACCAACACTGTAACCATCAACAGCCTGAATGCCAAATTCAACCGCAGCGACTTGAACGTGAGCGGCACCGTCGACGATTTGTTGGGCGACATCGGATTGAAACTCAAGGTGAAAGGCAATGTCCCGATGACCGACATCAAAGGCTTTTTGCCCAAAAAGATGAAACTTGCAGGCCGCACCAACCTGAACTTGAGCACCAACTTCACCGTCAAGCAGCTGATGAAGTCGTTGGACGACTACAACCTGAACCGCCTTAACGCCCAAGCCGACCTGAAAATCAAGGACTTCGCTTTTGATATGGATACCATCCACACCGCTGCACCCAAATTGGATGTGAAGCTGGCGTTGCCCGCCTCAAGCAAGGTGAAAGGGCAGAAAGGGGCTTATATCGCCCTCATTTCGAATCAGTTGCAGGCACAAGTAGGCAAAGCCATCCATGCCGACTTGCAACACCCCGACATCAGTCTTTGCGCCGACAATTTCAAGGGTGGGATGGAGAAGATGAACCTCAATGGCGACCTGAAATTCAGCAAGTTGGAGTTCAAATACGATACAATTGCCGCCCAACTCAACACGCCAGCCATCACGGTTGTGACCCAGCCCGAAAAGACCACGAAAGGCTTGAATGCCCGCGTCACCTTGAATGGAAAAGACATTGCCGCTCAGATGGGCAAAGCCTATGCATTGAATACCAATTCATTGAAAATCAATGCATCGGTGAATGAAAACAAGGATAAAAACGACTTCCTCAACCGATGGAATCCTTCGGCTGACTTCATTTTGGGCAATGCCTTGGTGCAGATCGACGGCCTCGGTGAGGACATCCACATCAGCAACATCGACTTCCTGTTCAACTCACACGAGCTCGACTTCAAGAAAAGCACCTTCCGCATCGGGCAGTCGGACCTGAGCCTGCAAGGCAGCGTGATTGGCATCAAGGAGTGGATGGAAGGCCACGACAATATGATGAAAGGCGAGCTGCAAGTCACTTCAGATATGCTGGATTTCAATGAGATAATGGACTTGACGAGCGGTTTGGGAAGGTCGGATGCAGAAGCCTCAGTGGCCGAGGTGGAGAGCAAAGACGACCATCCTTTCTTGGTTCCTGAGGGCGTTGATTTCACTTTTGGCATTAGGACGAAACGGTCGCTGTACGACAATTTCGACCTCAACAACCTGAGCGGTACGATGACGGTGAAGGACGGCACTTTGATTTTGCAGGAAATCGGTTTCACCAACAAAGCCGCCGAGATGCAGCTGACGGCCATGTACCAGTCGCCGCGCCCCAACAACCTTTTCCTCGCCATGGACTTCCACCTGCTCAACGTCCAGATCAACGACCTTTTGACGATGATTCCTTTCATCGACACGCTGGTGCCCATGCTGAAGACCTTCGACGGGCAGGCCGAGTTCCACATTGGCGCTGAAACCAACCTCAAGTCGAACTACGAGCCCAAGATTTCGACCTTGCGTGCCGCCGCCGACATCGAGGGCAAGAACCTGACCGTGAACGATAAATTCACCTTTACGAAAATCACCGATATGCTTGATGTGAGCACCAATGGCGAGTATAGAGTCGACAGCCTCGACGTGCAGCTCACGGCTTTCAAGAACGAAATCGACCTTTGGCCTTCGCAAATCGCCATCGGGAAATACAAGGTGACGGTGGACGGCCGCATGACTTTGGACAAGAACGGCGAGTATCACCTCTCGGTGACCCAGTCGCCGCTGCCGGTGCGCTTGGGATTGAAGATTTCGGGGCCGTTCAACAACCTGAAATACGACCTCGAATCGTGCAAGTACCCCAACCTCTACAAGCCCAACAAGCGTAGCGACACCGAGCAAATGTATTTTGAGCTGAAAAAGAGAATTGCCGACAGGCTGAAAGCCAATGTGAGGTAAGAATATGGCCTATGGCTTGCGCTTGAAACAAGCCGTAGGCCATCAGTTAAAGGTCGTTGATGATTTCCTCAAAACTCCTATCGTCCTCCAATCCGTTCATCTTTTCCTGCTTGATGCGCGACTTGCGGCGGGCGTAGCTGTTGGTTTGCAGGTTCATCAGGATGGAAATGACTTGGTTGCTGAAGCCCTGCTTGGTGAGGCAGCAGATTTGCAGGTCGCTCTTGGTGAGGGTGGGGTACTTCTCCGTGAGCCGTTTCGTGAAGTCGCCGTAAACCTTGTCGATAAGCGTCACAAAGTCGTCCCACTCGTTTTCCTTCAGGTCGAAGTCCAAGGTGGAGGCCGTGATTTGCTCGGTGAGGGCAAGGGCGGTCACATACACCTTGTTTTTCTTCAGTTCAAGCTCCATTTGGTTCTTCATTTCTTCGGCTTTCAGCTTGGCACTCAGCGTTTTCTGCCGCAAGAGCAAGAGCACAACGGCCAAGGCCACTACCAATCCGCCAAGGATGAGGTAGAGATAAAGGCTCCGTAGTTTTTGCTCGGCTTCGAGGCTGTTTTTCTGCATTTGGAGGTCGTATTCAGCCTTGATGCGCTGCATCTGTTCGTTGCGGTGCTCGCGGTCGGCCTGCATCATGTTTTCGTTGAACAGCTCGTGGCATTCAAGGGCCTTCTGGTAGTCGCCGGCAAACTGGTAGAGGTAATGGAGGCTTTGGTAGGCCGACATGCGCACTCCCGCCTTGTCGCTGTGGGTGGCTTCGTTGAGATGGACGATGGCGAGGCTGTCGTGCGACAGATAGTAATGCGCCAGTCCCAAGGTCAGATGGCAAGCGTCGGCATCGGCGCCTTTGGCCAAAGCCTTGCCCACGCGCTCAATAGCTTGCCCGTAATCTTCCTTGGCCATCAGCACGTCGAGGCTCGAATTCAGAAGCAGTTCGCGCTCCGTGGTTTCGTCGTTCAGCTTCTTGGCGAGTTGCAAGGCTTCGTCGTAGTGCTTTTGCGCAGCTTCGATGTCGCCTATGGAGGCTGCCGTGCGACCGCAGTTGCGCAAGGCGTTCATCAACAAGGTGTCGTTGCCCAAGTCGCGGAACAGATGGGCAGCATCGGTGTGGAGGGGCAGGGCTTCGTCGAAAAGCCCGTGTTTCCAGTAGGCGAAGCCGAGGTTGTCCTCGATAAGGCCTTTCAGACGTTTCACTTCGGGCTTCGTCGGGTCGCAGCGGTCGATGGCGAGCAGGGCTTGGCTCAGGCTTTGTGCTGCGGCCTCCGTCTGCTTGTCGGCGATGTGTTGGCATCCTTGCTCAAGGCAAGTCTCGGCCTCTCGGAAATGGCCTGTCTCGTCATGGCAGGCCGTGAGGATTGCCAACGCCAGAAACACGCTTATGATTATGGGTTTTGTTTTCATTGTTTCATTGGTTTGTTTTCCATATAGGGCTGTCACATTGGCGTAGGTGTAGGGCTGTCGTATTACGGCAGCCGCCATTTAATGTCGATTTGTAGGGCTGTCACATTGTGGCAGCCGCTGGGCAGTTTTGGTTGCCGTTTGCGGCTGCCTTGGTACGACAGCCCTACAATGTCTCGTTTCATCGTTTCATGAATTTCCGTGTCGTTTCGCCCGCGCTGATGAAATACATCCCCGCAGGCAATGCTGAAATGTCAATCTGTTGGTTTTCAGCGTTAATCGAACCTTGCAGTAGGGATTGTCCCATGAGGTTGGTGATGCGGTAAGTTTCCGTTGGTAGAGACGGTGCATGCACCGTCTGTACAAACAGGACGTTATTGGTTGGATTGGGATAGATTGTGAAACTCCCTGAGCCTGTCGAAGGGGTCGATGGGCCGTTTTCTTCAATGCCATTGTGCAGTTCGGCATAGATGGCATCGCAGTTGTTCTCGTCGCCATCGTGATACACCAATTCGTCCTCAATCCAATAGCAGCGCAGGCCTTCCACTCGGAAGCCTTTGCTTCGGTTCATCAGCTTTTCGGGGAAGAAGCTGGTCATGTGGCCGAAACTGCACAAGATGTCGCCGCTGAAATAGTTGCCGGCATCGCTGATGTGTATTACTTTGCTGCTTGTTCCTTCGTATTCAAAAATGCCGATGCTGTCAACGTGTACGGTGAAACTTTCCAAGCCGACTTTGACTTCCCATTCGTCGCCAGTTTCTGCGGCAAGGTCGTACAAGGTGGTGAATTCCTCCAACTCTTTATTCCACCAGAAAACCTTTCCGTTTTCCTCATACACATATTCGTGCGTCGTCTCGGTGATGATGTCCTCACGGTCAAAGATGGTGTTGTTGCGCACGATGATTTTCGGGCGTTGTGTGCCAATGGTCGTGTCGGATGCACATTCCAAATGCTGGTAGGTGGTGCTGCCGTCGTCGTTGAGGATTTCGTAGTACCATTCGGTATTATCCAATAAGAAGCTTTCTATACTTGTTTGTCCCCAGCGTAAGGGATAGTCTGGGATGGTGCAGAAAGCCATTCTGTCTAAATAGATCATTTTGCCTTCAGGAACAAAGATGCCATCCCAGTAAACTTCCATCCAGCCGTAGAAGTGGTGTCCGTCTTCAGTTTTTCTGAATCCGTATCTTTTCCTATAACTATCTAATGGAAAGCCATTCGATAGGCCGTCATCATGGAACCAGATGATTGTATCAGCGTTCAAAATGGTATTTTCGTTTGAACGACATAGTTGAAAACCATTCGACATAGCGATGTTAACAAGTACTGCGCCATGTTGTGTATAACCAGATAGGGTCATATCGACCGTGCCATCATGGTCAATGTCAAACATAAAATCGGATTCAGGGTTGGAAGTGATAAACTTACAAGTGTCTGGTTCATAGTCGATATAGATAATAGGCTCTTCTTCGATGAAATTGGTGAAGTAGTTCCAGCCTTCAGCGTTTTGGTAAGCATCAATGGTTCCAACAGGAATATAAATGGGAATGTCACGGTTTACTCCCATGAAACTATTGTCATATCCATATTGCCACTGGGAATTGTAGGCAGTTGGTGGGGTGGGAGACTTGCTTACGATGGAAGTTAAACCACAACAATTCAATGCGCCAATGCCAATATATGAGATATTTGATGGTAAAGTGATTGTTGTCAAGGAATTACAACCAGCGAAAGCACTTGTCTCTAATCGTTCAACAGAGTTTGGAATGGTAATGGTGTTTAACTCATTAATTGACAAAAACGCATTGAGGCCAATTATGGTTATGTCATCTGGAATGACGGTGTTTTTGCATCCTTTGAGCAAAGTGTTTGTGGCAGTCTCAATCAAAGCATTGCAGTTGCCGCGGCTGTCGTAAATTGGGTTGGCCTCGTCAACAGTGATGGATTGTAGTCTTGTGCAATTATGGAAAGCTCCTTCTCCATAAGCGTTGTTCTCAGGGCTTATTGAAACCAAGGTAGAAGGTATATGAAGCGCTCCTATTGGACATGAACAGAAAGCTCCTCTTTCGATGGTCGTGACACCTTCTGAGAAGACAACAGATGGAATATGACATTCTGCAAATGCTCTTTCACCTATTGTTGTGACAAGAGGTGGAATGACGACCGAATCACAGAGGTTACCACATCTGTCAAAGGCTCCATCATCTAATACTGTTAATGTCTCGGGAAGGTTTGAAATGTGCTCCAGTGCATAGCATTGGGCAAATGAATAGTCACGGATCTCTTGTAATCCACTGCCGAATACTACCGAAGTGATGCCGTCGCAATAGAAAAAAGCATTGACACCGATGATGGTCACAGAATCGGGAATTACCACCTCTCCAGTGATGCCATGACAACTTAAAAATGCTCGTTGCCCAATAGAAGTCAATGTGTTTGGGAAAACGACAGAAGTAATGTCTGAACATTCATAAAAAGCACTGAAATCTATACGAGTTACGGTGTAAATTGTGTCGTTGTGTGTTACAGTTGAGGGGATAACCAAGTCTCCGACAGGTTTGTCGAACCCGTAATAATATGTGATTATGTGATTTCCATTGGCATAGTAATCCCGAGAACACGGATATGTAACCCATACTTCTTGTGGAGCATAGTCTCTTTTCAGAAAATACAAAGTTTGTCCTGATTCGACAACTTTGGAAAAATCATAGTGGATCTGTTGCGCAAATCCGTTCATGGCCAAAGCCATTAATACGGCAATTACGAATATCTTTTTCATGGTATTATGTTTTTTAATGGTTTATTTTACAACGAATTTAGCTGTTTCTTCGCCCACGCTGATGAAATACATTCCCGTTGGCAATGCTGAAATGTCAATCTGCTGGGTTTCAGCGTTAATCGAACCTTGCAGCAGGGTTTGCCCTATGAGGTTGGTGATGCGGTAGGTTTCCGTTTGTAGAGACGGTGCATGCACCGTCTCTACAAACAGGACGTTATTGGTTGGATTGGGATAGATTGTGAAACTCCCTGAGCCTGTCGAAGGGGTCGAAGGGCCGTTTTCTTCAATGCCATTGTGCAGTTCGGCATAAATCGCGTCGCAGTCCTCGTTGCCATCGTGATACACCAATTCGTCCTCAATCCAATAGCAACGTAGGCCTTCCACACGGTAGCCTTTGCCTCGGTTCATCAGCTTTTCGGGGAAGAAATTGATCATGTGGCCGAAACTGCACAAGATGTCGCCGCTGAAAAGGTCGTTTTCGTCACTTATGCGCAGCTTCCTGATATTAAGTCCGTTGAGTTCTTGGTATTCCACCATATCCACATGCATTGTAACGCTTTCCGTGCCCACCTTGATTTCCCATTCGTCACCAGTTTCGGCAGTGAGGTCATACAAGGTGGTGAATTCCTGCAAATCCTTATTCCACCAGTACACCTTTCCGTTATCCTCATACAAATACTCGTGCGTCACCTCGGTGGTGATTTCGTCGCGGTCGTAGATGGTGTTGGTGCGGACAATGATTTTGGGCCTTTCGGTGCCAATAGTCGTATCCGCTGCGTATTCAAGATGTTGGTAGGTGATGCTGCCTTCGTCGTTGAGGATTTCGTAGTACCATTCGCCTTCGAGGTTGGGCATCGTCTGTAGGTAAATTGGATTGGGCGTGGTGATATATTCCGTCACTTCCGCACGAGTGCAATTACTGAGGGTGCCAATAACATCATTAGCATCAGAATAGATGTCGTCAAAAAACAGGTAGGTTTCTGATGGGAAACCACCCAAAACCCATGTGGTATCGTTCCAACGTTCGGCATTGGCGTTGGTGCAGAGATTGTTCTCGTCATAAAGGTAATTGGCCCTGTGTTGGTCGACAAAAACACCGTCTATCAAGGTTTGGAATAAGATTCGTGTGCAGTTCCCGTTTTCATCATAGCTGTATAGTTGTTTCTTTTGTTGACTGTCGGTAATTCGTTTCTCTATGAGATGGCCGCTTTCGTAAACGAATTCCGTTTGGGAGGCAACAAGCCACGATTGTGTTTCGGCTGACCAGTTGAAGACGGTTTTCGAAAGCGGTTCATGAGTGCCTGAATAAGCGTATTCTGTTCTTGTAAGAGGCTGATTGTTTGCATCGTATTTTGTTTCAGAAAACCAATCGTAGTTGTCGGAGTATTCGTATAGGTAGTAGTATTGTAGGACCAATGTACTATCCATAAAATGATCCAAACGCGTCTTTTTCCCATTCTCGTATTGGTAAACATCTTTGTAGTCGATGATGAACTCATCGGTATAATACATGGACTCCCTATCTCTTCTCATCACGAGACATTCCGTAAGATTTGACGACTCATCGTAGGTGTAGTAATATCTGTGCGTACCAAACTGATTTGCCTCTTGATAGCATGTTTGCTTATAGGTTAGACGATTCAAGGCATCATGTGTAAACCACATAGTATTGGTATAGGGAGAACCGGGGTAATTGATGACGTGATAATAATAGGAAAGGTTTCCTCTTTCATCATATTGAAGCGTGATGTTTTTGTTATACGGGAATTCACCATAAGGATTTACATAGGTCCATGTGTTTATGGCTGTCGGTTGTTGGATATACTCTTGCGAAAAACCAATGTTGGCCAAGGCCATCATTAATGCAATTGCGAATAACTTTTTCATGGTATTATGTTTTTAATGGTTCATTTTACAACGAATTTAGCTGTTTCTTTGCCCACGCTGATGAAATACATGCCTGCAGGCAAAGTTGAAATGTCAATCTGTTGGGTTTCAGCCGAAATGCGGCCTTGCAGCAAGGTCAGTCCCATCAGGTTGGAGATTTGGTATTCGGTTTGTCCTGTTGTAGGGCTGTCACATTGTGGCAGCCGCACAGAAACGGTCAAAACGCCATTGGCCGGATTGGGATAGATTGTGAAGGCTTCTGAGCCTGTCGAAGGGCCGTCCTCATCAATGCCGTTATGCAGTTCGGCATAGATGGCGTCGCAGTCGTCGTTGGCGGTTTTCAGAATCAAATCGCCATTGAGCCAATAGCAGCGCAAACCCTCCACGCGGAAGCCTTTGCCTTGGTTCATCAGTTTTTCGGGGAAAAAGCTGGTGGAATGTCCAATGGTGCTCAAGAGGTTTCCGTTGAAGGTCTCGTTGGGGTCGGCAATGGCCAGTTTCTTGTAGGGGATGCCATCGATGTATTGCACCTCCGTGGCATAGACCTTTGTGGTGATGGTTTCGTTGCCCACCTCGATGGTCCATTCGTCACCCACTTCGGCACCGAAATCATACAACACGGTGAATTTGCCCAAGGTTTGGTTCCACCAATAGACCACGCCGTTTTCTTCATAGATGTATTCGTGTGTAACGGTGGTCTTGTCGTATCGGTCGTAGATGGTGTTGGTGCGCACGATGATTTTGGGTCGCTCGTTACCGATGGTCGTGTCGCCAACACATTGCAGGTGCTGATAGGTGATGCTGCCACCCTCGTTTTGGAGTTGGTAGTACCATTCCGCACCAACGAAGATGAGGCCGTCGGTGCCGAAAACAGGATAGCCATCGTTCTCGTAGGGTTCTGTGTCCATCCTGAAGACCGAGCTGCCGTTGTTGAGCTGTTGGACGAAAGCCTCGGTTTTCATATAGTCGCTTTCGAGCGGGAGGCCGAAGCCGTCGTCGGGGGCAACGGTTTTGTCGAAGAAGCAGTTTCTGACAATGGTCATGTTGGTGTTTTGGGCAAGGATGCCGCCTTTGTTTCTTGATGATATGGGACCAGCGTGGTAGCAATTCTTGATGTAAAGGGAGGTGGTGACATCCGCAGTGGCAAGAATTCCTCCTGCATAGTATTTGGCATTGCCATAATGGGCTGGGATACTCGTGATGGTATCATTGCTGTAACAATTCAAGATGAACAAGGTGTCAATGCTTTCCACCTCGCCGACAATTCCTCCCAATTTATTATCAGTGGTATTGATACTTTGACCACCATAGGTAGGACCCGGATCGGATTCATAATCCTTCGTTATAGTGCCTCTACTAAAGCAATTCTCAATATGAACGTTCCCCGTACCTTCTGAAACGCTACGGCATAAGCCCACAATACCACCTACAAGCGGGGCACTATTGATATTGCCAACATAACTACAATGAAACACACCGTCAGAGTAAGTCCTTGTAGAATCACAAACAAAAATGCCTGCAATGCCACCTACACATGAGCCAGTAAAGTCAATTTGAGCCGAGCAGCGTTCAATTCGGCATTTGTTGGCAATCCCTACAATGCCACCACCAGTATCACTATTATAAATCACCCCTCTTGTGTGACAATTGTATAGGATGGAATTATTAGCTCTGGCTGCCAGTCCTCCAATAGTATAGCCATAATAAGGATGGGCAAGCAGATCATCAATGGTCAGGTTGCTCACTATGGCATTGTCGATGATGCCGAAAAGCCCGATGTTTTCTTTTGAGGAATAGTAATGCGCTTTTGAGATGACATGGTTATTCCCGTCGAATTGGCCACAAAAATATGTGTAATAATAACCTTGATGGTTTTGATAGTGTGGTGCAATTATTTCTCCATCATTGTACACATTCTCATCGATGGTATGTGTATTTCCAATAGATGCCCATGCTATAGATCCTTTATTCAAATCTATGTCAATGACCATACGGAAACAGGTGTCTTGATAGATGTTTATGTCATGGAAAATGTAAACTGGCCATGATGCACCACCCATACTCCATCCAGTTTCAATTTCCAAATCCAACCTTTCATTGACCGACTTGGCCAACCATGCCAAATTCTCGGCAGACTCGATGAGGTAAGGGTCGTCGTCTGTGCCGTTGCCCTTCGTCCAAGGTTCGGCATTGCCCGTCCAGATGGATTTTTCAACAGTGTTGCCGGCAAAACGTGACCAGCCAAGAGCATTTTGGTAGGCTTCTTTCATGTCGTAAGGCACGTTGACCGTAATCCATGTTGGGATTTCGTCGAAGGCATCGGCTGCCGTTGTCGGAACGTGTTTCGCCTTAATGCTGATGGCGTTGATGGAGGTTACGCCTTTGAAGGCTTGTTCTCCTATGAATGACAAGCTGGCGGGAAGCATCAACATTCCTCTGAAACCTGAACAGTTGAGAAATGCTTGGTTGCCAACGTATTGGATGGAGTCGGGGAGGGCGAGTTTGCCCGTAAAGGAAGAGCATCCCGAAAAGGCTTCGTCTTCAATTCTTGTCGTTACGGCAGGAAGAACAAGATTGCCGCTCAGATTGAAGCAACCTTTGAAGGCACCCGCGCCGATAGTCTGAATGGACTCAGGGAATTCAAGTGTGCCCCGCAAACCCGAGCAACCACAGAAAGCATGGTCGTCGATGCCGACGAGGGTGTAGTCTGTGCCATTATAAGTCACGGTATCCATAAGGATGAGCTTGCCTTCGGGTTTGTCGTAACCCCACCAGTAATTGTCGCCGTTTTGGCATGGATAGGTGACCACCACTTGATGAAGGTCTGTGTCTGTAATGCGGTAATAGATTTCGTAACCCGTCGAATTGGTGATGGAGAAATCGAAATGGATTGCTTGCCCCATTCCGCACAAGGCCATAGCCATTAATAATGTAATTGCGAGAAGCTTTTTCATAGTAATAGGTTTTTAATTGTTATTGTTTCGTTTTGAGGTTTATGTCGCAAAAGTATAACATTTCTCCAAACGAAAAACAACTTGTCAAGCCCTTTCGGGGGCTTGTCTATCATATTGCAAAGATAGTAAAAAACTAAACAGTTGGATTTCAATTTTTTGCAAAAACGAAATCCAACCGTTGTCTATGGGGTTGTCTATGTGATTGGGCGTTATTTCGCGATTTTTCCAGCCCATAATTGCTGCAAAAACCTTTGGGCTGGCCACACTTCCACCCCGTTGAACAGTCTTGGACGGGCATCCAACGAAACAATGATGAGCCGCGCCTCGAGATGCTCCTCCTTGAAGGCCTTCAGCCCATGCAAGTGTCGCGATTGCACTTCTTCGCACGACTTGATTTCGATGGCGGTTTCGGCATCGCCAAGCAAGGCATCCACCTCGTAGCCTGATGTGGTGCGCCAGTAAGACAGTTTCTGCTCGCAGCCGTAATATTCCAAATAGGCAATGATTTCCTGGATGATCAGATGCTCCAACGCATGGCCGAAGTCAATGGAGCCGGGGCGCAGGCTTTTTCTTCCCGTCAGGCAATTGACCACGCCAATGTCGAACAGGTAGCATTTGGGCGTTTGGATGAGCCGGCGTTTCTTTGCTTTGGTGTAGGCAGGTATGCTGTAGGCTAACAGTGTGTCATACAATATGTTGAAGTATTCTTTCACGGTGGGTGCACTCACACCGCAGTCGGAGGCGATGTTTTGGTAATTGATCATTTCGCCGTCGGTGAGGGCGGCAATTTCCAAAAAACGCGAGAAATTGTTCAGGTTGCGAGTCAGGGCTTCGGCGTAAATCTCTTCCTTGAGATAGTCGCCAACATACGATTGCAGTCTTTTTTGTGCGTTGGCCAAAGGATAAAACGGCGGCAACATCCCATTATTGATAGCCTTAATCAAATCAAAATCAGGTATTTCTGCACTTACCAAAGGAAACAGCACATTTCTGATGGCTCTACCTCCAAGCAAATTGGTGCCGCACCGTTTTAACTTTCGCGCACTTGAGCCGCAAAGGATGAAGCGTAAGTGCTTGTTCTCAATCAGCCAATGCACTTCGTCGAGAAGTTCGGGGATTTTCTGCACTTCGTCAATGATGACGAGGTCGGAATCCTTCGCCGTCAGTTCAAGTTCTTCCCTTAACAAGGCGGGGCGTTGGCTCAACTGCTTGTACAGGTCGGATTTCAGCAAATCGTAGAAATGAGCGTCAGGGAATAAGGTACGGAGCAAAGTGCTTTTTCCCGTTTGTCTGGCTCCCCAAAGAAACACGCTGCCTTCTTCCGAATCGACCAATTTCATCACCCTTGAATACATCTTTGTTCGTTTTTATGTGTTTGTACTTTGTTTTATCCGTGATATTCCAAAGTCATACTTTAGATTATCCTGAATATTCAAAAATAGAACTTTAGATTATCAGATGCAAAAATACAATAATTCAATGAAATAACAATAAAAAATCTCCCAAAATTTGGTTTTGGGAGATTTTAAAACAAGATTTTTGATCAATTTCTGCCCTTTAGGGCATCCCATTATCTCTTCGGCTTCAATTCGTCGAATATCATCGTGCGGAGGTTGTCTATCGGGACGCGCACTTGGTTCATCGTGTCGCGGTCGCGCACGGTGACGGTGTTGTCGGCCAAGGTGTCATTGTCGACCGTCACGCACATCGGCGTGCCGATGGCATCTTGTCTGCGGTAGCGCTTGCCGATGGAGTCTTTCTCTTCGTATTGGCACATGAAGTCGGACTTCAGCGAGTCGATGATTTCGCGGGCCTTTTCCGGCAGGCCGTCTTTCTTGACCAACGGCAGCACGGCGACCTTGTAAGGGGCGAGGATGGCCGGCAGCTTCAGCACCACGCGCTCCGAGCCGTCTTCCAACTTCTCCTCGGTGAAGGCGTTGCTGAACATGGCGAGGAACATGCGGTCGAGGCCGATGGAGGTCTCGATGACGTAAGGCGTGTAGCTCTCGTTGGTGTCGGGGTCGAAGTATTGGAGCTTCTTGCCTGAGTATTTGGCGTGGGCCGAGAGGTCGAAGTCGGTGCGGCTGTGGATGCCTTCCAGTTCCTTGAAACCGAAGGGGAAGTCGAACTCGATGTCGGTGGCGGCGTTGGCGTAGTGGGCCAATTTCTCGTGGTCGTGGAAGCGGTATTTCTCGGCGGGCAGACCTAATGAGAGGTGCCAGTTGAGGCGTTCTTGCTTCCAGTGTTGGAACCATTCGAGTTCCGTGCCGGGGCGCACGAAAAATTGCATCTCCATCTGCTCAAACTCACGCATGCGGAAAATGAATTGGCGGGCAACAATCTCATTGCGGAAGGCCTTTCCGGTTTGGGCGATGCCAAACGGGATTTTCATACGGCCGGTCTTCTGCACGTTGAGGTAGTTGACGAAGATGCCTTGTGCCGTTTCGGGGCGCAGGTAGATGGTGTCGGAGCCGTCGGCCACGCTACCCATCTTGGTGGCAAACATCAGGTTGAACTGGCGCACGTCGGTCCAGTTGCGGGTGCCGCTGATGGGGCAGACGATTTCGAGGTCAAGGATGAGTTGCTTGATGGCATCAAGGTCGTTTTTCTCCATCGCACCATACAGGCGGTGGCTGATTTCCTCGATTTTGGCCTTGTGTTCGAGGACGCGCGGGTTGGTGGTCACGAATTGCTCTTCGTTGAAGGCATCGCCAAAGCGTTTGCGGGCTTTCTCCACCTCTTTATTAATCTTCTCCTCGATTTTGGCCATATAGTCCTCGACCAAGACATCGGCGCGGTAGCGTTTCTTCGAGTCGCGGTTGTCGATGAGGGGGTCGTTGAAGGCATCGACGTGTCCCGAGGCCTTCCAAGTGGTGGGGTGCATGAAGATGGCGGCATCGATGCCGACGATGTTCTCGTGCATCTGCACCATCGCCTTCCACCAGTATTCGCGGATGTTTTTCTTCAGTTCCACACCGTTTTGTCCGTAGTCGTAAACGGCTGAGAGTCCGTCATAAATCTCGCTCGAAGGGAAAATGAAACCGTATTCCTTCGCATGAGCGGTTATTTTCTTGAAAAAATCTTCTTGATTCATAATTGATTGATTATTTGTTGTTTACTTGATTTTCTTGATAAGTTCCTTTGCTGTGATGTCGCGCATCAGCGTGAAGGCGAACCATTTCTTTCCCAAGTCTTTGATGGAAGCCCCGATGTGGTAGACTTCATCGTCAATGAGTAGGAAACGGTCGTGTGCCTTGTTGAATTGGTTGACCTCAATGACAGGATATTGGCCGTTGTGCTTGTTGATGTCCAATTGCAGTTGAGGGCTGATGTTTTGCGTATAGATTTTTGCTGAAACATTGCTCTCGCGCTTGTCAAGCAAAGAAAGTACAGAATCGTCCACATAGTTGTCAATGAGGACGATAGATTGTTTGGCTTTTTTGATGAGGTCGGAAACAAAACGATAAGCGTCGAAGACTTGTCCGTCAAAAAAGATGCCTTGTTGGGGAGGTGTTTGGGCATCGATTCTCTTGAAAACCTCATCGATGCGTTTGTCGGTTTCGATTTGGTGATATTCGATGGTCGAAAGACGCTGGAAAATCTGGGCATTGCTGGCAAGAAAATGACGCATTGAGGTGAAAGCCCGCATAATGCGGATGTTGGCTTCGATGGCCGTTGGCGAACGAAGCACGCTACTGAGCATGGCTATGCCGTTTTCGGTGAAGGCGAAAGGGCGTTTTCGAACACCGCCCCAACTTGATGTCACAAATTGTGATTTCAAGTTATCGTATTCACTTGATGTCGCAAATTGCGACTTCAAGATTTCAAATTCATTTTGGGTCAATTGAAACATAAAATCCTCCGGAAAACGCTCAATATTTCTTCTGACTTGCTCGTTAAGTCTTTTTGTTTCAACACTATATAGCATTGCAATGTCTTTGTCAAGCATCACTTGTTTGCCTCTGAACACATAGATGAGATGCTCGATAGAAACCTGTTTGATGTCGCAATTTGCGACATCAAATTGCTCTACATTAGCAACCCGAACGTCCGGTTTTGTTTGTTTCGCCATAGAAAAACACTAAATTATCAGCATCGCGTCCCCGTAGGTGAAGAAACGGTACTTCTCGGCGACGGCTTCCTTGTAGGCCTTCATCAGCACATCGTAGCCGGCAAAGGCGGCCACTTCCATCATCATCGACGACTTGGGCAGATGGAAGTTGGTAATCATGCAGTTGGCCACCGAGAAGGTGTAGGGCGGAAAGATGAACTTGTTGGTCCAGCCTTTGAATGGCTTGATTTTTCCGCTGATGGTTTGAGCGGTTTCCAATGCCTTCAGCGAAGTGGTGCCCACGGCAATCACGTTGTTGTGGCGCGCGTTGGCTTCGTTGACCAAGGTGCAGCACTTCTCGTCGATATACATTTCCTCCGAGTCGGGCTTGTGCTTGGTGAGGTCTTCCACCTCGATGTCGCGGAAGTTGCCCATTCCGGGGTGCAGGGTCAGCTCGGCGAAGGAGGCGCCAACGATTTCCAAGCGTTTCATCAGGATTTTGCTGAAGTGCATGCCGGCTGTTGGGGCCGAAACGGCACCTTCCACCTTGGCATAGATGGTTTGGAAGTCTTCGGCGTCTTCGGGGCGCTCGTCGCGGTTGAGTTCGCGCGGGATGGGCGTGTGGCCCAAGCCGGAAAGGGTCTTCTTGAATTCCTCGTAGGGGCCGTCGTAGAGGAAACGCAGCGTGCGGCCACGCGAAGTGGTGTTGTCGATGACTTCGGCCACCAGCTCGTCGCCGTCGCCGAAGTAGAGTTTGTTGCCGATGCGGATTTTGCGTGCCGGGTCGACGAGCACGTCCCAAAGGCGGCTCTCGTGGTCCAATTCGCGGAGCAGCAGCACCTCGATTTTGGCACCGGTCTTTTCCTTTTCGCCATAGAGCTTGGCGGGGAACACCTTAGTGTTATTAATGACGAACACGTCGCCATCCTTCACATAGTCCACCAAGTCCTTGAAGATGCGGTGCTCAATTTTTCCGGTCTTGCGGTCGACGACCATCATGCGGGCTTCGTCGCGGTTCTCGATGGGGTAGAGTGCGACGAGTTCGCTCGGCAGGTTGAATTTGAATTGTGAGAGTTTCATTTTATGCTGATTTTGCTGTTTTTTGTCCGAAACAAACTACAAAGATACGACAAAAACTGGATTTTGTCAAGTGATTTTTGTTATTTAATTGAATATCAAATATATAAAATGAGATTTCTATTTGAAAACTTTTCCCAATACCGTATCAGAATAAGTTCTCAAATAGTTGAGATGTATAGGAATATATTCAGGAAGGCTTTCCAAATACTCCAACTCAAACACCAGCCTCGGTTCTTCGTCGTTTGATTCGGGATGGATTTCGGCTTTGTTCCCAATTCTTGCTATGCGAATCAAATAAAGGTCTTTTACTCCTTTCCCTTTGATGTATGGCATAAAATAGTAGAGTTTATTCAAAGCAATTGTTGAAGGAAAGGTTCGTGTTTTGCCCGTGTAATAGATTTTGGTTGGTTCAATGTCAAGGAAATACTTTTGATTGTCGGGTTTCACCAAACCGATGAGCAAATGCTTTGTTTTGTCGAGGGAATACTGCTTTTTAATTCGATTAATCAGTATGGTTTTCTCATCATTTCTGAACAAGTCCAAATCGAGCATCGGCTTTGCATCGCGTTGCAAATGAATGGGATGCGTTGAAACTGGTTCTTTGTCGAAAATGAACCGATAAAGGCTTTTCCCTATTTGTTCGACAATTCCACACACCAAGGCATTGCCCATCAAAAAAGCCCTACGGCCGTCCGAAACTTCGGGATGAAGCGTGTGGTTGTCGGGGAACATATTCAAGCGTTCAAGCTCAATGGGAATCAGTCGGCGGTAACGGCCAGAAGGTGTTTGCACAACATGCTTGAAACGCGAAGGAGCCGTACCACCTTCTCCGGTAATCATCGTTCGCGAAGGCCTGTCCAAGTAGTCAGGGAAAGCCATCCCTCCTTCAGAAAAAACATATTCGTATCCTTCCTTGGAAACACGATTGATTTTCTTTGCCCCTTTTTCATATTGCCATTTAGGGAGTTCCTCGTCAGAAATGAAAAACTCTTCAGGGACAAATTCCTCATCCACAAGATTGCCGCCCAAGGTTTGTCGCGTTCCGTCATAAACAGGCTCGGCATCCACCGAATAAATATGACGGTTCATCATCAAGCCAGCGTTTCCAAAAGGGCTGTCTTTTTTGCCTTTATTGAAGTTGGCCGAAACTTCTTGAATCGAACCTACAATGTCAAATTCCGACAAAGTTCCTTCTTTTTTTGTGAAAGGAAAGGCCTTGGCCAAAACGCCATCAAACAAAGTCCAGTCGCTCATTTCCTTGACTTTTCCTGCAATGGCGGAATCATTCAAATAGCCGACAAAATAGGTTCTTCTCCTACGTTGTGGCATACCATAGTCAGCGGCGTTTATGACGCGCCATTCTACTATGTAACCCAAATCGGATAATGAAGCCAAAATGATGGCGAAGTCGCGCCCGCGCTGCGTGGCTGGGGAATTGATTAAGCGGTCCACGTTCTCAAAAAAGACATATTTGGGTCGTTTGTCGCCTTTTTCCAACAAAATGCGGTAAATCTGCCACCAAAGCACACCTTTTTTCCCTTCTATGCCCCCCGACTTGCTCAAAGTGGCGGCTACGGAATAGTCTTGACAAGGGAAACCGCCCACCAATAAATCGTGGTCGGGAATGTCGGACGTTGGCACGAGGTTGATGTCCTTGTTTGAATGGCCTTTTGCCCCGAACCGAGCTGTATATACCAAAGAAGCGTCTTGATGCTGCGTTGAAGGCTCCCATTGGTTGTTCCAAATGGTTTGGAAAGCATCGGAGACGCCTTCAAGGCCTATGCGGAAGCCGCCCACGCCGGCAAAAAGTTCGACAACCTTGATATTATTTTTTTTCTTTTTCATTTATACTAATCAACTCTTGAACAGCATTTCTGCTCAACCAAACATATTGTGGAATCATTTTCACACCATTGATTTCCAATGTTCTATGTTTTTCATCCGATAAAGAAGAACCACCTCTAATGAACACTTTGTGTGTCGCTTTTTTGGGAAAATTTGGTGCTTCTTGGTAACTACCCGACTTATTTATTATCCAATTCCCGTTCCTATCTGTATTTCTTATTATCAATAATTTCTTATTAATGATTAAGTTACGAACATCTTCCCATAAAGGTTTTACGTTTTCTTCAATAAATGATTCATCAAAGTATACACGCTTAAAACCATCGAAAACAACAGTATCAATCCCTCCTCCTTTTTCCGAATGATGATAAACAATAAACAAAAAATGATGACTGGCAAAATATTCATAAAGCTCAGAATCTTCGAATTCTGTTTCATGAGTCCACTCCATCAAATTGGGAAGAAACAACTTCATATCTTCCTTGCCTTTCCCGCTGGCCAATAATGGAACGCTCTTCGCAATAATGCCAATTTTGGCAAAATCCTCTATATCGTTCAGTTTTGTAGCTTTTCCTCCAAACATTCTGATAACAGCAATTTCAGCAAAGTTCTTGACATTCAAGTTGCTATCAATTTGCAATTCCGATGCAATTTGAGCAAAAGACTTGCCCGCAAATTTTAGCGTCAATTTCGTGCATTTGTAATCTATCTCAGAATAGCGTGTAAAAGAAGACTCAAGTTTTTCAAATCTTTTCTTTGAAAATAGTTGGTCAGCAATTACTGTAGCAAACGACCGTTTCAGCCGAAAACGCGGACTGTTCGGATATTTTGGAGCAGTATCGATAAGCATCAACTGACCACGCAACTCGTGAGACAGACGCGGATATTGTTGCTCTCTTTCTTTTGGGGATGGAAAATCCCTATGAATCACAATGAGAAAGTTTCGAACCAACAACCAATCTTGCTTCAAAAGTAAGCGGTCATCTTCGTTGAATTCATAAAACTGAAAGCCAAGGATTGGGAAATTTTTGTAGCCTTCGAGTGTTACGGTTGAAGGGGATTTGTACCAATAATAGACCCAAAGCATGTGAGCCAATTTGTGCCAAAAATTCGAGTCTTCGAAACTCTTCTCATTAACAATGACAGGAATTGAAACTGCGGTAATGCTGACAGGTTCTTTACATTCGAATTTGTAAGGAGAATCCTTGCTTTTTGGTTCGATTAATCCAGTTGTTTTGATTTCCGTTTTCACGCCATCAACAAGAATGTCTGGTTCCTGCTTGGAATCTTTTTCACAGCCCAAAACGGAAACTTCAATAATGTCACCCGCTATGCCTTTTACCTTTTCTCGGCCTTGATGATGGATGAAAAGCCCTGCCTTGTCAACTTGTTCAAGTGTTTTTCCTGTTGATTCGTCAAGCAGTAATTCAATTTGATTGCGGGTAAAAATCCTTGTTGGTGATATTCCTTTGCTCATTGCTTTCAAATTTGCAGCAAAAACGGTTGCTTCTATTCTTCACATAATAATCTCAACCTTGATATAGTTCTGAAAATGTGGTCTTTGGAATAATTACTTTCTTCAAAATGCTTCTCCTCGGCTTTCCACAAATAGTCCAACAATGCCTTTAGGTCTTGTTTGTTTTCATTAGAAAGTATTTGTTGAACAAAGGCGTTTTCAACAACAAAACCAATTTCTTCAAGCCAAGGATTCTCTTTTTTCAAAAGACTTTTGGCTTGTTCCTTATTCTCTGCTTGTATACGCCCCAATAGTTGATGGTTTTCAATGTCAATGTGTTCAGGCGATTCCGTGAATCCTTCTGCTGTATAAATCAGATACTCGTTCATTTTTGTAATTAATCGATTTAAATCACAACTTCTCTTTTTCCTGTTCCCTCTTCCACTCCTTAAACGCCTCTCCCGTGTCAACGATATGCTGCCTGAACTTCTCCAACGGCCAAGCATCTTCGACGCGGAAGTCGCCGATGCGGGTGCGGCGCAGCGAGGTGAGGCAGGCGCCGTTGCCCAAGGCTTTGCCGAAGTCGTTGGCGAGGCTGCGGATGTAGGTGCCTTTGCTGCAAGTGACTTCGAAGTCGAGTTCGGGGAAGCGGTCGAGGCTGATTTTGAAGTCGTCGATGTGGATGTCGCGGGCTTTCAGTTCGATTTCCTCGTCGGAGCGGGCGTAGTCGAAAGCGCGTTTCCCCTTGATTTTGATGGCGGAATACTTGGGCGGGTATTGCTTGATGTCGCCGATGAATTTCATTCGCGCGGCTTCTATTTGCTCTGGAGTGATGCCATCCGTTGGGAAAACCGCATCAGGCTCGCTCTCCAAGTCGAAGGTCGGGGTGGTTTGGCCGAGAAGAATGGTGCCCGTATAGGTTTTCACTTGCGCTTGGTAGGTGTCGATTTGCTTGGTCATCTTGCCTGTGCAGATGATGAGCAAGCCTGTAGCCAACGGGTCCAAAGTGCCGGCGTGGCCAACTTTCAGCTTGCGGATGCCGTAGCAACGGTTGACCAACGACCGGATGAAGTTGACTGTGTCGAATGATGTCCAGTCCAAGGGCTTGTCGATGAGGATGACCTCGCCGCTTTCAAAGTCGAACAGCCCTGCGTCCCGAAGTCCCGAAGTCCCGGAGTCCATCATAACACGTTGGGCAGAACAATGGCCAGCAGGCCCACGATGGTGCAATACACGGCAAACCAAATCAGCTTGCCCTTCTTCACGATGTTGATCATCCACTTGCAGGCGAAGCATCCCGCGATGAAGGCCGCCATGAAGCCGACGATGGCCGCAACGGGCGAAATGCCGCTCATGGCCTCGCTGAAACCGACCTCGAAAATGTCCTTGATGTCCAAAAGCGCCTCACCCAAGATGGGCGGAATGACCATTAGGAAGGAGAATTGGGCCAGCTTTTCCTTTTTGTTGCCGAGGAGCAAACCGGTGGCAATCGTCGAGCCTGAGCGCGACAAGCCCGGCATCACGGCGCAGGCCTGGGCAATGCCGATGATGAAGGCGTGCACGGGGCTGATGTTTTCCTTTTGGCGTGGCTTGGCGAAGTAGGAGAAGGCGAGCAGCGAAGCTGTCAGAAGGAGCATGATGCCCACGATGAGCAGCCCCGATCCGAAAACCGTTTCCACCTTGTCCTTGAGGAAAAAGCCCACGATGGCCACGGGAATCATCGAAATGAGGATGTTGATGGCGTATTTTGTGCCATCGTTGAGGCCGGCGTAGTTTTTCCATGACTGTTTGGCGAACAAGTCCTTGAAAATCCATACGATTTCCTTCCAGAGGATGACCAAAGTGCTGAGCACGGTGGCCACATGGAGCAAGACCGTGAAAGCGAGGTTGGATTCGCCGTCTTCGAGACCGAAAAGCGCCTGACCGATGGCCAAATGGCCACTGCTGCTGACGGGAAGGTATTCCGTCAGGCCTTGGATGATACCGAGTAATAATGCTTGTAACCAGTTCATAATATGTTTTTGTTTGTAACAAAACTTACAAGACCCTTCAAAACTTTTCCTTGGTGTAGGCGGCGCCCCAGCCGGTGGCAGCCTGAAAGCAGCCGGTTGGCGTGCTTTGCCTGTCTGTTTCTTTGGGTCTTGCTCGTTTTGTTGGTTTTGTGATTATTTTTTCCCTTTCCAGAATATTGCTACGATTTCGACCACAAAACCCGCCAAAATCAGGATGGTCGACAGGGTGATGTGCTGAAAATCAAACATTTTCTCGTTGAAGACATCGGGGTCTGACGAGCCGCCGCCGAGCATAAAGAGGAAGCCCGCCACGATGAGCGCGATGCCGATGAGGACGATGACGTAATTCTTCTTGCCAAAAGGCATTACCTGCTGGTTGTCAAGTGTTTCGGATGCAGGGTTTTTTGTTGTTTCCTTTGCCATGTTATGTAGTTTAATTGTTTGTCGTTTGATTGTTTGGTTGTTTGTTAGGTCGCTTCGATGGGCTCAGCGCCCGGTCAGGCGTATAGTCGGTCGACATCGGCTCGGAGGTATTTCCGCAAGGCGAATCGTGTGGAGAGTCCGCCAAGGAGCATCCCTAAGACGATGATGCCGGCAAATATGCATATAATGGTTTTAAAGTCTTGGATGATGGCGAGTTCGGGCAGGCGATTGGTGAGGCCATAGAGCAGCAAAGCCAAAAACACGTCGGCAAGCAAGGCCCCGAAGAAGCCTTGCGAGATGCCGCTGCGCACGAAGGGCCGGCGCACATACGAAGCCGAGGCGCCTACCAGCAACATGCTGCGCACGAGGAAGCGTTTGGAATAGATGGAGAGCCGCAACGTGTAGCGAATCAGCGCGATGGCGATGAAAAGCAGCACCACGCTGGCTCCAATCAGCCAAATCCCTATGCGGTTGACGTTTTGGTTGACGAGGTCGACGAGCGATTTCTGGTAATAGATTTCCTTCACATTGGGGTTTTTCAGCAGTTGCGCCTCGATGACGCTGATGCTGTCGTTGTTGGCGTAGTCGGCGTTGAAGCGCACGTCGATGGAGGGGAGGAGCGGGTTTTCCTCGCTGCCGAGCCATTTCAGGAAGTCCTCGCCGAGGTCCTCGCTAAGGCGGCGTATGGCTTCGTCCTTGGTGATGTATTCCGTCGACTTCACGGCTGGCATGGCCTCGAGTTCCTTTTGCAGCCCCAAAATCTTGGCCTCCTTCACGTTGCTGTTCATCACCACTTCGAAACCGATGTTCTCCTTGAGATGGTCGGAGAGTTTTTGCGCATGCATCATCAGCAGGGCAAACACGCCCAAGAGGAAGAGTACCAGCGCGATACTCATCATCGACATGAAATACGACCCTGCAACTCGGCGTTTGCTTGAACTCTTTTCTGACATCCTCTCGAACCAAAGGTTTGAAACGGCAAAGATAGTTATTTTTCGATAATTGGAGCATGACCACAAAAAATTGGCTTTTGTTCGTTTGCCACGCAGAAATCCTTATTTTTGCATGCCAATTGGACAATGTAGTATGCAGACGAGGACAAACGAATTTTACACCTTGGACGAAGTGGCCCAAAAGCTGTCGCTTTCTGTCAAGTCGGTTAGGAGATATGTGGCTGCCGGCCAACTGGCTGCGGTGAAGTTGAACAATGCTTACAGGGTGCCAAGCTCTGCATTGGAAGATTTTGTCAATCAACGTATTGTAGGCGACCAAAGCAGCAACTGCGACTTGTTCGGGAAACCCATTCCCGCCAAGAAGGCCAAGCCAATGGACAAGGGCCAAAACAGCAGCCAAGTCAATTGGGCTGACATTTCAGGGGCGTGGAATCATCCGTCGCAATCCGAGATGACCTTTGTAGACCTGTTTTGTGGTGCAGGAGGGCTTTCGAAAGGCTTGGAAATGGCTGGCCTTCAAGGGGTTTGCGGCTTGGACTGGTTTGACGAGGCCGGAATGACCTACCGAAGGAACTTCGACCATCCTTTTGTGAATGGCGACATCAAACTGCCTGAAAAGAAAAAGGAGTTTTACGACACGGTCAAAGGGCAACTGAAGGGGAGGAGGCTGAGCGTGGTGGCGGGTGGCTTTCCGTGCCAAGGCTTTTCGATGGCGGGAAACCGCATCGTCGACGACCCAAGGAATTCGTTGTATCTTGAAATGCTTGAGATTGTGAAAACCTTGCAGCCCGACTTCGTGTTGTGCGAGAACGTGAAAGGGCTGCGAAGCATGCTGCACGGCGAGGTGGAACGGAAAATCATCAATGACTACAGGGCGATAGGCTATGAGATGAACGTCGAAACGCTTTGTGCCGCCGATTATTACACGCCGCAGAAGAGAGAGAGGGTCATTTTCATCGGCAATAGGATAGGGGCAACGAACTATCATCCCAAACCGATGTTGACGCCAGACAGTTACGTCACCACGGGGCAAGCCATCGGCGATTTGGTCACGCATCCCGAAGACCCAGGGTTTAACCATGTGCCGACCAAGCATTCGGAGAAGATGAAGCAAAGGATGCTTGAATGCCCTGAAGGCGAAAGCCTATACAAAGGCTATTCCGATGCTTGGAAGAAATGCCCTTGGGACGAGGCTTCATGCACCATCAAAGAGAATCATGGTGGCGTCAACGTCCACCCGAAGCTGCCAAGGGTGCTGACCGCCCGCGAAATGGCCCGACTGCAATCCTTTCCCGACGATTTCATTTTTGAAGGGAAAAAAGCCAAGCAATTGGTGCAAATAGGCAATGCCGTACCGCCCTTGTTGGGGAAGGCCATCGGATTGGCCATCAGATATGCCAATGAAGATTTATAGTTTTCCGGTTTTTTTTCTTTGATTTGAGAGAAATGCCTATTTTTGTGCATTCAATCTCTCACAATATGCAAGTCCTGAAATCCAACATACGCACCGACTCAGAGGAGTTCAAGCAGAACGAGAAGAACTTCCTTGCGCTGATGGCGCAATACCGCGAGGCGATGTCGGCCTCGATGCAAGGCGGCGGCGAAAGTGCCGTAGCCAAGCACAAGAAACGCAACAAACTCCTTGCCCGCGAGCGCATCGACCTGCTCATCGACCCGAACACGCCGTTCCTCGAACTTTCGCCGATGGCGGCCTACGACACCTATAACAATGACTTCCCCTCGGCGGGCATCATCACCGGCATCGGGGTGATTCAAGGCCGCGAAGCGATGATTGTGGCCAACGACGCCACTGTGAAAGGCGGTACCTACATGCAATACACCGTGAAGAAACACCTTCGCGCCCAAGAGATTGCGATGGAAAACCACTTGCCTTGCGTCTATATGGTCGATAGCGGCGGCGCGTTCCTGCCCGAGCAGGATACGGTCTTCCCCGACCGCGACCACTTCGGGCGTTTTTTCTACAACCAAGCCCGCATGTCGGCCTTGGGCATCCCACAAATCGCCATCGTGATGGGCATGTGTACGGCTGGGGGCGCCTACGTTCCGGCCATGAGCGACGAAACCATCATCGTGCGCAACCAAGGCACGATTTACCTTGGCGGACCGCCCTTGGTGAAAGCCGCCACGGGTGAGGTGGTCACGGCGGAGGAGTTGGGCGGCGGCGAGATGCACACCTCCATCTCAGGTGTGGCCGACCACTTGGCCGAAAACGACCAACACGCCTTGCAGATTTGCCGCAATATCTTCAAGACCTTGGAGAAGTCGCACCGCCAAAAGTTGGACATGCTGCCCGTTGAGGCGCCTCTCTACGACCCTCACGACCTTTACGGCCTCGCACCCATCGACTTCCACAAATTGGTGGACCCTCGTGAGATTATCGCGAGAATCGTGGACGGCAGCCGTTTTCAGGAGTTCAAGTCGAGGTATGCCACCACGCTCGTTTGCGGTTTCGCGCATTTGATGGGCTTCCCCGTGGGCATCCTTGCCAATTACGGCGTATTGTTCTCAGAATCAGCACTTAAAGCCACGCACTTCATCGAACTTTGCTGCCAAAGGAACATCCCGTTGGTGTTTTTGCAGAACATCACGGGTTTTATGGTGGGCAAGCAGTACGAGCAGGGCGGCATCGCCAAGGACGGTGCCAAGATGGTTCATGCGGTGAGCAATGCCAACGTGCCCAAGTTCACGGTCATTTTTGGCGGCTCATTTGGTGCGGGCAATTATGGCATGGCGGGTCGCGCCTACAGTCCGAGGCTGCTCTTTATGTGGCCTAATGCCAAAATCTCCGTCATGGGCGGCGAGCAGGCGGCCAGCGTACTTGCCACAGTGAAGGAAGACCAATACAAATACAAAGGCCTTGAAGTGCCGAAGGACGAAATCGCGCAACTGAAGAAGGAAATCTTGGCCAAATACGACTACGAAGGCTCGGCGTTCTACAGCACCGCCCGACTCTGGGACGACGGCATCATCGACCCTATCGACACGCGCAAAATCCTCGCCTTAGGCATCGCGGCCTCCTTGAACCAACCCTTCCCACCGCAGCAGTTTGGGGTGTTCAGGATGTAGGTTTGGGCTTTCGAGAATGACAATAGAGAAATATTTTGGCAATAATTAAACTGACATATTTTATGAATTACTTCATCAAAAACATCCACATCAATAAGTTGTTCCACTTAGAGAACATAGACATTCCAATAGCCGATGAGAAGTATCCGCATCTTATTATTACGGGAAAGAACGGAAGCGGAAAGACGGTGTTGTTGAATGCGATAGCAACTTTCTTTGATAATATAAAAGAGGATATAAGTCTTAGCTTTTTGAAAGCAGATTCTTATGTGGGATTATGGGAAAACAAATTGCGAGAGAGTTTTGCTGAATCAGATAAAGCACATGCCAGAATGATGCTTAAACAAGCTCAAGAAAGAGTTGAATGGTTGTTCGAAAAAGTGAATGTTCAGTTTTATAATGTTGGAGATATTATCGAAAAGTACAATCGTCACGGTTTTATCATTGCGTTTTATCAAGCGGATAGAAAGGTAAAGTTGTCTGAACCAAATAGCCCTACTAAACCTATATTTCAGTATAGAAATGTTAGAGATACATCTACATTTCAATTTCTGAATTTTATGTCTGACTTGAAAATCCAAGAAGCCTTGGCTCGAAACGAAAAGCAGTTTGATGATGCGGATGAAATCAATGCTTGGTTTGTCGATTTTGAAGGATTATTGAAACAGATTTATCAAGATGACAATTTGAAGCTCGAATTCAATTATAAGGATTATAGTTTCAAGATTTGTACGGAAGGTAAGAAGTTTAAATTCACAGAATTGTCGGATGGTTTTGCCGCCGTGTTGGATATTGTTGCGGACTTGATTTTGAAAATGCAAGATAAGGATTCTTTGACAAGAGCGTATGAGAAAGAAGGCATAGTATTAATTGATGAAATCGAGACTCATCTGCATTTAGGTTTGCAAAAAATCATTATGCCATTGCTGACCCAAGTTTTCCCAAATATTCAGTTTATTGTTACAACACATTCTCCATTTGTGTTGAGTTCGATGCCGAATGCCGTGGCGTATGATTTGGAACATCGAGAAGTTTTGGACGATTTGACTGAATACTCATACGAATCATTGGCGGAAGGGTATTTTGGCGTAAAAACGCAATCAAGTTATGCTGAAATGCAGTTGAATACGTTGAAAGAGTTGCTTGGGAAAGAAGTTTGGACAGAAGCGGACAAGGTGGAAATCAAACAATTGAAGTCCGATTTTGAGAAAATACCTGAAACCATCTCTCCATTAATTGTTGGCGAGTTCCGTCAAATCGTGATTCAAAATGCCGAAAAACTCAAGAACTTGTAAATATGATTAGAGTATTTAAAAGTCCTAATGTCCCATCTTCTTTGACCACAACTTCAAGATATGATGGAGAAGATGTAAAGAAACAATTGTCGTCAGACCAACACGACAAGTGCTATTTGTGTGAAAGAAATCGTGACACTGATTTTGAAATAGAGCATCATAAAAGCGAACACAATTACCCCAAACTGATTCAGGATTGGGAAAATCTCTATATGGGATGTGGCTATTGCAACAGAAAGAAATCCGACTCTTTTGACAACACTTTGCTCCCGAAAGATGTTAACATAGAAGATGAGATTGAGCAATGTATGGACTTATCAAATAATAAAGCCGTTTTTGCATTAAAAGTTGATGATGAACAACATAAAGAAACCGAAAAATTGTTGAACAGAATCTATAATGGAACCAGAATTGGTCGTAATTTTAAGGAAAAGCGATTTTTCCAACAAGCATTAGGAGTTTACAATAGATTCACCGATTTGATTAAAGCGTATCAGGAAAATCCGAACCCAGAAAATGAAAAAGCCATAAGAAACGAACTGTCCATAGACAAGGAATTGTTAGGCTTCAAATATTGGATTATCAAAAAAGACGAGGTGTTGAGCCAAGTCTTTGCAAATGACATAATTTGGAACAAAACAGCATAAACTCGATAAATAGTTTCACAATTTAACGCATAAATCACTATGAAAAAAATTTCCTTTATCCTCATTCTCTTGGCCTTAGGTATCTTCACAAACTCCTATGCCAACAATCCCGTCAAGCTGCAAAGCCCCGACGGACAACTTGAACTGAAATTCGAAGTCGTCGACGGCATTCCGCAGTATTCCCTTGACCGTGCAGGGAAACCCGTCGTGCTGCCTTCGAAGATGGGCTTCACCCTCGAATGGCGCGACGCCCTCGCCCACGCCTTTGTGCTGAAAGACACGAAATACAGCACCTTCGACGAAACTTGGGAACCCGTATGGGGCGAAGAGGCGCAAATCCGCAACCATTACAACGAAATGCTTGTCACCTTGGAGCAACCCATTGGCTCTGTGGAAAGTATGGATCACTCCACCGAGACCAAAGCCACGGTGATGCAAATCCGTTTCCGCCTTTACGACGACGGCCTCGGCTTCCGCTATGAGTTCCCCATCGAGAACGCCTTGGTCTGCTTCTGGATCAAGGAAGAACTGACCGAGTTTGCTATGGCGGGCGACCACAAGGCTTGGTGGATTCCCGGCGACTTGGACACGCAGGAATACAACTACACCGAGTCGCGGCTGTCGCAAATCCCTGACTTGTGGGAGGCGGGCCACAAAGACGGCGGCTGGCCTTGGACGGCATTCTCGCCCACAGGCGTACAAACCGCCTTGCAGATGAAGACCGACGACGGCCTTTACCTCAACATCCACGAGGCCGCCACGCTCGACTTCCCCACGATGCACCTCGATTTGATTGTTGATACGTTGAATGTTGAATCGTTGAATCGTTCCCAGAACAACAATTCAACAACTCAACAACGCAACAATTCAACATACACCTTCCGCGCTTTCCTCTGCCCCGATGCCACGGGCTACAAAGGCCGCATCCAGGCCCCTTGCGTCACGCCTTGGCGCACGGTGATGGTTTGCACTTCGGCGACCGATGTCCTTGCTTCGCGCCTGATTCTCAATCTCAATGAGCCTTGCGCCTTGGAGGATGTGTCGTGGATTCACCCCGTGAAATATATGGGCGTTTGGTGGGAGATGATTTCGGGCAAGAGCACTTGGGCTTACACTAACGACTTCCCCTCGGTGAAACTCGGCCAGACCGACTACGAACACGCCAAACCCAACGGCACCCACGGCGCCAACAACGCCAACGTGCGCCGCTACATCGACTTTGCCGCCGCCAACGGCTTCGATGGGCTGCTCATCGAGGGCTGGAACATCGGTTGGGAGGACTGGTACGGCAAGCAGAAGGAATTCGTCTTCGACTTCCTCACACCTTATCCCGATTTCGACCTGCCCGCCTTGAACAAATACGCCCACGAAAAGGGCATACGCCTCATTATGCACCACGAAAGTAGCGCATCCACAGTGAATTACGAGCGTTGGATGGAAAAGGCCTACACGCTGATGAACCAATACGGCTACAACGCCGTGAAAGGCGGCTATGTGGGCACCATCATCCCCTTCGGCGAAGGCCATTACAGCCAGCCCATCAACAACCATTACCATTACGCCATCGTTGAGGCGGCCAAGCACCACATTATGGTCAATTCGCACGAGGCGGTTAGGCCCACCGGCCTTTGCCGCACTTGGCCCAATATGATTGGCAACGAGAGCGCGATGGGCACCGAGTTCCGCGAGCGCATCAATCCCGGACATACCACCATCCTGCCCTTCACGCGCCTGCAAGGCGGCCCGATGGACTACACGCCCGGCATCTTCGAGACCGATATGGGCAAAATCGTGCCGTGGGGCGGAAAGATGAAGACCACCATCTGCAACCAACTCGGCCTCTACGTGACCTTCTACTCGCCGCTGCAAATGGCCGCCGACTTCCCCGAACACTACGAACCATTTATGGATGCCTTCCAGTTCATAAAGGATGTGGCCGTCGACTGGGACCAATCCATTTATCTTATGGCCGAACCCGGCGAATACATTGTGACGGCGCGTCACCCGAAACTCTCCACATTGAACAAGGCCGCCGAAGGTGTTGGCACGCTGGCCGATGGTAAGAAAGGCGTTATCTCCAATGCCACCCGATTCGTTTACGACATTCCCGACGACATCCAACTGTTAACTGACAACTATCAACTTCCAACTCCAAAAGATGTTTGGTACGTTGGCGGCATCACCGACGAAAACGCCCGTGAGGTCAAGGTGAAACTGGATTTCCTGAAACCTGGCGTGAAATACGAGGCCACGATTTACTGTGATGCCAAAGACGCCAGCGGCATTCCCGACGAACATTACAACCCACAAGCCTACACCATCACCAAAAAGACGGTGACGGCCAAATCGGAATTGAAACTGAGGATGGCGCCTTGCGGCGGTTTCGCGGTTTCGCTGCGGTCGCTGTAATTCTGTAGAGACGGTGCATGCACCGTCTCATTCCCCCCAAAAGACGATATGATACGATTGGAGACGGTGCGTGCACCGTCTCTACAATTTTCATAACAGGTTTTTCGTTGATAACAGTCCGCAAGCCGCGTCGATGTCCTGTCCGCGCGAGGCGCGGATGGTGGCGATGATGCCCTTTTCGTTCAGCGCGTCGCGGAACCATGTCATGGTGGCCATGTCGGGGCTTTTCAGCGGGATGTTAGGCACGGAGTGATACCTTATTAAATTAATGCGGCAACGGGTGCTGCCGAGCAGCCTTGCGATTTCCTTGATGTGTTCCTTGCTCGCGTTGAGGTCCTTGAAGACGATGTATTCAAACGACAGGCGGCGTTGTCCGTGCCAGTCGTGTTGCCTGACGGCGTGAATCACCTCCTTGATGGGATAGGTCTTCTCGACGGGCATCAGTTTGAGGCGCTCGTCGTGGAAGGGGCTGTGCATCGAGACGGCAAGGTTGCATTTCGACTCTTCGAGGAAACGTTTCATGTTGGGAATGAGGCCGCAGGTGGAGACGGTGATGCGCGTGGGGCTCCAGCCGAGCGCCCATTCTTGCGTGAGGATGTCCAACGAGCGCATCAGGTTGTCGTAGTTGGCCAAAGGCTCGCCCATGCCCATGAATACGATGTTGGTGAGCGTGTCGAACTCGGGCAGGCTGAGGATTTGGTTCATGATTTCGGCCACGGAGAGGTTCTTCTGGAAGCCCTGCTTGCCCGTGGCGCAAAAGAGGCAGTCCATCTGGCAGCCCACTTGCGTGCTGACGCATAAGGTGGCGCGTTCCCTGTCGGGGATGTAGGCCGCCTCCACGAAATGCTCGCCGGCGGGGAAGAGGTACTTCTTCGTGCCGTCGGTCGACAACTGTTCCTTGACGGGAGCCTTCAATCCTGTTTCATAATGTTCCGACAGCAAGGCTCTTGCACTCTTGCTGAGGTTGGTCATGCCGTCAAACGAGGCGCAACGCTTAAGGTAAATCCAGTCCACCAACTGTTTGCCCGCGAACTTGGGCAGTTCCATTTTCTCGACCACCTCTTGGATCTCGGCGGGGGTCTTGCCTAAAAGTATCTGTTTTTCCATGCCGCAAAAGTAGGAAATTATTCATTATTGGGGTTTTTTAAAGAAAATTTCTTGCGTGGATTGGATTTTTCGTATTTTTGCGCCCTGTTTCACAAGGGGTATGAATTGTATTTGCTTGAAATATAATCCAATAAATTATGTTTTGTCGGTTTCGGCAAAAGATTATGCCATTACCCCCCCCATCAATATATCTGATAATCAACAAGTTACGATTTTTATTGCACAACATACGGGCATTTGGCCAAAAGCCGGATGCCTTATGGGCTTGTGCCTTGAATCATTTTTCAAAACAACATAAGGGCATTTCTATAAATTGCCTGCAATTTTTATCTTAAATTCAATAAAATTCATATAATCAACAAATTAGAAAATTCTTAAATTCTCAAATTCTTGATAATTAGAAATCCCTATAACAACAATTAAAATGAAGAAATTCAAACATTTGAAGAAATCGTTGATGTTTTCGCTTGGGCTGGCTGCACTGATGCTTCAGGCCGCTCCCGTGAACGCCCAAGTCATCAACCACGGGCTGCTGAAGAATCCTTACAAGGAGCAAAACGGCACTGGCGCAATGTTGAAGCACCGCTCGCAAGGCGGCTACAGCGTCGCGACCGAACAGTTTGGCAGCGGCACAAGCGGAGCCTACAACATTGGCACCGAGCAATTCGGAAACGACGCCCCGCTTGGCGGCGGTCTATTCATCATGGCAGCGGCTGGCGCTGCATACGCATTTAAAAAACGGAAAATGAACAAGTAAAATGACACTATCAAAATGAAAAAACTTAACGCAATCATCATCGCAATGGCACTCGTGCTCTCTCTGGGCCAGTGCAAGAAACAGGAAACACCCGCCACGCCCAACGCCAATGACGGAATGGTCTACATCACCGTGAACGTGGATAACGGCAGTGGTCGTCATCATATCGAACCCGGCGTGGGAGCATACGTTTTCACCAATGAAGACATTCTGTATGTGGGCAACGACGGCCAATTTGTCGGCACATTGACCTATAATAATGGTGCTTTCACCGGTGGCATCCAATCGCCCAGCACCAGCGACTACCTGCACTTCTATTTCTTGGGCGGCAAGGGTCCGCAATCGCCTGCGGTTGGAACTGTATCGTTCACCGTCAGCATTGCCGACCAAAGCAGCAATCTGCCCGTGCTTTCCTACGGACGCTCAACAGATAAATATACCGATGGCAGCGCCACCTATTCCACCACATTGAGGAACAAGTGCGCCTTGGTGAAGTTTGGCCTCACGGATGCCACAACTGATGCCGTTACCATATCGAATATGTTGACCACTGCCACCGTCGATTTTGAAACGCCTGGCATCACTCCAGTGACAAACACCAATGGTGCCATCACCCTCTATTCGGAGAGCGGGACCGAAAAATGGGCCATCCTGCTGCCGCAAAATGATGCCATTGAAGGTTTCACTGTCAACATTGGCGACAAATCATACAATGTTGCTGGTTCCTATAGCATTACAAACAATGGTTATATCAATAGTGGAATTGAGGTTGAAAACAGCGCTGCCGTTGATCTTGCTAACATTGATGGAAACTCCTATACAGCGCAGGACGGTGACGTGCTTACAGGAACCCTTACACACAATTTGCAGATTTCTATTGCCGATGGTGCCCAAGTGACATTGAGGAATGTAAACATCAATGGCAATGGTACTTGGAGTTACTTTGGATATGCTGGTATCACGTGCGAGGGTGATGCTACCATCATCCTTGAAGGCGCAAACACTGTGAAAGGATTCGAATGTGATTATCCGGGTGTTTACGTTCCCGTAGGAAAAACATTGATTATCAGTGGTGAAGGCTCTCTTAACGCAAGCACTATTCCTGGATATAGTGGAGATTGGAGTGGTGCTGGCATTGGTGGCTCTGCTTATCAATCATGTGGTAATATCCAGATTGAAAGTGGCACGATTACTGCTACTGGTGGACGTAATTCTGCTGGCATTGGAGGTGGAGAAGACACTAGTTTTGGTAATATATGGATTAAAGGTGGCACGGTTACCGCTACAGGTGGAGGATATGCTGCTGGCATCGGTGGCGGCTATGACTCCTATGGAGAAACCACTGGTGGTAACATTACCATTGATAATACAGTGACTCGTGTAACAGCTACGAGAGGCGCGAATGCTCCCTATAGCATCGGTCCTGGCAAGAATGGCACTTGCGGCACGGTGACCATCGGCGGCACTGTAGGCTACATCAGCCAAAGCCCGTACACCTATGAGCCATAAAAACCGGCAATACGTTCAACCCATACGACAAGGCGGCCTTCATTTTTGAGGGCCGTCTTTTTTTTGTGTTTTGGCGTGTTGCGTCTGCCACGTTGCTTCGGCAGGCTCAGCAACCATGCGACAGCCATATAGGGTTGGGTTTGTAGGGCTGTCGCATTGCGGCAGCCGAATGATCGTATTGCGGCAGCCGCGTAAGATGTCCGTATGCCTGTCGGGGTGCTGCCAGTCGGGGTGCTGCCGTAGGTCGCGACCTACGGATAATGGAGTATGACCCCGTTGGGGTCGCCCCTCATCCCACGCGACTCTCATTGCGGGCGAACCCTCATTCCGCGAAAGCGGAACCCTCATTCCGCGAAAGCGGAACCTTCATTGCGGGCGAAGACCCGCAATCTCTCGTTCATAAACCGTGAATATCAGCATTTGCAATGCGGGAATGAACGATAATCGGCAGGGATGTGTCTTTTCGGCAGGGGTTTCGTTTGTTTTTGGCAGGGGTTTCATTGCATTCCACCCCTGCCTAATATCCACCGTCACTCCGTGACTTTGTTTGGCACGCGGGGAACCCCGATGGGGTGACGGCAATGCAGGCAGGCGGTGTGAACCCCTGCCGATGTGTTGGTATGCGTCAGCCACGTTTCACGTCGTCGAATCTCACTATTTGCGGCAGCCGTATGGTCATACGCTGTGAGTGATGTCGCCTGCTTACTGATATGCCGTCCCAAGGGATGGGGCGGTGCTGGGGAAATCCTAAATAGAAAGAAAAAGCTGTTGTTTTGTCGTTTTGTTTAATTTTGCCGTGCTTAAAAATGCTTAGGATGAAGTATGGCGAATTTGTGGATGTAATTTCTCCTGAACGGATGTGCCGTTATGTCTCGGCGTGTGCGAACAACACCAAACGAGCCATGGCGTTGTATCGCTACAACATAAAGCTGTCGCAAGAAATGTATGCGATAATCAGTTGTTTTGAGGTGACATTGAGAAACAAGATCAATAAGGAGATGAAGGCTAATTTTGGGAATGATTGGCTACGCGATTTCGTGTTGCCCGGTGGACGGTTTGATACCGATCCTCGAGTGGAGGGTACTCGGAAAATCATCAAAAAGGGATACGAAGGGTTGGTTCGGTGTCAGAGATATAGCCATACCAAGTTGCTGGCTGAGATGGAGTTTGGCGTTTGGAAATTCATGTTCAATAATGTTCAATACAGATTGTCAGGGCGTTGCTTGCTAAACATATTTCCGAACAAGCCGACTTCGACCCCGCAATTCCAATATGATAATGCATTTGTTTTTAATGCGTTGGATGTCATTAACAATATGCGTAATAGAATTGCACATCACGAACCAATATGCTTTGGTAATGACGGAAAGATTGATACACAAAGTGTTATGTTTTGCTATATGCGTATTATGCAACTCTTCCAATGGATGAATGTTGATGCCAATGCGTTGCTTTATGGAATGAATCATGTGGTTGAGGTCAGCAACAAAGTCATGAAAATCTGATTTTTTCTTGGGAAGCTCTTGCACTTTCAAAAAAGTTTGTATTTTTGCATCGTTAAGTCCCGACAGTCCCTGAGCAATCAAACTGCCGGGTATTGTTTTTTTCGGTAGGGTTTCGCTTTTTGTCGGCAGGGGTTTCATTGCATTCCACCCCTGCCTAATTTCCTGCGTCACTCCGTGACTTTGTTTGGCACGCGGTGAACCCCGACGGGGTGACGGCAATGCAGGCAGGCGGTGTGAACCCCTGCCGAAAAAAACGGTGTGTAACGATATCGCCAATGCATTTGCGGGGACGCAAATGCCGACAATGCATTCTGCCGATGCCAAAAATTAATGGAAATTTGTGGTTCATTCGTGGCCATTCGTGTAAAAACAAATCTCCGATTCTGCGTAAGCCAATCTTCGATTTCGTTTAATTCGCATAATTCGACGTTGTATATTCGTATTCGCCGATGTTTATCCGCCGCAATCCACGGCGATAATTGTTGCCGTGTCGGTGAAAATCACTATTTTTGCACACCGTTTTGAAATACCATGAAAGAAATGACCATCATATTCAGTCTGTTGGCGGCCCTGTTCATCGCGCCGTCGTGTGGCTCATCAGGGCAGCAAAAAGAGAATGCGCCCATTAGTGCTCCCATTGAAACCTGTGCAACCGACACCATCATCACCGACACTGCCGTGATTTATTCCGAAGTTGTTGACAAAAAGAACTGTTTCATCCTCATTTCCAAGCCTGAATATCGGCTTTATGTTTGCGAGGTGGTAGATGGCGATACGGTTCGTCGCGTGCATTACCCCGTTTGCGTCGCGCTCAACAAGGGCCAGAAGCAGAAGAAAGGCGACATGCGCACGCCTGAGTGTACTCCCGACAATCCGTTTGTCATCACTGAGATTGTGGACGCTTCCAATTGGCATCACGACTTCGGCGACGGGCGTGGCTCCATCTTGTCGTATGGCAATTGGTTCATGCGCCTCAAGACGCCCGGATTCACGGGCATCGGCATCCACGGTAGCACCAACAACGAGAGCTCGGTGCCGGGGCGCGGCAGCGAGGGATGCATCCGCCTGCGCAACAACGACTTGGACGACCTGAAGGAAAACTATGCCTTCGTCGGGATGCGGGTGGTCATCCTCCCCGATGTGGAATAGGGGAGCGTTCATTCCAATGGGTAGAAAAACTGCCAGTCCACTTGGTAAATCCAGTTGTTGGTCGGGGTGCAAACGCTGATGCCTTTGTTGCCTCCGATTTTCTTCAGCTTCGAGAGCAGCTCGCGGCGCGTTTCGAGGTATTTCGTGAATTTCCCGTTTTCGATGACGATGTAGTCATAGTCCCAAGTGAAGGCTTTTTTGAGCAGTTCCTCGTCGTCCGTCATCACCGTGAAGCCTTTGCGCCCCATTTGGATGAAAGGCCCGTTTTGGGCAAAGCCGTAGAGGCAGAGTATTTTGGCGTCTCGTGGTATGTTGAGCGAGTCCAAAAGCAGGTCGGAGTCCTTGTAGTTGAGGTATGAGATGAGGCCGTCGTATTCAACCTTGCGCCGTTCCTCTTGCGTCGTCCTGACCCCTTGAAACCATGTAATGCAAAGGACTGTTGCAGCAACCAAGCCTGCAACCTTGGCCGTAAGGTGGCGCAGGGTGATGGCCCTGAGCAACAGCATGGCCGCCATCAGCACGGGCAGGAAGAACGTGTCCAGAAGGTAATAGTCGTGGAAAGGCATTTGCTGCATCATCGCTATGCCGAAAAGCAAGCAGCCAAAGGCGTAAACGGCCACCAACCACCAGTATGACAAGGGCTTTTTGCCCTCACTTTCGGAAGGTTTTTTCCTGTTTCGGGAGCCACACCAAAGCGCCAAAGCCATCATGACGGCGAAAATCACATATTGGCTGCGTTGGAAATAGTGGAAAGTCCATTTGTGGTAGGTGTCGGCGATGAGCTCTTTGGCATCCTGAAAGTCTTCCGGCGGCAAAAGCTGACTCAGGAAAATGGTGCCGTACATATCGCGAAGATGTTGGTTCCAAATGAAATAGGCGATGAATGCGCCTGCCGAAAGCGTCACTGCGGGCAGCTTGTCGACGAAGGTGCTCTCTTTGCGGAAAATGCGCAACAACTCGAAGCAAAGGATGGCGATGAGCTCGATGGCGAAGGTGGTGCGTATCAGCATCGAAAGGGTCAGGAAGGCGATGGCCTTGTTGAAGCGTTTGCGTTGTCCGGTTTGGGCAAACAGGAGATAATGCCAAAGCCCAACCACACCCAAGGCGAAGGCTGGAATGCTGGGCAGGAAACCGTTGCTATAGTAGGCAAAGACGGGCGAACATAAAGCCAAAAAACTGACAAGCAGTGATTTGGAAAAACTATGGGTGAGCAACCAAGCCGTTCTGTAGACGAACATCAGCCCTATCAGGCCCCAAAGCAGCGTCCATAGGCGGAAGACCCAAGGCGAGGTGGTGCCAAGAAGTTGCATCAGCAGGGCGGTAGTGTATTCATGTATGGGGAAGTCGGCTGCGGTAATGGTGCTTTCGGAGGGTTCTTTCCAGTAGCCCGGAAATTGTTTGTTGTAAATCATCGTTTCGGGATGGAACAGGTCGAAGCCGTTGTTGATGAAACCGAGCGCAAGGGCATAATGGTCTTGTGAGGCCCAAGCGTGAATATGGGTGGGGTATTCGTCCATATATTTGCGCTGGAGGAAAAACAAAGCCAAACCAATGACAATCAATGCGATAGGGATTCTTATCCGGAATTGTCTCATGGCTTGTTCGGTTTACAGTTCCCAGGCTTCATCCAAGTCGATGTCCCAGCCGGCCTTGATTTCCAAGGGGTCTTTGTAATCGATGATGGTTTCGGGCAGCGTGCGCCAATGGTAGTTGCCCGTGCTCCATTTGCCGTTGCCGTCGGCATCGAGGATGGCGCGGAGTTTGTATTTGGCGGGCATCAGGTAGTCGAACATCACCTCTTGTCTTTTCGTAATGGTTTCTTGCTTCAGCACTTTGCCGCTCTCGTTGGTGAGTTGCACGATGACTTGTCTGATGCCTTCGGGCGGGACCACGGTGATGTAGATGTTGCCGTATTCGTCGTCTTTCAAGATGTGGAAGTCAGCCTTGATACGCTCATTCGTGCGGCCTCGGATGCCGAAAAACACCGAGTCGGGAATCTCGAAACCGTAGTTGGTGTCGACCGCAATAGGGTTCACCAACCGGTATTCCAGTCCTTCTTCGTCGACTTTCTCGAAAGCAAGTTCGTTGTAGTGTGCAATCGAGTCGCGTTTGAAGACTGCCGAATCGCGCATTTGGTAGTCGACGATGGGCTCGGAGAATACCAAAGTGAGGTATTGGCCGGGAATCAATCCTGTCTGGCCAACCAAATTGTTCTTGACTTTCAGTTTTTCGGGCTCGCGTTTCCGTCTTCTGTTTCCCCCCGACTCCTTGAATTTCAAGCTGTAGCGCGAGGAATCGTTGATCAATGTGTCGTGTTTCACATGCACCCAAAGGCTGTCTTTCACGTTGGGTGTGAAATACCATCTGATCGTGTCGTGGTCGGGCGAGTGCAGCGAGACGAGATTGAAAGTGTCGGGCAGCATTTCGGGGGTCATCACGACGGCTTCCTTGGCGGGATGGCGGAACACGAATCGCAGCAATCCTTCTTCGACGAGCTTCTTCTCCAAAAGCACCTGCGTAGAGTCAACCTCCGTGAACATATAAAGCGTGAGGTTCAAGGCGTTTTGGTCGAAAATGCGCTGGGGCACTGTGTCTTTCTGAATGATGATGGCGGAATCGGGTCTCAGTTGAGCGGTATCATTAATCAATAAGGAGTCATTAAATAATAACAAGCTATCATTAATCAATAAAATGCTATCCGTTGCCATCGTATCCACCACTTGCGGCCTCGAAGTTTGCGGATAGGAGGCTGGCACCAACGAATCCAAAAACGCCACTTCTTCATTCGGCAAATCGAAGAAAAGGTTGGAGTTCACATCTTTGAGGGCGAAAACCAGATACCTCTTGTCGGCCAATCCATTGAGGCGGAAATGGCCTTCCTTGTCGGTCTTGGTGATGTAGTTAGGCTTGGTGCTCAAAGGCAACGAATCAAGGTTGTCGCGGTCGGCGGCATAGAGCGAAACGTAAGCACCTTCAACGGGCTTCTTGTCCTCGGCAGTGAGCAGTTTTCCCGCGATTTGGAGCGTGTCGATGTGGTCGCCGGTCGAAAAGCTGTACACATAATCCTTGAATTGGTTGCCTTCGTGCAAGTCCTTGATGGCCGCGCCGAAGTTGATGGTGTAGGTCGTGTTAGACGCTAAAGTCTCCTTGAACTTTATGATTACGGTCTTGTTCTTCAGTTTGATGTCGGGTTTCTCGCTCAATGGTGGCGAAATCATCACGTTCTGATTGGCGTTTTCCAAGGTGACATATTCGTCGAAAGTGATTTCAATCTTCTTCCCGATGAAATTGATGCTATGGTTTTCGGGCACAGCTTCCACAACCACGGGAGGCGTGGTATCCTGAGGTCCACCCGTGGGAGCCACCGCATTGGCGCAACGCTGCGCGAGGAAGGCCGTGAGCAGCATCGCGAGGCAAAAAAGCAGATATTTCAGTTTCCGAATCACGGCTGCAAAGGTAAGAAATTGTTTAATTGTTGAGTTGTTTTAATGTTGAATTGTTGGAACGATAATTCCCAAGATTTTCAATTGTTTTTTCCCAAGATTTTCAATTTTATTTCGGCGAGATAAGTAACGGATCACGAACTACATTTTTAAACGGGACATATCTATTATTATTGAACATCGGAAGAAACGGAAGAGACGAAAAATGTATTTCCGAGTTTTCTGGGTTTTTCGATGTTGATAATATGTAAACTCAATTTGCTCAAGTGTTTACAAAAAAACACTCCTTTACGACAATCCAAAAGGATTATCAATTCTTGCAAATCATTTCACCACCGCCTTCATTGCCCTTTCGCCGACTTTCACTACATAAAGGCCTGATTTGAGGCAAAACTCGCTATGCAAAACCTGCCTCTTTTGTGCCACAGCACGACCGAGCATATCGTAGACCACAATATCAGCAGGCTCATCACATTCGACGGCCAAACCGCCTTCGATGTTGAAAACACGAGCGGGGGAACTGGATGCTTCGGGAAGGTTTTCATAATGCTTGGAATAATACAATGCCACGTCTGCATTAACAGGCGAGATGATGTCGGGCAAATTGGGGTCGCTGAACCTCCAAACCCCTGATTCCCATTTGTGATGAATCGGGAAATGGTCGTTTGTCCAATAATATGGATTGCCGTCGAGTACCATACGGAATTCGTGGTCGGTCATAAAACCAATGAAATCATTCCAAGCCCTTTCCAGCCCTAATATGTTGTCAGACGGTGTGTTATAGTCAAAACCCTGTCTGAAATAGAAATCCAAATAGTTCTGAAAATAATAGTCCTGATAAACTTCCCATTCTGAAACCAAGTTTCCTTGGTCGTCAAACTCATATTCCACATAGGAATCGCCCAACAACGCCCCATCGATCATACTGTATCTTTTGCAGCGCTTCATAGCAACGCGGCCTTGTTCGTCATAAGTGTTTTCGTACCTGAAGCGAGGCTGTTGTCCACTCGCCCAATTGTCGTAACAGGTTTCTGCAACGATGCGGTCTTGCTCGTCACGCTCATATTCGTATAGCACAGGATGGTCTATCGCGGCGCCATTGTGATGGGTGAAGTTCTCCAATTTCCAAACGAGGCTGTCGTGTTCATTATAAGCAAATTCGATGGTGTCTTGCTCCCAGATGAAATCAGGAAGCGTGATACGGCGGTAATAATACCAAATGGGATTGTTGCGCTCATCATAAAGATATTTTGTTTCGGTCTCGGTTTCTATGCCGTTTGTGTTTGAAAATTCAAATTTCCTCAACAGCAAGCCGTCCGTGTTGTATTCATATTCGGAAGTGCTCTCTCCCGAATCCCAACTGCCCGTGTTGGCGTTCCAAAGGAAATATTCCTCCAAAACCAATCGGTGCTGGTCGTCGTAGGTGTAAACCAGTTTGCTAAAGGGCTTCCAGTTGTTGCCCTCGGTAAAGTCACGGAATTCTATCGTCAAACAGCCCAGTTCGTCATATTCCCATCTCAATCGTTCGTAAGGTACCCAAGTCGTGTCAGACTCGCTACGGCTGTATGCTCTATACTCAACGCACTTGTTGTTTTCATAATCATATTCCAATCGGTTATAAGAATGTCCTGCTCCGATTTCAGCGCACCGAAATTCAGATACGAAAACGCAGTTGCCCGCATTGTCGAAAACGCTGTCCGTCTTCTGATGGAGAAACCAGTCGTTGTTTTCCCAATTCCAGTAGGAAAAGGAAAGGCAGCGATTGTTGTCATCGTAGTCGTAGTGCCATTTTTCGGAATAATGCAAGTCGGTGGAGAACTCTTCCACTTTCGAGAAAATGACTTGGTTCAGGCGTTTGTTGCCGTCGTAACCATAGTTGAATTTGGCCCTTACAAAACCACCGTCAATATCAGTAACGACAAGGCTGTCCAAGGCTTCTGTAAGTTCGGCTGTTTGTTGCGCCATCAATGTAATTGTCGCAAAAGCCATAATGAAAACAAAGATGATTTTCTTCATAATTGATGGTTGTTTTAGGTGATTAGGCGGCAAAGATAATGAAATAATCAATGTGATTCTGTTGTGTTCCAGAATAGTTATTACCTTTGCAACCGAAAAACAGTTGCACAATGACCAAAAAGGAAAAACTGATAGAGAGGATGTGCCGCCTGCCCAAGGACTTCACTTTCGCCGAATTGGAAACCGTCCTTCTTCAACTTGGTTTTGAGAAAGATGACAAAGGAAAAACATCAGGATCGAGAGTGAGGTTCTATAACAAAGATAAGCAATTACAATATTTGGCACACAAACCTCATCCTGCCAACATCGTCAAGGAAAAAGCCTTGAAAGACATCGTGAACTATCTGACAGAAAACAAACTCATATAAAAATGGATACACTAAAATACAAAGGATTCATTGGAAGCATAGAGGCCGAACTCGATAGCGACACCCTCTATGGAAAAGTGCTCGGTTTGGACAAGGGAACTTTGGTGACCTACGAAGGCAGCACACTCGCCGAATTGAAGAAAGACTTCATCGATGCCGTGGAAGACTATATCGCTTTCTGCAAAGAGAAGGGACTTCCCCTACATAAGTCATACACAGGCAGTTTCAACATCCGCATTCCCATTGAACTCCACGCAAAAGTTGCAGCCAAAGCCCAAGAAGAAGGCATTTCGCTCAACGCTTTTGTGAAAGAAAGTCTTATGCAAGCCGTAGTTTGAAAATTAGGATTGTTTTTTTACTACTTTTGCAGTTCCGTTCATTAGACAAATCTTTAAATCTTGAAATAATAAATCTTTAAATCAGAGAATATGTACAGAACGCATACTTGTGGCGAACTTCGTCTTGCCGACGCCGGCAAGCAAGTGACATTGGCCGGCTGGGTGCAGCGCACCCGCGACAAAGGCTCCCTCGTTTGGATTGACCTCCGCGACCGTTACGGCATCACCCAACTCTTCTTGGATGGCAGCAGCGACCCGAAACTCCTCGAACAAGCCCGCTCCTTCGGGCGCGAGTTCGTGATTCAGGCCCAAGGCACCGTCATTGAACGTGAATCGAAAAACCCGAATATGCCAACGGGAGAAATTGAACTGAAAGTCAGCGAGTTCAAACTGCTCAACGGCAGCAAGACCCCGCCCTTCACCATTGAGGACGTCAGCGACGGCGGCGACGACCTTCGTATGAAATACCGCTATTTGGATATTCGCCGTAATCCCGTGCGCCAAAACCTTGAATTGCGCCATCGTATGGCGATGCTTGTGCGCAACTATTTGAGCAATCTCAACTTCCTTGAAATCGAGACCCCGATGCTCATCAAGAGCACGCCTGAAGGTGCCCGCGACTTCGTGGTGCCAAGCCGTATGAATCCTGGCGAGTTTTACGCCCTGCCACAAAGCCCGCAGCAATACAAGCAACTGCTGATGGTGGCCGGTATGGACCGCTACTTCCAAATTGTGCGTTGCTTCCGCGATGAGGACCTTCGCGCCGACCGTCAGCCCGAGTTCACGCAAATCGACTGCGAGATGTCGTTTGTGGAACAAGAGGATGTTTTGAACACTTTTGAGGGCTTGGCCAAGCACCTTTTCAAGGAGATGAAAGGCCTCGAGTTCGACCAATTCCCGCGTATGACCTGGCACGACGCGATGAAATACTACGGCTCCGACAAGCCCGACATCCGCTTTGGGATGAAGTTCGTGGAACTCAACGACGTGGTGAAAGGCAAGGGATTCGGCCTCTTCGACAATGCTGAATTGGTTGTCGGTATCAATGCCGAAGGCTGCTCGGAATACACCCGCAAGCAACTTGACGCGCTCACCGAGTTTGTGAAGCGTCCACAGGTGGGTGCTGGCGGTATGGTGTATATCAAATACAACTCGGATGGCACGTTCAAGTCGTCTGTGGATAAGTTCTACACGCCTGAAGACTTGAAAGTTATCGCCGACAAGTTCGGTGCCAAGCCTGGCGACCTGATGCTCATCCTTTGCGGCGAGGCTATGAAGACCCGCACACAACTCAACGCTTTGCGACTTGAGATGGGCAACCAACTCGGCCTGCGCAAGCCCGATGAATACGCACCGCTGTGGGTCATCGACTTCCCGCTTTTGGAATGGGACGAGGAAACGCAACGCTATTATGCTATGCACCATCCCTTCACCGCACCGAAACCCGAAGATGAGGCCTTGCTTGACGACCCGACGAAGTGGGGCGACATCCGCGCCAACGCCTACGACATCGTAATGAATGGTGTGGAGGTCGGTGGTGGCTCCATCCGTATCCACGACCGCACTTTGCAGAACAAGATGTTCCACACGCTCGGCTTCACCGACGAGAAGGCGCAGGAGCAGTTCGGCTTCCTGATGGGTGCCTTCGAGTATGGCGCACCGCCTCACGCTGGCCTGGCCTTCGGCTTCGACCGTCTCTGCTCGCTCTTCGGTGGTGCTGACAGCATCCGCGACTTCATCGCTTTCCCGAAGAACAACGCCGGCCGCGACGTGATGAGCGGCTCGCCCGCTCCGATTGCTCAGGAGCAGTTGGATGAATTGCAGATTGCTTTGAATTTGAAATAGAAGGCAACAATCAGATTGGTTATGGGACAATTGGCATTCTTGAAAACGTTCATTTTGGTGGCTATCTCGCTTGATGCGAACGACAATCGCAGACACATCCATGTGTTTAAGAAGGGGAAACGCCACCAAACGTCCCTTGCCAAGATTTGGATAGAGTCTGAAGGAAAACAATGTGTAGAGATTGCCGAGTCAACCCTTTCGACAAAGGAAAACGAGATGATAGTGGCAGCAATAAATCGTCACTGGGATTTTATCAATAAGCAGGTAACCAAGGCATTCAACGGAGAAAAAACCGTTTCAATCAACATAGAAAAGTAACAATTGGAGGACAAAGCCATGTGTAAGATGAAAAATGTAACCATCGGCATCAAAGATTTGGATTTCACCACCTATCGTGGTAAGATGATGGTAAGACTGACCGACGGAAGAGCCATCATCATTCCTGTTTCGTTCTTCCCCGACATCAAGCAAATGCCGGTAAAAGAACGCGAGAAGTGGATGGTGCTCGACGACCAGTATTTTACGTTTGAGAATATGACAAGGGTGTATTCCATACTTGATTTGCTGAAAGTGGCATAACTGAAGATTTACAATTGTGATAAATAAATACCTAAAACTATGAAAACATTAAAAACCTACCTCATCGTCCTCTTGGGAGCACTCGTTTTAAGCTCCTGCTCAACGGACAAGACTATGATTGCCAAAGGCGTGAACCTCAACAAGTATGAGTACGCTTCATTGGTTCAAGCCAAAAACGGTTTCGGCACAACGACTGACATCGAAATCGAGCCGGGCATTTACGATGCCATCGAATCAACGCGCTTGCAAATGGTAGGCTCGCAACGCATCAACGACCTGACGAGCGAGCAAAAAGGGAAACTCCTTCTGGCAAAGTATTCCGCCACCTCCACCGAAAAAGAATCCGTGCTCAGCGTCAGTTTCGAGGACTATATGACGGGCAAGACCGTGGTCTCGTGCCGTTCCTCAAACCGTGGTGCTTGGACCCGCCAAAGGGATGTGGATCGTGCCATCAGCAAATTGGCTGGCCGCATCAAACGAGTTTGGGGAAGATAACCAAAAAACCATGAAAAAACCATTGTTTTTCGCTCTATTCATCCTCCTTGCCACGACTTCCTACGCCCAAAAGGTGGTGGAGTTTATGGGCATTCCCATCGACGGAACCAAGGCGGAAATGTTCGCGAGACTGAAGGAAAAAGGATTTCGGGAGACGGATGCCCCCAATGTATTGGAAGGTTTGTTCGAAGACCTTCCCGTCAAGGTGGTCGTTTTGGATAATAGTCGAGACAAGGTGTATGAGATGGACCTCTGGCACGAGATGGGGAGTGACGAAGCTCTTGCCATTAAGCGATACAACAGCCTTCTCCTCAAGTTCAGGAACGACCCGAAATACAACGATTCCTATTCCGAGTTAATCCCTGAAGGCGAACCGATTGGCGAAAAGTTGAGATCGGATACACACTTATATTCAGCTTGCTTCGCTCAAGTCGGAACGAATGGTTATGTGCGTGTCGAATTACTTAAATCGCACAATTGGAAAGATGATGAGAAATACAAGATGGCGACTTTTGTCATTGCGATGGAATTTGTCAACGCAGTCAATTCGCCTAATGGTTAAATTTTTGAATTTTGAATTTTAAATCTTGAATTAAATTACACATTGAATATGAAAAGACTACTTGTTTTAACCGGTGGCGGCGACTGCCCAGGCCTCAACGCCGTGCTCCGCGCCATCGTCAAGAGAGCCGCCCAAGAGAAGGATTGGGAGGTTCTCGGCAGCATCCAAGCCTACAATGGCATCCTTTGGGAGCCTACCGAAGTCGTCAGGTTGACGCCAGAGTCCGTGCGCGGCATCCATTTCCGTGGCGGCACCATCATCGAAACCACCAACAAGGGCGGCCCATTCAACTGGCCTGTCAAGAATGCCGACGGCACTTGGAGCACCGTCGACCGTAGCGATGAGATGATTCGCAAACTGCAATACATGGGCATCGATGCGGTCATCAGCATTGGCGGCGACGGCTCGCAACGCATCTCGCAAAAGCTCTACGAGAAGGGCCTGAACATCATCGGCGTGCCCAAGACCATCGACAACGACCTTTCGATGACCGAATGCACCTTTGGTTTCCAAACCGCAGTGCAAATCGCGACAGAGGCTGTCGATAAGCTCGTCACTACGGCAGCTTCGCACAACCGCGTTTTCGTCCTCGAAGTGATGGGTCGCGATGCTGGCTGGATTGCCTTGCATTCAGCTATTGCCGGAGGCGCCGAGGTTTGCCTCTTGCCTGAATTCCCCTACGACATCAATGTGGTGAAGGCCCGTTTGGAGCAGCGTTTCAACCACGATCGTGGCTTTGCCGTGGTGGTGGCATCGGAAGGCGCTCGCCCGAAAGACGGCCAGCAGGTGTTTGAAATCAGCAAGGAGGTGGGCTACGAAAACAAGAAATTGGGCGGCATCGGTCGGCGTTTCATCGAGGAGATGAAGGCGGCTGGCTTCACCCACGACATGCGCGAAACCACCCTTGGCCACTTGCAACGCGGCGGCGTGCCGATTGCATACGACCGCGTTTTGTCGGCTGAGTTTGGCGTGAAGGCTTTCGAAATGGTCCTTAACGGGCAGTTCGGCCAGATGGTGGCTTACCATCACCCGAATCTGATTGCCGTGCCGCTCAAGGAGGCCGTCTCCAAGCCCAACCTCGTCACGATCGACAGCGACTTGGTCCGCACGGCTCAGGGACTGAACATTTCTTTGGGAATTTGATGTTTATGGATTGTTTCGCAAGAAATACGCAGTATTCAACGTAGTTAAATCTATCAAAATCTGGAATTATAATCCAATGAAAATCAACGATAGATATTTGGTTTTGAAATAAGAGTTTTGGTAGATTTCTTGTTTGAAGGACAATCCCAGAAGAATGAATCATGAAAATCAGTGTCATTCCCACCGCCCAACAAGCCCAAGGTGCCGATTTCAGCGGCCAAACTGCCGTTGTGATTGATGTACTGCGGGCCACGAGTGTCATTACAACGGCCTTGGTCAATGGTGCGTGCGAAGTCATCCCAGTGAAAACCGTCGAGGAGGCACAAAGCGTTTATGCTCAATGCGATGCGGCCAAAACCCTTCGCGGCGGCGAACGCAACGCGCTGAAGATTGCCGGCTTCGATATGGGTAACTCGCCGTTGGAATACACGGAAGATAAAGTAAGTGGGAAAACCGTCATTTTGACCACCACCAACGGCACTGTTGCAATGAATAACGTGAAAGGTGCCGAAGGGGTGGTTTTGGCGTGTTTCAGGAATGCGGAGGCGGTTTCGGATTACATTTTTCGGCTGCCGCAATGCGACAGCCCTGCACCTGATCTTGTAGGGCTGTCGCACTATGGCAGCCGCGATGTTGCCATCGTCTGCGCCGGCACCGAAGGCCGTTTTTCCTTGGACGACGGCCTATGTGCCGGAATGCTGATAGCATCGTTAGGCCAGAAAACCGAAGTCGAGACCGATGATTTGGGCTGTTTGTTAAGTCGATTTTACTCCCAAAACAAGGATTGTCTTTGCGAAGCGCTTTCGGGTTGTTTCCATTTGAAACGTTTGGTTTCGTTGGGGTTTGGTGACGATGTACGGTTCTGTCTTGAAACAAATCGTGTCGCAAAAGTTCCCGTTTTTGACGGCGGGAGAATTGTTGTCCGATAATGAACGATGGCTTTATGAAAGGATTTTGGTTTTTGACGGCTTCGCTTGTGGTTTTAGCCGCTTGCGCGAAAAAAGATTCGCCCCAAGGTGTTGAGCCTCACATACCTTATCAGCCGACTTACGAAATTGGTGATGTCTTCGAAAACGATACTTTGAAAGGGGTCGTGTTTTATACCTATGGTGCTTATAACGGACTGATGGTCAGTCTTGAAGATACCGTTTTGCCTTGGTGTGTGCACAGCTATACCCTTATCGAGACGGGAGCCACCAACCCTTACGAAGGCTGGAACAACACCAACATAGTGATGGCGAATTATGACCTTGATTATTTTCCGGCCATCCAATGGACCCACATGAAAAACACTTGGCATTTCATCTATTATTCCTATCGGTTGATTAATCATAGGCAATGGTATCTGCCTTCGACCACTGAGATGCGCTATCTTCTTATGAACCAAGATGCTGTGAATGCCACTCTGGATTCGTTAGGCTACCCGATCTTGGAAGGCAAAACCTATTGGTCGAGCACCGAAACGGGCACACGAGGCGCAGCTGCCGTACGCTTGCAGGACGGCGAAATCGTTATCAGCGACTCGGTGAAAGACAACGAGTTCTTTGTTAGGGCAATTCGAGCTTACTGAAATTGTATCACGCAGAACCCGCAGAAATCGCAGAAGCGCAAATCAACGAGATTTGTAGCCGGATGGTTCATTTAATTCTGCGATTTCTGCGTGAGAAAAAAGCGATTTCTGCGTGAGAAAAACCATTATTTCTTCGCAACAGGGTCGCAAGTCAAGTCGATGCCGAGCTTTTTGAAGATTTTTTGGTCTACCTCACTTAACATTACCGTGCTATGCACCTGACATCCATCGAGTTGAGGCAAGCAGGCAAGGGCTTTCTTGCAGTTTTCGTCCCAAAGGCTGAGCATCGAAATGGCGACCAACACCTCATCGGTGTGCAAACGCGGGTTGTTGCCATGGAGGAAGTTGACCTTGGTCTTTTGGATGGGCTCAATCATGGCTTGTGGGATGAGTTTCACGTCGTGGTCGATGCCTGCCAGATGCTTGGTGGCGTTGAGCAAGAGGGCCGCACTGGGGCCGAGCAAGGCGCTGGAATGTGCCGTGATGATGGTGCCGTCGGCCAATTCGATGGCTGCCGCCGCCGCGTCTTCCTTGAGCTTGCGTTCCTTGGCAGCGATGGTGGTCTTGCGGAGTTCCGTGGTAATCTTGGCTTGCTTCATCAGCAGGGCGATTTTGTTCACCTCGTTTTCGGAACCCTTGCCCTTGGCCAGATTACAAAGAGCTGTATAATAACGCCTTATGATTTCCTGTTTTGAGGCTTCGCAACATATTTCGTTGTCGCTGAGGCAATAGCCTACCATATTGACCCCCATATCGGTCGGCGACTTGTACGGGTTTTCGCCGTAGATGGACTCGAAAATCGCGTTGAGCACGGGGAAGATTTCGATGTCGCGGTTGTAGTTGATGGCGGTTTCGCCGTAAGCCTCCAAATGGAAGGGGTCAATCATGTTGACGTCGTTGAGGTCGGCGGTGGCGGCTTCGTAGGCCACGTTGACGGGGTGTTTCAACGGAAGGTTCCAAACGGGGAAGGTCTCAAACTTGGCGTAGCCGGCCTTGATGCCGCGTTTGTGTTCCTGATAGAGCTGGCTGAGGCAGACGGCCATCTTGCCGCTGCCCGGCCCTGGGGCGGTGACGACGACCAAGGGGCGAGTGGTCTCCACATAATCGTTGCGCCCGAACCCGTCGTCGGAGTCGATGAGGGCCACGTTGTTGGGATAGCCTTCGATGATGCGGTGATAATAGACCTTGATGCCCATGCGTTCCAGACGTTGGCGATAGGCGTCGGCGCTGGCTTGACCGTTGTAGTGGGTGATGACCACCGAGTTGACCATGAAGCCACGCTCCATAAACACATCGCGGAGGCGCAAGACATCGACGTCGTAGGTGATGCCGAGGTCGCCGCGCACCTTGTTCTTTTCAATGTCGATCGCACTGATGACGATGATGATTTCCGCAACATCAATCAGTTGCGACAACATTCTCAATTTGCTGTCGGGTTGGAAACCGGGCAGCACACGGCTGGCATGGAAGTCGTCGAAGAGTTTCCCGCCAAATTCGAGATAGAGTTTGTCGCCGAATTTCGCGATGCGGTCCTTGATGTGTTCTGATTGGATTTTGAGGTACTTTTCGTTGTCGAATCCGTATTTTGCTGCAGTAGTCGCTGAGCTTGTCGAAGCGTTTTTCATAGTGCTTAAAAATTAAAAATACGGGATGCAAAAGTACGAAAAAGAACTATCAATAGTCTATTTTAATTGAAAAAAAGACTTTCTATAGTCTAAATTTTGATTAAAAAAGACTTTTCGAAGTCTAAAAATGGTCGCCCCGCGATGGAGCGACCATTAATAATTTAAGGTGTCAATCGGATTTACCAAGCGAACAGCGGATAGTCCTTCATCATCTTGTTCACCTCGGCGCGGACGGCGGCAATCTTGGCCTCCGAAGCGGTCTTGGTTTCGGGGTTGATGTCGGCAATGACGTCGTCAATCATGTCGACGATGAGCGGCATCTTGTCTTCCTTCAGGCCACGGGTGGTGATGGCGGGCGTGCCGACGCGCAGACCGGAGGTCAGGAAAGGCGAGCGGCTGTCGAAGGGCACCATGTTCTTGTTGACGGTGATGTCGGCAAGGACGAGGGTGTTTTCGACCATCTTACCGGTGATTTCCGGGAACTTGCCGCGCAGGTCGATAAGCATCGAGTGGTTGTCGGTACCGCCGCTGATGACTTGATAACCTTTGTTGACAAAGGCATCAGCCATCACGCTGGCGTTCTTCTTCACTTGGAGGATGTATTCCTTGTACTCGTCGCTGAGGGCTTCGCCGAAAGCAACGGCCTTGGAAGCGATGACGTGCTCGAGCGGACCGCCTTGGATGCCCGGGAACACAGCACTGTTGATGAGGGCTGACATCATCTTCACTTCGCCCTTCGGGGTCTTGCGGCCACGCGGGTCTTCAAAGTCGTGACGGATGAGGATCATGCCGCCGCGAGGTCCACGCAGGGTCTTGTGGGTCGTGGTGGTGATGATGTGGCAATACTCCAACGGGTCGTTCAAGAGGCCCTTGGCGATGAGGCCGGCAGGGTGGCTGACGTCGGCCATGAGGACGGCGCCCACTTGGTCGGCGATGGCGCGCATGCGCTTGTAGTCCCAGTCGCGGCTGTAGGCCGACGCACCGGCAATGATGAGTTTGGGCTTGCACTCAAGGGCAATCTTCTCCATCTCGTCGTAGTCGACACGGCCGGTTTCCTTGGCGACGTGGTAGGCGACGGGCTTGTAGAGCATACCCGAAGCGTTGACCGGGCTGCCGTGCGAAAGGTGACCGCCGTGCGAGAGGTCGAGGCCCATGAAGGTGTCGCCGGGTTCAAGCAGGGCTTGCATCACAGCCATATTGGCCTGTGCGCCCGAGTGGGGCTGCACGTTGGCGAAGGTGGCATTGAACAGTTGGCAGGCGCGGTCGATGGCGATTTGCTCGCTCTGGTCGACGATTTGGCAGCCGCCGTAGTAACGTTTGCCGGGATAACCCTCGGCGTATTTGTTGGTCATGACAGAACCCATAGCCTCCAGAACTTGCTCACTGACAAAGTTTTCCGAAGCGATGAGTTCGATTCCGTGCATCTGACGCTCTTTCTCTTGGCGAATCAGATCAAAGATTTTTTCGTCTCTTTTCATATTTGTTGAATTGTTGACTGTTGAATCGTTTAATTGTTGACGCGATACTGCGGGACGTGATGCGTGTGACTTATTCCGCGTTCCGCATTCCTAATTCTGTATTTATTTCCGCTGCAAAGTTGCGAAAAATTTGTGAGGTATGGAAAAAATAAGTGGTTTATTTTTGTTACGTTACATCAAGTTTTGCATATTCTTGAAATTCAACAGTTTTATTTTGGCTGCTGTGTTTTCATAGTCACCAGCATAGATGATTGCTTTTTCCGCAATCTTGGATTCCAATTCGGGTGATGCAGATTTCAGCCCTTTCTCAAACTCGCTATTGTAGGTTTGTGCCGACTTGATTTCAATTGCTGTGTAACTGCCTCCTTTAGCCACAAGCAGGTCGATTTCATTGCCGTTGCTGTCTCGGTAAAACGATAAATTGTCACTTCTCCCTTTATTGTAAGCATTTTTCACAAACTCCATAACTACCATATTCTCAAACAGATGCCCCTTCATTTTGTCATGAGCGAGTTGCTGTTCGTTTTCGATACTTAACAAATAGGCTGCCAATCCTGTATCGTAGAAATAGAGTTTTGGTGTTTTGGTCAGGCGTTTTCTCGAGTTTTCAAAATAAGGTGGCAATAGGGTCACGATGTATGATGCCTGCAACAACGACAACCACGATTTGATGGTGTTGACAGCCACTCCAACCTCATTCGATAATTCCGAACTATTGAACAAACTACCTATGCGGCCTGCGCAAAGCCTCAAAAAAATTTGAAAGGCTCTCATATCCTTGATTTGCAGCAATTGCCTTACATCCCTTTCCAAATAAGTCTTCGTGTAGGCTTGGTAAAACAGTTTTGACACATTTTTTCCGGCATGGATAGCGGGATAGAAGCCGTTGAAAATGAGGCTATCGGCACTCTGACTTGGCAATGAATCCTTTATTTCGTTGAGCGAAAGGGGCAGAAGTTCCAAAACCGCACTCCTGCCCGCCAAAGACTGGGTTATGCTGTTCATCAAACTGAATTGGGCACTACCCGAAAGAATAAATCTCCTTTCGGGATGCTCGTCAACGATTCCCTGAATATACGACATCAGATGTGGCGTATTCTGCACCTCATCCAATATCATCCCTTGATGGTCTTGATTCAGGAAACCAATTGGATCATTGGACGCAAAATCTTGGTTGTCAATGTTTTCCATCGAATAATAGGACAAATCCTTAAACACCTCTCGAATAAGGGTGGTCTTGCCCGACTGCCTTGGTCCTGTCAAAGTAATGACTGGAAAATACTTGTAATTTTCCAATATTGCATCCTTTAAATCTCTATAAATCATATTTATACGTTACTTTATGCAAATTTTCAATACAACTGCAAAATTACATAAATTCTGAAAATACACAATGTTTTTTCGGTCTACTCCACAAAAAGCCCAAAATCTTCGTAAATTTGCACCCAAATTATTATTTCGACAAGCTCAATAACCATAGCAGACAATGAAGAATTTTGTTGAAGAACTCCGCTGGCGCGGAATGTTGGCACAGATGATGCCAGGAACGGAAGAACTCCTCCAGAAAGAAATGGTGACGGCATACCTCGGCACCGACCCGACCGCCGACTCACTGCATATCGGTCACTTATGCGGCATAATGATGCTGCGCCACCTGCAACGCTGCGGCCACAAGCCCATCATCCTCGTGGGCGGCGCAACAGGCATGATTGGCGACCCTTCGGGCAAGAGCCAAGAGCGTAACTTGCTCAACGAAGAGACCTTGCGCCACAACCAAGAGTGCATCAAAAGGCAAGTGGCCAAGTTCCTCGATTTCGAATCGAAGGAGCCGAATGCCGCTGAAATGGTGAACAACTACGACTGGATGAAGGATTTCACCTTCCTCGACTTCGCCCGCGAGGTGGGCAAGCACATCACCGTGAACTACATGATGGCCAAGGACAGCGTGCAACAACGTCTCAACGGCACCGCCCGCGACGGACTGAGCTTCACCGAATTCACCTACCAGCTGCTGCAAGGCTACGACTTCCTCTGGCTCTACCAACACAAGAACTGCAAGCTGCAACTCGGCGGCAACGACCAATGGGGCAACATCACCACAGGCACAGAATTGATTCGCAGAACGTTGGGCTTCGAAAACGAGGCCTTCGCCCTCACCTGTCCGCTCATCACCAAGGCCGATGGCAAGAAGTTCGGCAAGACCGAGAGTGGCAACATTTGGCTCGACCCAAAGCGCACCACGCCCTACAAGTTCTACCAGTTCTGGCTCAACGTGAGCGACGAGGACGCAGAGCGTTACATCAAGATTTTCACCTCATTGGAGAAGGATGTCATCGATGCACTCGTTGAGGAGCACAAGAAAGACCCGGGAATGCGTGTGCTGCAAAAGCGTTTGGCCCAAGAAGTCACCGTGATGGTACACTCGCAGGAAGCCTTGGATGCCGCCATCGAAGCGTCCAACATCCTCTTCGGTAAATCGACCAAGGAAGGCTTGGAAAAACTTGATGAGCAGACTTTCCTTGATGTTTTCGACGGCGTTCCGCAAGAGCACCTCAGCCGCACCGAGCTTGAAGCCGGCATCCCGATAGTCGACTTCATAGCCGTGAACACGCAGATTTTCCCCTCGAAGAACGAGGCCCGCAAGATGACCCAGGCCAACGGCGTGAGCGTCAACAAGGAAAAGGTCACTTTGGACAAAGTGATGAGCCTCGACGACCTGATTGACGGCAAGTACATCCTTGTGCAGAAAGGCAAGAAGAACTATTATTTGGTGGTGGTGGAGTAATCATGGAAAACACGGATAAGTTACACGGACTCAACCCATACCTGTTTTGGGACTTCGATACGACCCAGTTCGACATCGACAAGAACGCCGCATGGCTTATCCAAAGGGTGCTGGAATATGGGCAGATGAGCGATTGGAATATCATCGAAAAGTATTACGGTGTGGACAAAATCGTTTCATACGCACTGAATTTCAGGACGTTGAATCCAATGGCACGCTCGTTTCTATGCTTCATTTCTGGTGCTAAAAAGGAGGATTTCAGATGTTATCGTTTCGCACAATCGAGCCCCACACTCTGGAACTCTTAAGGTACCTGATGGCAGAACCCTATTTGAAGGATTGCCGTCTGGTGGGTGGCACGGCCTTGGCATTGCAATACGGACATCGCTCGTCGGTGGACTTGGATGTTTTCGGTGTGGTTCCCGACAATGATGCAGCTTTGCAAGATATTTTGGAAGGCTTCGGACAAATTCAGGGTCAAATGACCTCCAAATACATCAAATCATTCCTTGTTGAGGGGATTAAGGTGGATTTTGTCAATTACTCCCGCTATCCATGGATTGACGAGGCAGTTGTTGAGGACGGATTGAGGTTGGCTTCACCAAAAGACATTGCCGCAATGAAGTCTTACGCCATCCAGAACAGAGGCTCGCGAAAGGATTTCATCGATATGTATTTCCTTTTGCAGCATTTCTCGCTTGAAGAAATTCTGGGATTTTATGCGCAAAAATATCCCAACTATTCTATGTTCAGGACAAGAATGGCCTTGACCTATTTTGAGGACGCGGAAAACAAAGAATGCCCCCCTATGTTCATCAAAGTTGATTGGAAGGACATTAAGTCATTCATCTCTCAGAAAGTAAGGGAACTTGACTGGAGAAAGTATTGATGAAAATTCCCAAAAACACCCCGCCCCGCTTCGTCCTTTTGGATGAGGCGGGGCGGTCTCTTTCAGCGAACTCAGAGCAGGTTACTCGTCATCTTTCTTGCGGCGTTTGCCCAAAAGATAGGCTCCGGCAAGTCCACCCAACAGCCAAATGCCGTTGCCGAGTGGCGTGAACACGTCCCATGTCTCGTTATGGTTGGGAAAGTCTGGGATGATGAATCCATCAGGGAGATTCTCATCGTGACAACGTAAATTGGCATATTCCTCCTCCTCCGTGATGAAAATTTGCGCCTTTGCTTGGTTGGCACCCATCATGCCAAATGCCAAAACCATAAGAACCAATTTGATGATGCTTCTTCTTTTCATTGCCTTACCCTTTCTCTTTAGATGACCATTTTCTGTATCTTCACTTTCTTGTTGTTCGTCAAACGTAGCAGGTACACGCCTTTGGCCACGCTCTGAAGCCGGTGACTGCTTTGTGTGCCGATGGCTTCCGTCTCCAAAAGACAACGGCCTTGTATGTCGAACACCTGCAACAGACCCTCTCCGTTGACTATCAACTCGTCCTCGAAAAAGAAGGCGAAATGATCATCGTCGTCCTCCTCGGGGTCATCGGGTTCGTCGGGGTCGTCAGGTTCTTCGTTGTTTTCGCACCTGAACACAAGTTTGAAGCGCGACTTGTAGTCGGTCGTCTTGCTTTCAAACTTGTACTCGTCGTTGGTCAGGCAGTCGACGTCCACGCCTGCTATGTTGTCGATGAGGTGGAGGTAGCTGAACTCGCCGTGGCGGGTGTTCCAGTTCAGGGTGAACACGCCGTCCTCGTTGGGCACGAAGCGCACGGGCACCACATTGATGCCCACGGGCGTGAACAGCGTCTGGAAACTCTCGTTCTCAAGGTGGGCATAAATCAAGCCCTTGCTCTCGTGCAGCTTCTCCATCTTGTGGCCGCCTCCAAACTCGGGACGGTTCACCTCAACCGTCGTCAGGTCGCGTTTGCCGTCCTCGTCGAAACAAAGCAGGTTCACCAAAGGATAGTTCACATTGCCTCGGTAGGGTGAGATGACATTATTTTCTTCTTTATTGTTGACATTATTGATAATGATCTTTCCAGCCACGCGCATATTATCCGTGAATGTAAGATTTCCAGTACTGGCAGCTTTCACAAAGAAGCCTTGGTGTGGATGGATGTATCGGCTGGCTGTGTAAGGCCAATTATAGGATTGGTTATGAACATAATAGATGTAACGGTATTCCTGATCGGGTCCCTGACTGTCATCGGCAACAGCGTATTCATCTAATGCCAGTTTCGCGCCGTTTGTTGCCGTTGTTGTCGACCCCGTTCCATTAACTTCGACAAACTTGTCGAAATCCAAGTAACTCTGGTAAGGGTTGCCTATCATATTGAGAGTGCGCCAATCCACAGTATAGTTATAAGAGCCGTGCCCGTGGGGAGGCAGATTCCAGCCTATGGGCGTATTGGTCACCTTGGCAGGGATAGTGCCTGTGTTCAGTATGCCGTCGGCCATCATCATCGACTCTGAGGAAAGCGCCATCAGGTAGCCCTTGCCGGCTGGCATAGTCACATCGTTGAAATACCTCTCGTTGCCTGACTTGTCGTAGCCAATCCTGTAATGCAGATCGGTTCTAAAATCCACATCCCAGTGCCAGTGGTCTTGAATGGCATTTGTACCCTCGCGCTTGTAGTTGATCCAGTGGTAGTAATACTCATTGTACTCGTACAGGTCGAAGAAGCCGGCCACGCCTTGGCTGTTCGCAATGTTCGAGTCCCTCCATCTACCATACGGAGTGTTGGTGGGGAAGTAGCCTATTTTGTCCGGTCTGTAACTTCCGTCTTGTCCCGTCGGTGACGGCGACGTATTGTCAGACTGATACCATTTGGTTACCGGCGGATCCCATATAGTTCTATCAATCCAAGTGTTATGTTTATGGCTGGAATGTTGTTCTTGTTCTCCATCTGGCCATACAATTGTATCAACGTATTCTCTATCTGTCGATGTAAGGTACTCTATCCCAATGGGAACATCCTGTATCGCCGAGGAGAACAAGTGCCAGTTCGGGTCGTCCGTTTGGTCAGTAGCGCCCTTCCTTGCGTTCCTGATGGTCACTCCAGCACGGGCGGTCAATTCGGCACCGGCAGGCTGGGTGATGCCTATGTCCTCGTGGATATGGAGCGGCACATTGACGTTGCCGGTAATTCTGACAGCATCGTAGACAGCTGGACTTTGATCTGTCGCGGGCGTTATTACAGGCTGCACATCATACAAGTACATGGCGGAGCGGGGTGTGTACTTATTACTTATAGTGTCAAATCTCTTCGCTGTCCACATGTCGTTGATGTTGTCCTCATACAACAGATAGATTTCGTCTTTCGAACCTACACTGTTGAAGGTCTTGTTTCCGATTTTGTTCATTGTGTCAAGCATGGGCACGGGATAGTCGTCGTTGATATGGCTGGCCATGGTGCGTGTCCATTTTGCATAGGAGGGCGTGGTCTTGTTTGCTGTGTCCACCCAATGGTTCAGTGCATTCATCAGGCCGCCAATCAAGGTGTCGTTGGTTTTGGCATCAACATATTTTGTATAGTCTGACTCTACAAGAGTTCCGTCTGATTTATGCATCTTATGGTCGCGGTGCTTGAAGCCGTACTTGCCGCTGTAGCGTATAGTGGCTGTATAAGTGCCATGGCCAATGGGATCAGTGCCAGCTTTGATGTACTTGCCTCCATCGGTAACACTAGGAGAATCCATCTTTTCCTTGGCTCCGTAGCAATACTTGATGTTAGCGTCAGTGTTGTTCGTTCCAGCCAACCAGCCGAAGATGCTCTGATTGGAACTGTTTTTTGGCTCGCTGCCTTGCAAACGGCTATAGCAGTTCTCCACCAAGCCGTTGTTCACACCCACGAGGCCGCCAAAAAAGATTACTGTGTCTTTAACCGCCTCTGGAGATGATGGAACCCATGTTTGTGTTTCTTCATTATAAGTACAACTGGTCCAAATCGTATCGCTGTTGTCATAACTAATGTCGGGGAACTTCGGGTTACTGAAACTGTTGACGAGAGTGTCGGAGGCACCTAAATAACCCACAAGACCGCCAATGTGTCTGACCGTACCCTTTATTTCTGGCATAGCCATGGAAGAATGGATGATTGCAGGGTTTGTAGCAGTGCCTTTGACTTGACCGGCAAGGCCGCCCACATACGAAGTGGCTTTGTTGGCTCTCGCAAGGTCGACAACAAAACGTGCCTCGCTGGCCCTGACCGTTGAACCGCCCTCCATAAGGCCGGCAATTCCGCCTATATGGTACTGTTTCGAATTGTCGTTCGTCCTGAACGAGGATGCGTCCACAAAAGTGTTCTCCACCACGGCCCCTTCTTCAAGGTCGCCGAACAATCCGTATTTCAGCATGCCGGAGATGTAGCGGCAGTCGAGGCCCGTGATGAGATGGCCTTGGCCATTGAATTTGCCCCTGAAGCCTAAATTGTCGCCAGCGTTTTCTGGATTCGTGTCATCAATATCCCTGAAGATGGTGTTGACCCCGGTCTGCCTTTCGCGCACCGAGCCAATGGGCACCCAAAGGTATTCGGTCATGTCGAGGTCGGCTTCCAAGACGGCTTCAAGCTCTGCATAACTGTCGTCAGAATATTGGTCTCTTGTGCCGTTCAGCCTGTTCACATGGGCCGAGAACCAAGCCAAGCCTTTTTCGTCCTTGATGTGCCAAAGGCCATCACCATCAACGACATAGTGTGAATCGTCACGCTCTGGAAGTTCGTGTCCGTACACGTCATAAAGGGCAGGGTCGTATTTCACGATGGGCGTGGTCCAGCAGTCCCAAAGGTAGATGAAGTCGAACCTGAACGGGTCGTCGTCTTCACGGGCATGGATGGCAATGTAGGCGCGAGCATCGTCGAAGATGGAGGCATTCGACGAAGCTGAGTTCATGTTGTCGGTAATGGCATACATCCAGTCCTCAGTGTTTATTGCTTGTCCTTCAATAGTATCTCTATACACGCCGAAATTCTTAAAGGAAAACGCCTCATCTATCTTTCTTGAGGTGGTTACGACTGGTATCTTGCCTTTGGTCACACTGAAGCCGAGGCTCGAATACACCTTGTCCCCTTCATTGGAAATATCGGACAGCAGAGCAATGACGCGAGTCAGATTGTTGTTGGCTGTGCTACTGTCCGCAGGGTTCAAGCCTTGATTGTCGGTGTAATCCTTATAAGCATCAAAATATTTGGGGTTTTCCTTGTTGGTGGGATAGGGCAAAAACACGTTGTTGCGTGAGTAGTATAGTTGGTCGTAATCGCCATGCTCGTATTCCGCTTCTGTGAAGTTCGTCATGGCATAGTTGCGGTTCACAAAGAGGTGGTGTGTACCCAAAGTGTCGTCGATGTTGTCGCCTATATACAGCTTGCCATCGAGATAGATGCCGGCACCACCGCCAACGATTGTGTCCTTGTCCGTGCCATTACTGGCCGGAACCAAGTTGAAGTCGGGCGTGTGGTTGCCGTTCACCTCACAGCTTCCCTTCATGTGCATGATGGAGCCTTCTTCAAGGTAGATGCCACCGCCGTTGCCACCTACTCCCTCAATGTCCTTTGCCTCATTCAAGTTGATGTTGCCGCTGGAGAACCTGATTTTGCCACCACTTGCGATATAAATGCCGCCGCCGTTTTTGGCATTGTTGTGATTGACGGAGGGCAAGCATTCGTAATCAACGTATGAGCGGTTGGTGAATGTTTGGACATTGCCGAAACCAAACGTAAGGTTGCTGTTGTTGGAAGCGTAGGTTCGGATATAGCAGGTGTCGTTGTCTGTCAAGTTCAAGCCAGACAAATCCAAGTCCTTGCTGTATTGCGTACCCACTGCTGGAACAGGAGTAATCGGGACGAATACACCCGGATTGTCTGAGGCATTATAATCAGCCCCGACTTTGCTGTACCAAATGCCAGCTGCGGTAAGGTCATTGGAGCCTTGTTTCAACACTGTGCCGCTAACGGTGGCACCTGTAGCAGTAATGTTGGTCAAGGCATGGGTGGCTACAGAAGGATTTTCGTAAATAAAGTTGCGAATTTCGCCGAAGCCGTAGGTGGTTCCGCTATTGTTGGTGGCATAGGCGCGGATGTAATAGGTCTTGTCTGTTTCAATGCTAAGGTCAACGGAAAAAGCAGTATTAATATCAGGTATTGAAGCTGCCGGAACAAAGCTACCCGGATTGCTTGTGGCATCATAATCGGGGCCAACGGTGCTGTACCAAATGCCCGCCTCAGTAAGCTCGTCTGAACCTGCATTGGTCACGGTGCCGCCTGCGGTGACCTCAGTGGCCGAAATGTTGGTCAAGGCATGGGTGGCTACAGTAGGATTTTCGTAAATGAAGTTGCGAACTTCGCCGAAGCCGTAGGTGGTTCCGTCATTGTTGGTGGCATAGGCACGGATGTAATAGATCATGTCTGTTTCAACGCTAAGGCTAACGTAAAATGCAGTATTAATTTCAGGTATTGAAGCTGCCGAAACAAAGCTACCCGCGTTGTTTGTGGCATCATAATCGGGGCCAACGGTGCTGTACCAAATGCCCGCCTCAGTAAGCCCTGAAGAACCTGCATCGGTCACGGTGCCATTGACGGTAAGGTCCAATACCGCCCCAGACATGGTGTAAGCCATATTCTCGCCTGTGGTCACGGTAGGCTCGCCGTCGCGGTTGTCAAACTCCTCGTCCCAGTCCCAAGGCTCGCGGGCGGGGGCGGGATAGATGTCGCGCGGGCCGGAGGTGGTTCCTCCTCTGCCAAAGTTAGCCACCAGATTGCGGTCGCTATTGGCTGTAAAGGTATAGGAAGCAGACGTGGAAACCTCCGTTCCGCCTTCCGTCCAATTCGTAAACGTGTAACCTGTATTGGCCGTGGCGGTCACAGTGACATTAGCACCATAGGTATATGTGCCGCTGCCCGTAACCGTGCCGCCTTCCTCTGGGTTGGCAATTGCGGAAATCGTATAATTGTTGATTTCGAAATTAGCCACATAATTGGCGTTGTCTGTTACAGTGATGGTGTAATTGTCTTCGCCTGATACAACACTGCCGTTCAGTGTCCAGTTGACGAAACTATAGCCGGTGTTAGCCGTGGCTGTCAAGGTGACCTCCGTGCCATAGTTGTAAGTGCCACCTCCTGTCACCGTGCCGTAGCCTGTTGGATTGGCAGCGACCTCAATCGTATAGGTGTTAATCGTGAAGTTGGCCTGCAAAGTACGGTCGGTAGTGACATTGAAAGAGTAAGAGGCATCTGTGGATAATACGCTACTATCCTCGGTCCAATTTGTGAAGGTGTATCCCACGTTGGGAGTGGCAACGGCGGTGTAGTGGCTGCTCTCAAGGCTTGCATAACTTCCGCTAACTGCGCCGCCAGCGGTGGGATTGGCCACCAAAGTCACACTGTGTTCCCTCGTGCTGAACGTAGTGTCGGCACCGTAAGCGATATTGCCTTCGCTGTTGATGGAATAGGCACGATAATGGTAAGCGGTGTTTTGCGAAAGCCCTGTTGCCGTCAGGTTGAAATCGAATGTGTTGGCATTGGTGGTGTTGATGGTTTGCTCCACATAGTTGGTGGCGCCGCCTTGTCCCCTCGTGGGGTTTGCCGATGCGCCCCAGCACACGCCGTACAAGCCGTTGGGGTTTGTGTTGCTGGGGTCATGCACGAGGTGGCCTTCCGAGTCGCGGCTGCCGATTCTGCCAGAGAGCGTGGCAGCATTGTGTAAAGTGGCAGTCGCTCCTCTGGTGAACATAATGGGCAGGGTGATGAAACTCGCCTCGTCACTGTAGACGATGTCGTTGAGGGAGTAAACCCCGTTGACGGTGTCGTCGACGGCCGTGGCGGTGCTGGCGTAGGCTCTCACATAGTATTTCGTGTTGCTGTGTATTTGCGTGATGTATGTGTTGCAAGCAACAGCCGTATTCCCCGAAATTGGAGGTGCAGGCGTATCGCAATCCTTGAAATCGGTGTTTGACACATCGGACTTGCGCCGGGAAGGTTCGTGCAAAACGCTCCAGCACACGCCGTAGGTGTCCACTCGATCCGTAGTGTCGGCTGAATGTGGAGTGACCTCGAAGTTGACGCGCGCCCTGAAGATGTAGTCATTATGGCTTTGGTCGACAATGATGAATTTCACACTGTCAATGGAAGTGATTGTATCGGCAGGCTTGTCGTACTCGGTCATGAATGTCACTACTTGGCAAATGTGTGTGCCTTCTGAATTGGTGGCGTATGCATTCACCCAATATCTCTGGTGTGGAATCAAATTTGTAATGGTAATGGTGTCAATGCCATTAATCAACGTGTCGCCGTCGATTTGGATGCTATCTGTCAGTGCGCCATTTGCAGCAATTCTGCCGTACCTGATGCCATAGTCGCTAATGACGCCGCCGCCATCGTTTACTATTCTGTAAACCACGTCCACCTTATTATATGTGACACTATCAGGCACAACGTATGGCTCAATATAATACCTGATTTCCGATACCTCCACGTTGGGCTGCGTGATAGGCAGCGCGGTGAAGTTGTAGTCGTTGCCGTATGAATACTTGGTGACATTGTTTTCGACATAGGTAGCATAGGCTTTCAGATAGTAGGTGGTTCCAGGGGTTAAGCCACTCAAATCCACCGTGTATATGCCATTCGAGTAGTTATTGGATGAAATGTATGTATCCGTGTTTTCCAAATGGACACCATAGTCTGTCGTGTTTTCATATCCGCTGTAAATCTCGCAGTGGATGGTGGCCGAGTTTTGGGTGATGCCCGTAATCCTGAAGGCACGCACCACAGGGGCACCATTAAGATAAGGTGTGTAGTGCGGTGTAGGCGTGGTTATGCTGTAGTCGGTAATATCCGAAGCACTCGTCACATTGTTTTCGACATAAGTGGCATAGGCACGAACATAAGCGCAGATGTTTTGGCGTGCACCGCGATACGAAGCGGTGAAGGTGAGATTGTCACTTCCAAGTGTTCCAGGGGTGGTATGGTCAGAAATGAGCTCTGGGTCGTCATCGGTGCTCCAAACGAAGCCATAGCCTTTGATGTAATTGTTCCCTGTTGAATCAGTGAGATTTGATCCTGGGGGCATGGTGAACCTCGCAGTTACAACAATAATGCTATCATTTTCGATATAATGCGATACAATTACAGGATTGGTTCCCATGTAAGGTGTGTTCTTCAGCGTAGTGAACTCAACCTCGTTGCCTTCCGATGTGCCACTGCTATTAGTGGCGTAGGCGCAAGCATAGTATTTTTGGTTAGGAAGAAGCTGGGTTGCGCCGTTGGCGGGGTCTCTAAGGCTGTCGACGGTGAAGAAGTTGGTGGTGATTGTGGAAGGGATATACAAAGGTGCAGGGGGAGTGGACTCTCCATGGATTGTGTCTCTCCAAATCTTCACGCCTCTCGCGGTGATGGCTGAGGTACCCGGGTCCATGATTTTTCCGCTGCCTTGTACGCTGGTGCTGGTGATATTACTCACCGCACCCGATAACACCAAAGGCTTGGCGGAATAGGTGACGAACTCCATTTCTTCGCTGTAGCCCCTCTTGGTTATGGTATCGTTCTCGTCGTTCTTGTATTGGTACTCGAAGAAGGCCTTCACTTGGTAGATTGTGTCGGGTTCTATGCCTTGGGGAATGGTGTCGTTTTTGGAGGGTATCGTGATTCTTTCGCAGGCTGGTTCGCCTTGGCTGGAAACGTAGTTTGATGGGGTTTCGCCAAAGTAGACCGTATCGGCTTCGGCTTCATGCTGTTTTTTCCACCAGATGATGCCGCGCTTGACGCTGTTTTCCACAATGTCTGAATACTTGCCTTGGTCCACGAGGTGGTAGTGGACGGTGGCGTGTTGTCCGGCGCCTTCTCCTATGATGATGTTTCCGACGGAATCGGTGTTTCTTTTCACTTCCGCGTCAACGAGGAGGACGATGGGGTCGGGGTTTTCTTCGCGTTCGTGGATGTCGAACACGCCGCCGCCGCTGTACACGCCGCCGCCGTTGCCCAACGTGGCGCTGTTCAGCTCGATTTTGCCGCCGTTCAAGGTGATGTTGCCGTTGGCGATGTAAACGCCGCCGCCGTCGCCGTTGAGTGCTTGGTTGCTGGCGATGCGGTCGCCGTTGAGGTCGATGTTGCCCTTTTGGTTGTTGATGCCGCCGCCGTTGCGGTGTGCGCTGTTGTTTTCGATGACGGTGATTTTCGCGCCCATGGGGGGTTCCCTTTTGGTGCTGGGGCCGGTGGTGATGTTGCCTTCAAAGGTATAGATGCCGCCGCCGTCGAGTTCCACGGCGCGGTTGCCTTTCACTTCGCAGCCGTAGAGGAGGATGTTGCCTTGGTGGTTGTTGATGCCACCGCCGTTGATGTTGGCTTCGTTGTCGCGGATGTTGGAGTAGTGGGCGTAGATGTTGCCGTATTTCAGGTAGATGCCTCCGCCGCGTCCTGTGGGGTCGGCAGCGGTGCCGTCTTGTCCACGGGTCTTGTTTTGCACCACGTCAGAGCTAAGCAGGCGGATGGTGTAGCCCAAGCCTTTGTTGTCGTTGGCGTGGGGGCCTTCGCAGAAGATGCCGCCGCCGTTGCCTAAGGTGGCGGTGTTGTTGTAGATGGTGGCGTGGCGCACGTCCACACGTCCCGTATGGTTGTTGAAGGCACCGCCGTTTATCTTGGCGATGTTGTTGAACACCTTGGTGCCCTCGTTGAGGGTGACGTTGTCGAGTTTGGTGGAGGGGAACTGGAACAGGTCGATGTCGCCCACGAAAGTGTAGGCGCCGCCGCCGTGGCCTTCGAGGGCGCTGTTGTTGGTGAGGATGCCGCCGTGCAGGATGATGTCGCCGGCGTGGTTGTTGAGGCCGCCGCCGTTCTCGTTGGCCGTGTTGTCGTGGATGAGGGCGTTGTAGGTGATGATGGTGCCCGAGTTGGCATAGAGGCCGCCGCCTTTCTTGGCCGTGTTGAAGGCGATTTCGATTTGGTCGTCCATCTCTTTCTTGTTCACCCAAATGGTGCCCGTGCGGGTGTCGGCGCCGCCACCGTTGACGGCAGCCGTGTTGTGCGTGATTTTCGACTCGATGCGCTGTATGTTGCCTGCGGTTACCACATAGTCCTCGATGTCGATGTCGCCTTGGTTGGTGTAGATGCCGCCGCCGCTGTTGCCGGCTTGGTTGCCCTTGCCCTCGGCACCGCCGATGAGACAGCCGTTCACGTCGATGTTACCACTGTGGTTGTTGATGCCGCCGCCGTTGTATTGGGCCTTGTTGCCTTGTATGGCCACGTCGGTGACGGTGATGACGCCTTGCTGCAAATAAATACCGCCGCCGCTGCCCATGGTCACGTTGTTGACGGGAGAGCCGTTGCCTTTCGCCTCATTATTGAAAAGGTCGACATGGGTCATGGTGATGTATTCCGCTTCGGCAGAGCTGCCCATGCAGAAGGTGCCGCCGCCGCTGCCCATTCCACCGTCGCCGGCCACGTTGCCGATAATCTGGATGCGGTCGTTTTTGCTCTTGCCGCGCACGGTGATGAAGCCGCTGTGGGTGTTGAGGCCGCCGCCGTTCAGTTTGGCCTTGTTGCCGTTGATTCTTGAGGGTTGGCGCTCTTCGCCCGTGATGTTGATGTCGATGTCGCCTAAGTTGGTGTAGATGCCGCCGCCGCCGCCGTTGGCTGTGTTGCTGAGCAGCCATCCATTGATGATGGAAACTTTACCTTGGTACAAATAGATGCCGCCGCCGTGGTTTCCAGAAGTGTTTCCTTCGAGTCTGACGCGGCGCATGCGGATGTCGTAGGCTGATGAGGTGGTGTCGCCCTTGCAGTAGATGCCGCCGCCATCGCCGTTAGTGGTAGAGTTCCCGGAGATTTGCACGCGATAGGTGCTGTCGCCGTCGAAAGCGCCAAAGGCCACCACTTTTCCGGCCCAGTCGTAGATGCCGCCGCCATTGCCTTTTGCCGTGTTGTAGTTGATCTGCGAAGGGGTGCCCGTCGATTGTTCCTTGTGGTTGATGAGCACGTCGCCCGAATTCACATAGATGCCGCCGCCGTCGCCGTTGGCTTGGTTGTAAGAAACCTTGGAGCTCAGCATGGTGACCGTACCCATGTTCACGTAGACGCCGCCGCCCGAATCACCGGCTTTGTTGCCCTTAATGATGGTATCGAGGCCAATGGTGGCGCCTTTCATATCGATGTTGCCCCGATTGAGGAACACACCGCCGCCGTCGCCGTTGGAAGCGGAATTCCTTTGGAAGGTAGGCGAGTACGAACCCTCTTTGAAAATGCTTACCGTTCCGGTTTCAACATAGAGGCCGCCGCCATCAATTTTTGCAATGTTGTTGTCGATGTTGGAATGGTCGTACACGGTGGTGGTAACCTGTGAGGTCACTCCATTGTAATTGAGGGGGTAGGCTTCCACATAGATGCCGCCGCCGTAGTCGGCTGAGTCATTCTGGATGAGCATTTCTTCGTTGCCTCCCGCAACGCCGATGATGACGTCGACGTTTTGTGGCTTGACACGATTAGGATAAGAAGTCATTTCAAGTGGTAAGGATACACTATCAGGGGTGTAGATGGCCACGCCGCCACCCTTGCCCTTGATAATGGTATCGTTGGAAGTGACTTTGACTTTGTTGCCGGAGATTTCGCCTTTGTCGAGCAGGCACTCAACCCTGAAGTAGGTCGTTTGTTCGTTTCTCGTGATAAACACACCACCGCCTAAACCAACTGCTTTCGGGTTTGAGGGCAAGTAGAAATCGTTTGGAAGGTCGAACCCTAAGGCCGTGTTGTTGATGACTTTGGCACCACCAAGCTGGAACTTGAGAGTGAAAGCGGTGCTGTCGGGGGCGAACCAAATGTAACCATTAGGGCCGTTGGGATCCTGTGGCTCGCTAATATAACGGTTTTGCATCCTGATGCCGTCGATGGCCACGCCGCCGCCGTTTTTTAGAGCCACATTGTTGGAAATGATGGTGCCGGGGTCTAAGTCAAGGACGCTATGTTCGGGAACCAAATCAGGGGTGCCATCTCCGAAATCGGTATAGGTGGAAAGATAGATGCCGCCTCCATCGCCCTGCGTGCGGTTGTTTCGTATGATGCTATTTCTTACTTCGGCTGGGCCTTTCAGCAGCAGGCCCCCACCGCCTTTCACATTGTTATCGAGGCAGGTGAAATTCCTTTCAATGAGGCAACTGTCAACCTTTAGTTTACTGCTGGTCGAGGCACCATGCCAGCGCACGGGGCATCCATAGTTGTGTTTCATGTGTGTTTTCTTGATGGCAAGGGTTACCTTGTTGTTGCCGACGGTTCTGATGGCACCTTGGGCGCCGTTGATGACTACGGTGTTCCCAACTGCAAGGTTATAGGCACTGTAAGTGTTCTCGATTTTGCAGTTTTGGATGATGGCATCGCGGTTCAAGTTGCCGACACTGGTGGTCCTCGAATCGGCCTGCATTCTGAGGACAGGCGATCCGGTGCTGCTCTTGCCGCCGATATGGTTGAAATGGCAATGGTCGAACTTGAGGTAGAGAGCCACGGTTTTATTTACAGAATTACTACCAGCGTTGAGATACACTTGTGCCATGCATGCGTTGCCATACGAGGAGCTGAATTTTTGCACGGTGACGTTCTCCAAAGTCAGCGATCCATGCTGCAACCTGAACATGCCGTTGCCTACCACTTGGCCGCCTGTTGCTGTCACTTTGGGATATAGGGTAACGCTATCATCAACAGCTGTTAACGTGGGGCCGCTGCCATCGATGACGAAGTTGTTGCTGAAGTCGTAAATGAAGTCCGCTATGTTTTCATTGGTTCCAGTAGATGGCGCATTTCCACGGATGGTGATGGTGTGCTCTTCTCTATTGGGATTGTCCTGTACGGGAATATAGAAAGCCATGCGTTGGCCATTGGCGGACGGAATGTCACCGATTCTCAAGGTCGGGTTGAGGGAATCGTGGGCAACAGTTCCCGAAGGGGGGGTCCCAAGTTCCATGATCAGGTGTGCCTGTACTCCGTCATTGGCATTCAAATAAATCTGGCCCGTCATGTTGATGGTTCTCGTATTCTCGAAAATAATCTTGTAAGTGCCGCTGGTAATCGAGAATTGACCAATCGATGTCCGGTTCGTTGCAACTGCACCCGTAGTTCCATCTTTGTAAACGTCGAAGTTGTTGCCTGTTGTTCCCCTTGAACGCAGGCGGTAGGTGCCTGACCCGTTGGGTGTCCAAGGCCCTGACGCTTGTCCCCAGGCCATGTTGGCGCCAAGGAGCATCAAGGCAAGCACCAAGAATTGCTTCATTCTGTTTCTGTAGTTTTGCGTCGTAGCGTATTTCATCTTCTTTTCTTATTTGTTTCTGTTGGATGTTGTTGGATTATTGTTTATCGTGTGGAGTTCGGCTAAGCTCATTGCCTGACACACAAATTCGGCTGGCCACCGACGTGGGCGGACAGCTCGTGAAGGTCAGGCTGGTGTTGCCTTCTGCCTTGCATTGCGTGCAGCTCGGCTGGGGCAGGTTCGAAATTGGGACTTGTCGTAGTCGGGTTGTAGTAATGTAACGCATTCATTTCGCGCATGATAAAAAAATGAAAAAACATATTTCCGCCCCTTGCGCCTCACGGCAGAATAGGGGTTCGGAATAGCGGGCAAAAATACACATTTTTGCCTCTCATTCAATGGCTTATGTTGAAATTTTTCACCAATTGTCCAAAAAAGGGTTCAAGCCGCTGAATTTCAGTTTGGAATGGAAAAGGATGGTGCTGGCCAACCCGTTGTGTCAGGTCAGGGGTTGGTTTTGGGGAACGAAACGATGAAGGCATCCGAAAAGCCCAAGGCGCGCACTTCGTTCAGCCGCTGCGAGGCTTCGGCCTTGCTCGCGAAACGCCCCGTGACGTAGCGGTAGGCCCCCCGGTGCTCATGGATTTCGATTTCTTTTATGCCCTTAAACGCTTGGTCGTCGACGGGGATTCGCCTGCTGATGGTCGAAAACTGGACCGAGTAATAGACGTCGCCGGTTGCCTTGCCCGCCGTTTCGCTTTGGGTGGTCGAAGCCCGTTGGTTGGTTTGTGCCGGTTGGGTCGACGATGCCCTCTGTGAGGCCGTTTCGCGTTGGCTGGCCGTTTCGCGGGGCTTGGCTTTCTTGGAGCCACGGTTTTCGTATTCGAACTCGCGTTTGTATTCCTCGAAGGCCCGGTAGAGCGCAAGGGCCATCTGGCTCTGCCCCTTCTCCGACTTGAGGAACCGCTCGTCCTTCATGTTGTTGATGAAGCCCAACTCGACCAAGATGCTCGGCATGGAGGTTTTCCACAGCACGAGGAAGCCGGCCTGCTGCACGCCTCTGTCGTTGCGTCCCAGCTTGTTGGCGAACTGCTTCTGCACCTTGTCGGCCAACTTCAGGCTTTGGGCTTGGTAGAGGCTTTGGCTGAGCGAGAAGATGATGTAGGCTTCGGTGCTGTTGGGGTCGAAGTTGTCGTAGGCATCGGTGTTTTCCTCGAACAAGATGGAGGCGTTTTCCTTCATGGCTACGGCGAGGTTCTTCTGGGTTTTCGACTCACCCATCACGAAGGTCTCGGTGCCGCTGGCTGTGGTGGAGCCTTCGGTGGAGTTGCAGTGGATGGAGATGAACACGTCGGCATCGTTGCGGTTGGCGATGTCGGCCCGCTCGCTCAGTTCGACGAACTTGTCGGTCTTGCGCGTGTAAATCACCTTCACGTCGGGAAGATTTTCTTCGATGTAGGCGCCAAATTTCAAGGCGATGGCCAAATTGAGTGACTTCTCGGTGGTCGACTTGCCCAAGGCGCCCACGTCACGGCCGCCGTGCCCGGGGTCGATCACGACGGTTTGTATCTTTTCGCCTTTCTGGCCAAAGCTCCATAAAGGCATCAAAAAAATCAAGGCCAAAACACCAAATCTGAAAATCTTTCGTTCTATCATTTCGAGTCCGTTTATTTATATGCGCGAAGAAAAAACTATCTTTGCAGCGAATTTCAGCGTACAAAAATAATTGTTTTCGCATTGACAGAGACCACTACATACAAAAAATATTTCTCGCGGTTGGCTTTTTCGTTGCTTGCCGCGATGGCCGTAGTGTCGTTTGGATGCAAGCAAATGTCTCATATAGAGAAAGATAAGCACGATTTGGAAATGTTTTCCGACACGCTCGAAGTGGATTCGGTTTCCAAACCTGAACGATGGGTCGACACCATTGCGATGGCGGTTGACAGCCTTCCGGCAGACAGCGTTGCGATGATGGTGGCCGACACGTTGGCTTTGCCCGCCGACAGCATCAGCCCGCTTGACAGCTTGGCCATCGACAGCGTTGCCGTGGCCGACACGTTGCCTTCAGGCACGCCACGACAAGCCCGGCGCGCCCGTTTCAAGCCGCCCCGCTCAGGCTCGGCCATCGAGGTGCAGGTGGTTTGCTCGGCCTCCGATTCGGTGTATCGCGACATGAACCAGAAGAAAATCTACTATTACGGCAATGCCGAGGCCAAGTACGACGAAATCACCATCAAGGCCCATTGCTTGGAGTTCGACCTCGAAAACAGCACCTGCAAGGCATACGGCGTGCAGGACTCGGTGGGCAGATGGCAGGGGAGGCCCGTGTTCACGCAAGGCGAGTCGACGTTTGAGGCCATAGAGATGCTGTATAACTTCAGGACGAAGAAAGGCATTATTAGTAAGGTGTGGACCGAGGAGCAGGGCGGCTACCTGCACGGCGAGCGCGTCAAGCGGATGGACGACAACAGCATCAACATACGCTGGGGCGGCTACACCACCTGCGAACTGAAGGACCACCCGCACTACCAGTTCAGGTTCACCAAGGCCAAGGTCATCCCCGACGACAAGATCGTGACCGGCCCCATTTATATGACCATCGCCGACGTGCCCCTGCCGCTCGCGCTGCCCTTCTCGATGATCCCGAACACCAAAGGAAAGAAGTCGGGGCTCATCATCCCCACCTACGGCGAGTCGGCCAACCGTGGATTCTACTTGGAAAACGGCGGCTACTATTGGGCCATCAACGACTACTACGACCTGCAAGTGCTTGGCGACATCTACACCCGTGGCTCGTGGGGCATCAAGCCGACTTTCCGCTACAACAAACGCTACAAGCACAACGGCTCGATGGCTTTGAGCTTCAACGTGAACAAGATAGGCACCAAGGGCGCCGCCGACTACCAGGAAAGCAACGACTTCAAGATACAGTGGACCCACCGGCAGGACACCAAGGCCCACCCCAAGCGCAGCTTCTCGGCCAACGTGAACATCGTCAGCTCCAACTTCAACAAATACAACGCCCAAACCGCCTCCGACCAGCTGAGCAACACCTTCCAGTCGAGCATCAGCTACCAAACCAATTTCTGGAGCAAGGTTTACCTCACCCTCAATGCCAATCACAGCCAAAACACGATGACGCACCAACTGACCGCCTCGCTGCCCGAGCTCACCCTCAGCGTGAACACCTTCTATCCCTTGCAGAAGGTGGGCAAGGCAGGCAAGAAACGCTGGTACCAAAGCCTCAGCATGAGCTACACGATGAACGGCAAGGCCTATATCAACGATGTGGACACCGTCTTGTTCAAGGGCTTCAGCGACGACATGGGCGCGTGGGCGCGAAACACGCTGCGCAGCCGCGTACAAACCGGCGTCAAACACACCGTTCCCATCAGCGCGACCATCAAGCTGCTGAAGCACTTTTCGTGGACCAACACCTTGGGCTTGAACGACTACATGTATTTCAACCGTTACGAGAAGCAGTGGATTCGCGACACCGACTCGACGGGGCATGTACAAACCGACACCATCTTCGGCTTCCGCAACTTGGTCGACTTTAGCGCGTCCACCAAAATCACCACCAAGATTTATGGCATGAAGCACTTCAGCGGAGGCCCCATCCGCGCCATCAGGCACGTCATCACGCCTGAGATCGGATTCACCTACCGCCCCGACTTCAGCGACCCGAAATGGGGCGTCTACGGCACTTACATCGACGGCAACGGCGAGGAACAAACCTACAACAAGTTTGACCGCGCCCTTTACGGGACGCCTTCGCAAGCCCAGTCCGGATTGCTGACCTACAACCTCGGCAACAACTTGGAAATCAAGGTGCCATCGAGTAGCGACACCATCACGGGCGTGAAGAAGGTGCCCATTCTGGAGTCGTTCAGCATTTCGGGCAACTACGACATCACCAAAGACTCGGTGCGCCTCTCGCCCGTTTCCATCACCGGACGCACCACCTTGTTCAAGAAGTTGGGCGTCAACTACCGCAGTTCGTGGGACCCTTACGCCGCCGACTCGATGGGCCGTCGTGTGAACCGCTTCGAGGCAGTCGACAACGGAAGGCTGTTCCGCAAGACCGGCTCGTCGTGGAGCTTCAGCCTCAGCTATTCGTTCAACCAAAACGACATCAAGAAGTGGAGAGGGGAGAAGGGAAGCCAGCAGTTGCGCGACGAAATCAACGAAAACGCCCGGAAGTCGGGCCTGTTCGACCCCGACGAGCTCAACGAAATCCTCGGCAACCCCAACGCCTACATCGATTGGACTACGCCTTGGTCGCTGTCCATCAGCTACAACCTGACTTATACCACCTCGATAGCTTACGCCGCCTTCATGGGCATCGCCACCAACACACACGTCCACACCATCGGGCTCAACGGCGACATCAGCATCACGCCCAAGTGGAAAGTCACCTTCTCCACCGGCTGGGACTTCGTGAACAACAACATCACCTACACCAACATCAGCGTCTACCGCGACCTGCACTGCTGGGAGATGCGCTTCAACTGGATTCCCATCGGCAGCTACAAGAGCTGGAACTTCACCATCAACGTGAAGGCTCAAGCCTTGAAAGACTTGAAGTATGAGAAGAAGAAGGATTACCGCGACAATTAATGCGGAACACGGAATGAGGAGTGCGGAATAAGCCTATCGGATGAAAATATTCCGCGTTCCGCATTCTGCATTCCGAATTTCTTATTATCTTTGCCCCACTCAAACCTTTTAATTAATACACAATGAAAAAACTTGTTACCCTTTTCCTCGCGCTGGCCATCGGTTTCGGCCTGAAAGCGCAATGTCCGCTCACGCAAGCCGTCGACTTCACGGCTACTGACGTTCACGGCACAGAAGTCCACCTGTTCGACATCCTCGACGGCGGCCAGTATGTGCTCATCGACTTCTTCTTCACCACCTGCGGCCCCTGCCAGCAGGCAACCCCGAAAGTGGTGGAATCCTACTACTTGATGGGCTGCAACATGCACGATGTGTTCTACATGGAAATCGCCACGGGCGACAGCGATGCCGCCTGCCTCAACTGGGTGAACACTTACGGCGTGGAGTATCCCACCATTAGCGGGCAGGCTGGTGGCACCAACATTTGCAGCCAGTACCAAATCGGTGCCTATCCCACGCTCATCGTTATCGCCCCCGACCGCTCCATCGTCGTCCAAGACCTGTGGCCCATCAACAACGCCCAAACGGTTGTCAACACCTTGGAAGGCTTAGGCCTGCAACAGCACGACTGCAACACGCCGAGCTACAACCCGCAAGTGAGCATCACGGTGGACCAAGTGCTTGAAACCGAGGTGACGGCCACCTTTACGCCTAATGCCGACTGCGCCTCCTACGGCTATATGATGGCCACCGAGGCCGAAATCGAGGAATGGATGGCCTTGGCCGGCCTCGACCTTCCCGAATACCTTTGGACATACGGCATGCCCGGTTCGGGAGTCATCTCCAACACCTTCAGCGACCTGACGCCCAACACGGAATACAACATCTACGCCGTGCCCGCCGACATTGACGGCAACCTTGGCGAAGTCGTTGTCGAGCCTGTCACCACCACACCCGGCGGCGGCAGCGACATCATGCCCGACTTCACCGCCACCGACATCGAGGGCAACACCATCCACCTCTACGACATCCTCGACGCGGGCCAAGCCGTGCTCATCAATTTCTTCCTCACCGGCGACCCGTACAGCGAGCAACCCATGCAAGATGTCATCGAAGCTTACCGCCTCTATGGCTGCAACGCGCATGATGTGTTCTTCATGGAGATTTCGCCCAATGGCCACGACGATGCCTGCCAAGCCTGGGTCGACCAGTTTGGCGTGAAATATCCTACCATCAGCCGCGACGGTGGCGGCAACGACATCGCCCAAGCCATCCCCGTGGGCTACTATCCCACCATCATGCTCATCCGCCCCGACCACACCTTTGCCAACCGTGACATCTATCCGCCCACGCTGGATTACATCATCGATGCCATGAATGGTGAGGGCTATGAGCAACACGAGTGCCCATACGACGAAACGCTGACTTTCAGTATGGATACGGTTATATTGCCTTGGTGCGAAATAACTTGGGTTACGGTATACAACAACACCGCTGAAGAAGCCACCATTGTGAAAATCTGTGATGATCGCTATGAATTGGGTTTCTACATTGGTTCAGACGCGATTCTTTCTTGCAATGAAACAGAGATTACCATTCCACAAGGCGGTTCCATTGAACTTGGCATCGTGTGCTGTGTGACTGGCAAGAGCATCGTCCCCGACCTTGTCACCATTACAAGCAACCTGCCTGACGCACATTTCACGGTCATGGTTGACGACACTTGGTCGGTGGATGAAAACGAGGCTTCCTTTACCCTCTTCCCGAATCCCGCCAATGAAAGCGTGACCTTGAAGGGCGAAAACCTCGGCACGGTGCGTGTCTACAATGCCCTTGGCCAGAAGATTGACGAATTCGAGGCCAACGGCGACGAACTCCGCATCAACACGAGCGGCTATGAAAGCGGTGTTTATGTCGTCAAAACTGGCGAAAAAATGATGAAATTTGTGGTGAAACATTGATAAAAAACACCGAAAATCGACAAAAACCGCTTCTTTTTGAGGCGGTTTTTGTTTTAAAAACGCAAAAAATTCACTGTTTTTGAAAAAAATTATTGCTTAATGTGTTGATTTATTGAAAAAAGATGTATTTTTGCATTACGGAAAAGTTGTAACGAAAATCCTGTAACGGATAATATGGAATACGATGATGAAGAAACTACCCAATCCTTTCCTATACCAAGGCTATGAAAGCCCCGAATATTTCTGCGACCGCGTTGCGGAAACCGAGCAATTGGCCGCGCACCTTCGTAATGGGCGCAACGTCACCTTGATTTCTCCCCGAAGAATCGGCAAGACCGGCTTGATCCAAAACACTTTTTACCGCATCAAGGAGCAAGACAAAGACGCCATTTGCCTTTACCTCGACATTTTCCCGACCAAAAGCCAGGCCGAAATGGTGCGTATGTTGGGCAACGCCGTCATCAACGAAGTGATGTCGAAAAACAAGTCGCTGAAAAAGAAAGCATTGGATTATTTCAGCGCATGGAAACCCGTGCTCGGCATGGACCCGCTGACGGGCTTTCCCACGCTGTCCATCAACATAGCGCCGAAGCAATCCGAAATCACCCTGAAAGGCATCTTCGACTACCTGACCTCGTTGAGCAAAGAAGTATTTATCGCCATCGACGAGTTCCAGCAGGTGGCCGAATATCCCGAAACCGGTACCGAGGCATTGTTGCGTTCGCATATCCAATTTGCGCAGAATGTGCATTTCGTTTTTTCGGGCAGCAAGCAGCATCTGATGGCCGAAATGTTCGGCTCGCCGCAACGGCCTTTCTACCAAAGCACCGAAACGATGGGGCTGCTCCCTTTGGACGAAGACGTCTATTACGATTTCGCCAACCGTTTCTTCACCGAAAAGAAAGGCCTCCTCGACCGGCAGGTTTTTCACGATCTGTATGAGCGGTTCGATGGCTACACATGGTACATCCAATCCGTCTTGAACCGCCTCTATGAGGAAAACCGCAAGGTGACGACTTCGGGCCAGCTTCTCGACGCCATCCGCTTGGTGATGTTAGGCAAGGCCACCCAATACGAGAACATCATCCAATTCCTGACGGACAACCAGTTCTCGCTCCTCAAGGCCATCGCGCAAGAAAGGAAAGTCGGTCGGCCAACAGCGCAGGAATTCATCCAAAAATACAGCCTTTCGGGCGCAAGCAGCGTGCAAAGCGCCTTGGAAACCCTTGTCAACAAGGAACTTGTGTATTTCCTTCCCGACGGATACATCATCTACGACCGTTTCTTCGACTTATGGCTTCAACGATTCCCGAACATCTATTGAAAACCCTTGAAAAATGAAAATAACCATTCTCCGTTCCTCGTTCCAAACCGACGAATTCGTCAGGACAGAATATGCCGACCTGATTGAAAGGCTTGAAAATGAATGCCGTGCCGAAATCAGCATTGTTGGCGATGAAAACACGAAAACGCCGACCGCGCAAATATTGCCCGATGTCTTTATGATTGCCACTGGCGGCGTGGAAAATCTGTTCAAACGCATTTGGGAGGCCGTCGATGTGGAAATGATGTGCAGTCCGCATCAACCGAAAACCGTCACGATGATTGCCGACGGGCGCAACAATTCTTTGGCCGCCTCTTTGGAAATACTGACCTATTTGGGAAATGTCGGGGTGGAAGGGAAGATTTTGCACGGGACGAATGATGAAATCGTATCGGCCCTTGTAGAGAGGCACGGCCGTGATTCTCTACGGGGACGAATCGGGTTGTTCGGCCAGCCATCGGACTGGCTGATTGCCAGTGGCGTGGACCGCGATTTCCTCCGCCAGCGTTACGGCATCGAAACCATCGACATCGACCTGAAACTTGTCGAGGAAGGCATCAGGAACGCTTCGAAGGACGAGGCCGAAAAGATCGCGCAAACCCTGCTGGAACGCGCCAAGGCCGTGCGCGAGCCTTCCCCTGCCGATTTGTTGGAAGCCGCCAAGGCTTATCTTGCCATCAAACAAATCTGCCAAGAGGAACGCTTGGATGCCCTGACCATCCGCTGCTTCGACATCGTGAAGGCCTGCGGCACGACGAGCTGTTTGGCCTTGGCTATGCTCAACGACGAAGGCATCGTGGCTGGCTGCGAGGGCGACATGCAAACGCTGATGAGTATGTTTTTGGTCAAGCGGATTTGTGGCGAAACGGCCTTCATGGCCAACCCGTCGCAACTCACCGACAAGAGTTCCATGCTGGCGCATTGCACCATCCCGCTCTCGATGTGCGACGAAACCATCGTCCGCTCGCATTTCGAGTCGGGCATTGGCGTGGCTGTGCAAGGCTTGCTGCCTTTGGCCGACTACACCTTATTTAAATGGGGCGGCCCGCAGTTGGACCGTTATTTCGTCGCCGAGGCGCAAGCCGTCGAAACGCCCTACAGCGACCATTTCTGCCGCACGCAAATCACGCTCAACGTGAACCTGAAGCCTTACCTGCTGCAACACAGCATCGGCAATCACCACGTCATCATCCGTGGGCGGCACGCCGGTGAAATTCGCCGGTTTATGCTGAAGAACGGGGCTTCAGAACGTGTAGCCGAATGAGAAATAAACCCCAAAGTGAGAGTAGTAAAGATTAGACCACTGGGCCGTCAGTGAGATGGGGCCCAGCAGGCTATTGTAGGAATACCTCAACCCCGTTCCGTGGCAAATGGATTTCAGCCAAAAGTTTCCGCCAAATTTGAGATCGTCCCAAAACGAGACCAGATTGTACATGGCGGTCAGATAATGCTTTCCGTAGAAATTGTATCGCAGGTCGCAGCGCAATATGCTGGTGTTGTAGTCTAATGACACCACTGAAGTTCTGCCAATGAAAGGCATTTGGCTGTCGAAATGCACCCCGGGTGTATCGCCTCCACAAATGTTGTATAGGTTGAAATACGATCCACCACCTTCATATATATAGCGTCCATAAACCTGGGGAATGATGGTAAACCTGCCATTGTTCGGCGTGATGTAGGATTGGAAATCATAGCAGATGTCTAAATACCTGCCTGTCGAGTATTCATCATGGTGTGAATCATAATAGAAATGGCTGCTTAAATGCGCCGCGATGCCGTGTTTGGCGAAATAGGCGTCGTCGAGGTTGTCGTATTCAAAGTTGACGAAAGGCGAGAGCAGCCTGTTTTGTGCAAAAATGACAGAATCCCAATAAGATTCACCATCGATTCCGGTCGGGTCGTAAGTAGTGCTGATATACGACACGCCAACGGCAGTGCTGAAGTTGAGCAAATGGAACTGCGAGACGTAGCCACTGAGTTTTTGCTGCCTGTAATGGAAGTTTATGGACTTGCCGTCGGTATTCAATATCCTGAAATGCTCGTTCCTATAGTCGTAGGCGAAGTTGAAATTGGCCAACGACGGTTGGGAATAGGTATAGGTAAGATTAATCTTGGGGTTGTAGCTCAGTTTTACGCCGAGATTGAGTTTCGAGCCGCCAAACTTCTTCTCGTTCAAGCCAAAGTTGAGCAATAAGGCGGCACCATCCTCGGTGTCGTAGCGCAAGCCCAAGCCCACCACATGTGGCTTTGCGGGAGTGACACGAATGTTCAGGTCGTATGAATCGGAGAGCTCGTTCTTGTCGTGGATGGAGTCGCTTTCCTTGATGTTGTAGGTGATTTCGTCGTAGCAGCCGGTGCCACGGAAAATGCTGACGGCGTGTTCGATGTCGTCCTTCGTATAGCGTTTCCCCACCTCGAGGCCGCTCTTGCGCACCAGCCAACGGCTATCGCTCTCGCTCACATTGCTGAATTTGATGGAGCGGATTAGCACATCGTTTTCCAATAAGTTATAAGCCTTATGGGCAAGAAGTTCCTTTTTGACGGGATGGCCGGCCTCTTTTTCGATGTATTGCTTGATGGCCACGAATTGGTCGTGATATTGCTGCGCTTTTTTGTAGCCTCTGCCCACCAACGTGTCGATGGCCGCTGGCGTGAAGCTGAGCATGCCAAAACCTTGAATGTCGGGGACGATGCGCACATCGCAAAGCATGCGGTTTTCCTCGCGCTTGCCGCTGGTGCTGTTGGTGACCAAGCGTCCGAGCAGTTGCGGCAACGACTGGATGTCGTCGCGGGTGATTTTCTTCTCGCTGGTGACCTCCACGCCGATGATGATGTCGGCGCCCATCTTGCGAAGCACGTCGGCGGGAAAGTTGTTGACCAAGCCGCCGTCGACGAGCAGCATGTCGCCAATGGCGACGGGCGAAAACACGCCCGGAATGGCCATGCTGGCCCGCATTGCGGTGGGAACGCTGCCGTTGCGCAACACGACTTCCTCACCCGTGATGATGTTGGTGGCCACGCAAGCAAAGGGAATGGGCATGTCGTTGAAGTCCATTTCCTCCTGATAGCCAACGCACAGGTCATTGAACAGGTTGACCAGCGAATTGTTGTTGACGTAAGCGCTCGGCAGGCTGTTGATGAACTTGGAATTGGGGTCGTTGTCGATTAAGCTCGACAAGCTGAACGGGACATTGACCAACGTGGTGCTGTTGCGTTTGCGGCTTTCCGTTGACATGGTCGAGCGGTCGAGTTGGTTGCCAATGTATTCGCCCCAATTGATGCCGGCGATGAGTCTCTGCATTTCGTCGGGCGAGTAGCCCATGGCATAAAGGCCGCCGAGGATGGAGCCCATGCTGGTGCCTGCCACATAATCGACGGGGATGCCCATTTCTTCTATGTATTTCAGCACACCGATGTGGGAAGCGCCTTTGGCGCCGCCGCCGCCGAGCACTAAGCCCACCTTGGGGCGTGATGTATGTTTGGCATTGTTTTGGGCTTGCAGCGTTCCAAACGCCGACAAAATGGCGATGAGTAAGCAGAGTCTCTTCATTTTTGTTGAATTTTTGAACGCACAAAAGTACGTTTTTTTCGGCAAAATATCCCAAATGGGCAAAAAAAGAAGGACTGCCCACTGCGGACAGCCCCTCTTACCCCATTAGTCCAATGGCATTAAGCCAAAGGATTACTTTTTCAGTTTGCCCAAGCGGGCGGTCACCTTATAGGTGGTCTTCGAATAAATGTCGGTGCCGAGAATCGGGGCGTGACGGTGGGCTTCCACTTGAGGGTAGATCACCACATCGTAGCCGGGGTTCTTCTGCATCAGGTTGAACAGGGCGTAGTTGGCACCCATAGGAATCGTCAATCCAATGTAAGGAACCATTGTGCCAACGCTTTCGGTATCACCAATTTCCTTGGTGCCGAAGAGGTGGGCCCAGTCGATTCCGATTACTCTGACGACGGTGGCTTCACCAGTCACTTGGTCTGAAAGGGTGAAGTCGTCAGCATGGTACTCAACGTAGGAGTTGGGGGTCTTCATGCTGTGTGTGTAGGTGTGGCAGCTGCTCAAGAAAAGGGCAGCGATGGCGCAAACCAAAACGAGTCTGAATTTCTTCATGATGCTTAGATTTTAATTGATAGATTAGTTATGTGTTTGATTCTTGTTGTGGGGTCGATGTCTGGTCATTTAGCATTTCCCGAAAAGCTGATGGTGCCGTACAAGGCATGGCTGGTGGCCATCGCGCCGATTTCGAGGAATTCGAAAGGCCTGACCATCAAGCCAACGCCATAGTTGAAATGGTTGTCGATGCGGTCGCGCACATAGTCGTGATAAATCCTGTGGTTTTCCGAATCCACTCCGATGGTGTTGCCGAGGGTTTTCCCGAAAGTCTCGTTGCTGTAGCCAATCACTGGCGTCAAAAACAACCAGTGCAGCACGGGGATTTGGTAGCCCACATTGATGGTGAGCGCGGTTTGGTCGGGGTAGGATTGTTGGGTGATTGTCCTGTCGTAGCGGTGTTGCGGATTTTGGTAGAGGAAATCCATATACAGGCCCATGATCGAGAAGTTGATGCCCCAACCTAAATCGGCGATGTTTTTGTCAAGGCCTTGCGGAGTGAGGTCGTAGCCGACCACGCCCAGATTGAGGCCTATCGAGGCACGGCGGTTGTTTGAGAAGTCGAACCATTGTGCATGGGCGTTACCTACGAAAATCGCCAACAATGCGATGAGAATGATGGATTTTTTCTTCATGATGATTTAAAATTGTTTGTGGCGGCAAAAATACGTTTTTTTTTGTTTCGCCGCTTATTTTTTCGATTCCAAAATAGAGGATGTGTCAAAACAGGCACATCCTCTATTGCATTAATATAATAAGGTGTAAATTACATCATCAGGAACGACATCATCACACCAGCTGCCACTGCCGAGCCGATAACGCCGGAGACATTCGGGGCCATGGCGTGCATGAGCAGGTGGTTCGACGGGTCGTACTTCTGACCTTCCACTTCGACGACACGGGCGCTGTCGGGCACAGCCGAAACGCCAGCGGCACCAATCATCGGGTTGATCTTCTCCTTCAGGAATAGGTTCATCAACTTGGCACCGAGCAATCCGCCAGCGGTAGCCACGCAGAACGAAGCAGCACCGAGGATGAAAATCTTGATGGAGCTCGAAGTCAAGAACACGGAGGCCTGGGTGGAGGCACCCACGGTGAGGCCGAGGACGATGGTCACAATGTCAATCAACGGGTTGGAGGCGGTGTTCTGTAAACGCTTCACCACGCCCGACTCCTTGATGATGTTGCCGAAGAACAGCATACCCAACAGCGGCAGGGCCGTGGGGCTGATGAAGGTGGTCAGGATGAGGCCGACGATGGGGAACATGATCTTTTCGGTCTTG
>CACXQV010000003.1 GCA_902769875.1 uncultured Bacteroidia bacterium
CTTGGCGGTCATCGTCCATTCGTTCACCATCGTCCAGCCGCTCGTGCCGTTGTCGGAAATGGCAACGCCGAAGTGGTCGGCAGGATAGCTGGCATCCTGAGCGCAAGCCCAGAAGCTGAAGGTGCTGCCGGCAGCAAGCGTCACTTGAGGCGAAACGAGATAGTTGTCAGGATACAGGACTTGGCCGGTACCATTGGCCCAAGAGCCAGAAATCACATAGGCTGTAGAGCTGTTGTGGCCGGTGCCGGTCAGGTCAACACCTGCATTGTGGTAGTTGCCGGGATTCATGCTCGAAACCCAAGTGTAGCCGTCACCGTCGGCATCGACAGTCGTCCAGCCGGCAGGCATGCCAGCGTCGAAGTTCTCGCTGAACGAGTCACCGTTGCCGCCGGGGCCTGGGTTCGGGCCTGGGCTCGGGGCGTCGCCGTGGCCAGTCCACATAGCCCAGCCAGTGCGGCTCACATACAGGTCGCTCACACCGTAGATGATTTCGGTCATCACATAGCGCAGGCTGGTGGGATTCCAGATGCTCACGCTGTCAATGATGTCATAGTAGCCTTCGTTTTCGATCTTCACTTGATAATCGCCCTTGCGGAACAGATCCCAAGCGTAGTAGCCGGTCTCGTCGAGGACGACGGAACCCATCGGGTAGAGCTCTTGCTCGGCCTCATTGTAGTTGGTGAAGCTCACCGTCACGCCCTCCGGGCTGTCGGCGCTGTTCAGCAACACAGTGATGTCGTCGTTCTCGCCGAGGTACATGCCCTTGTCGAGGCAGTTCGACCAAACGGTCTCGCTCTCGCGAGGTTCGGCAAGCCAGTTCAGGTTGTTGCCACCGCCGGCAACACCTTCGAAGGTGATCTCGTCGATGAAGTAACGGTCTTCACCGCTGTTGACGCTGCTGTCCTTACGATAGTACCAACGGAAGGTATGCGTACCAGCGGCCACGTCGAAGTGACGGTTGGCCCAGTTGGTGGTGCCACCCTCGCGGTATTGCTCCACGTTGTCGATATAGAAAGCACCCCAGTCGTAGTTCACGCTTTCGGAAGAGATACGGCTGAAGAAGTCGATGGAGCCATCGGTGACAAACTCGACAGTGGCATCGATGTAGGACTCGGAGCTGGCAATGTTGTAGTTGCCGCTGGCCATGCAGTAGGAGCCGCTGTAAGGATTGCTGTTCCAAATGACCCAAGGATAGTTGCTGATGGTGTTGTCGAAGCCGGCAGGGATCTCGCCACCTTCGAAGTCAACAACCGAAATGCCGGATTGGCCAGGATTCGGGTTCGGGCCAGGACCTGGGCCAGGACCTGGGCCAGGACCGGGTTCGCCGTCAACAAAGCCACGAATCATCCAAGTGTAGTTGAGGCCGTAGTCGCCGGCATGCTCCCAAACGGCGCCGTCGAGCGACAGGAAGTCGGAGTTAGGATTGCCAACATAGTCGCAACCAGCCATCGGGTAAGCGATGTCAGGCGTGTAGAAGCACAACCACAGGTCTTGTGAGGCATCGATGGTCACAGGCGTGGTCAAAGTGATGTCGTGCCATGCCATGTCGCCAGGCAGATACTGCGAAGCAGTGCTCACCAACGAACCGGGGGCGGTAGCGCCACCTTGGTGTACGTTCACGGTGTAGGTGCCGGAATAAGTCCAGCCATAGTCACCGTCGACATCCATGAAGATACCCACAGCGTTCAAGCTCTGGCCAGCGTATGGAGCAAGTTCGGCAGCGGGGAATCTGACGCCCCAGTACACGGCTCCACCACCGGTGCCAACGCCGCCACTGAAGGTTTCAGTGCAGTATTGCAGATAAGCGCGGCTCTTGTCTTGAGGATCGGCGGCCACTTCCTTGTTGACCTTCGAACCCATTTGGGCAGCCTCGCTCGTGCTGAAGCTCCTGTTCACATTGGTAGGTTCTCCCCAAGTGATGGGCGACTCAAAAAGTTCGCCACGGTTGCCGGCATAGACGCAGCCGACGCCCCACTTGTAGATACCAGCCGGCAGTTCAGGCCACTCAATGTCGATGTAGATAGTGTCGCCAGGCCAGTTGGTAGCCAACAGCACGGTGTTCTCCTCGGTGTAAGGACCATCGTTGTAGCAATTGGTACGATAGATGTTGTAGTGGTGCAAGCTACGGGTGTTGCCAGCCACAGCCTTGCCGGGTTCGCCGATGGTGATGTCATCAACATCGAGATAGAACATATCACTGCAATTGAAGTGACGGATGGCCACATAACCCATTCCGCTGTAAGCGCTCAGGTCGACGGTATATTCATACCAGTTGCCTTGTGCACGGTTGTTGCCATTGCGTGAGTGACCCATGGCATCAGCATCGTTGTTCATGACACCACCCTTGGCGGCCTTGGCCGTCATCGTCCACTCTTGGAGCATGGTGAAGTCGCTCGGGTTGGTGTTGCCAGTGGTCGAAACGGCCACGCCGAAGTGCTCGGCAGCATAGCTGGCATCTTGGGCGCAAGCGTAGAATCTCAACAGGCCACCCAATTCCACTTGAGGCGAAACGAGGTAGTTGTCGGGATAGAGGACCAAGCCGCTATAGTAGCTCTGGCTCAACACGCAGTCGTTGGAGCCGTTATGGCCGTAACCAGTGCTCATGATGTCGCTGGCCACATACCAACCGTAACCGTCGCCGTCGGCATCGATGCTGGTCCAGCCTTGCATCGTGCTGTTGTCGAAGTCGTAGGTCATGCCCGGGATGGGCGGTTCGGGTTGCTTGTAGAAGTTGATGTAGTCGACATAGAAGCAGTCGTCGTTGCTGTTCACGGAGCTGTCCTTCGTGTATCTCCACTGGAAGGTGTGCTCACCAGCGGTGACGTTATAGGTGCGCTCAGTCCAGTTGCCTGCACCGCTCCAGCTGCCCATCTCGACGCCGTCGATGAAGAAGCGACCGAAGTCGAAGTTGCTTTCGCAAGAAACCTTGCCGAAGAAGCTCATTTCGCCATCGGCGGGAATCTCAACCGTGACAGTCATGTTGCTGACCACGCTGGCCACGCCGGCGCCGCCGCTCTTCATGCAGTAGATGCCTTCGTAAGGAGCAGTAGTGGTCACGCTCCAAGGATAAGTCGGGTCGAGCTGCCAATCGAACATGCTGAAGTCACCAGTCTCGAAGTCCTCGATGATTTCGCTGCCGGGCAGGCCGCAGCCCCAGTAAACCTTCACATACGGGCTCAACGGGTCGAGGCTGTCGGGATAGTATTGGGCGATGACACCGCAAACCGGGTCGAAGTTCTCGTCCAACACATAGTCGACGGGGCTCGTGGTCACGTCGTAGGTGATGGCAATCGGGTTGCCTTGGACAGGAGCCGTGATGGTTTGATAGCCATCCTTTGCAGCCTGGCCATTATAGCTACCGGCATACACAGCACCGCTATAGTAACCTTGGGCGTTGGTGGTGAAGTTGTAGGTGTGGTTCACACCGAACTCGTCAGGGCCAACCATGGTGACGGTGGCGCCGGCGATGCCGGTGGTGCCGTCTTGTTCGTAGACGTGGCCGTTCACGTTGCCACGACCGCTCACCTTCACGTTGACGGTGTTCGACGGGGCGCTTTCGCCCTCATCGTACACGGCAGTGACACAATAGGTGTAGCCACCCATGTTGTACGGCAGAGGACCATCGGTGTAGGTGCTGGCATTGATCATATTGGTGTTGGTTTCGCCAACCTTCACGCCATCACGATAGATGTAATAGGTACGGAAAGTACGGTCAACCACGGCATTCCAGTTGAGGACGATGTTCTCGTCGTCAAACACGGTTTGGTCGGCAGCAGTCAGGTTCTGCGGGATGTTGAGGTGGGTGGTGAAGCCCCAAATCGGGCTGCTCACGCCAGCTTCGCATCCGCCGTTGTTGAACTCAACACGCCAGAAGTAGTTGTTGTTGTTCCAGAGGTTGCGCACCGTGAAGCTGTTGGCCAAAGAGGTGCTGAAGCTGCCATCTTCAGGATACATAACCGTTTGCGGATGGTTGGGATCCGGGTGATAGGTGGAGCCGAAGATCAAGCGCCAGCCAGTAGCGTAGGCGGGAATCTGCCAACGCAGCGTCACACTACCCGGTTCAATCTCGTCCTCGTTGTCGGCAGGCTGCGGGTTAAAGGCAAAGCCTTCGACTTGCGGGCAAGGCATATTGTCGCCATTGATGGTCACTTCGAAGTCTGGATCGGTCGAAGAAGCCAGCAAATAATAGGTGCCGGGACGCACAGGCAGGTTCTCGATGACAGGGCCGCAGGCATATTCGATGCCCGTGCCGCCGCCACCGGGAGTGATGTCGATCTGGACATTGGAACGATAGGTATACAATACCTTGCTGCCGCCGTAGCTGCCCAAATCGTACGGATTCGGATTGTAGCTGTCGCTGTAGCAACGCAGGGCCATATTGGCCGAGCCAGGCGAAGTGGTCTGACGCCAATTGTAGCTCGTTCCGGGATAGCCCGAAGTGCCATCATAGAAGGCCACCAACAGGTTGCTCGTGCCGTCGTATTGGAACGGGGTGTTGAGCGTGAAGGTGTACCAACCGGCAGCGGTCGGGGCGATGTCGCCCGTCCAAACGATGTCGGAAGCGGCGAGAGGCTCGTGATCAGAGGTAGAAGCAAAAGAGCTGCGTGCCACGTTCTTCATGTACATCGTCACATTCGGGGTGTTGTAGGCCGTACCGTAGTTGTAGTAGAAGCTGATGCTGTTGATGGTACCGGCAGTGCCAATTTCCTCGGCAGTGTAGATCTGCTCAGTGCAGGAGTAGTTGAAGTAATTGTCGATGGGGAAATAGTAGGTCGTACCAGTGCCTTCGCCAATCTCAACGATGTCGCGGTTGCCAGCGGCGCGGCCACCGCCCTTCATGATGATGTTGGCGCGAACCGTGTTGCTGCGGGTCCAGTTGTAGGTCGTGGTTTCCATGTTGTAAGGCGAACCATCTTCATAGAGATAGCCGCGAGCATAGAAACCGGGGTTGTGCGACTGCCAGCTGATGCTGCTGGTCCAGCTGCCGTTGTTGCGTTGGCAGAGGATCATCACGTTGCTGTGGCCGTCCCAAGCGAAGCTGCCTTCATTGAAGACGAACTCGACCCAGCCCGTAGGAGTGGGTTGCGAAAGGTTGCCGGTATACACCTTGGTCATGCCGGCGGTCAAGGGTGAAGTGGCAGGCACTTCGGTGTCGGTCACGTTGGCCATCCAGATGGTGATGTTGTTCTGGTCTTGGCTGATGCTGTTGGTGGCATTCCAGCTCAAGCTCGTGAACGGGGCCGAAGTCACGCCAGCCTCTTCAAGCTCGGCGGCGGTGAAGATTTCGGCAGAGATGCTGTAGTTGTACAAGGTGTAGAACGGGAAGTAGCCGGAAGTGCTGGTGCCTTCACCGATTTGAACCTCAAACGGAGTGGCGGCGCCACCACCGGCACCCATTTCGATGCCTTGGTAGTAGTTGTGGGCCATCGGGCCACCTTCGCCATTGAAGTCCTCAGTGTAGAGGGCCACCTTGCCGTTTGCGCCTTGCGTAACAGCAGCGCTGATCATCATGTCATTATCCACAGTGAACTTATACACGGCATCCAAACCGTCGGGGATGTTGTTAGGCTCATCTGTGAACGGCATGTTGTAGTCGTCGTGCAAAGTGGTGGGAGCGATGTTGGCGGGAATGCCTTGATAGCTGAAACCGGGAGTGATGGTTCCGAAGTCGTAAGCCAGTTCGACGACATCCGGGCAAGCCGGGTCGTAAGGCTCGGCAGTGATGGGCCAAATGGCAGCCGTGCGGGTGTCGTAGAGGGCCACAAATTGCCATTCGTTCAGCGTAGAAGTGCCGGTGTTCAAAACGACATCGACCACATCGTTGTGAGCCACGGTCAAAGGAAGTTCGGGCTCAACAATGCTGAAGAACTCATCGGGAGTGAAGTCCATGCGGGTCAAGGTGACGCGCGGACCGTCGTTGCGGAGTTGGAAGGTGAAGGGCTCCAACCATGCGCCGTTGGCACGAGGACCAACATTGATGATGTTGACCACTTGATCGTCCTGCATGGCGACAAGCACGTCTTCGATGCCACCGCCACCAGCAGTGGTGATGTCGAGTCTCACCACGTTCTTCGAAGTCAGCGTGTAGCCAGTCACACCGGGAGCAGCCGGGTCGTAAACCGTGCCGTCACGATAGGCATAGATGGCCTGGTCGCCAGCGGCCGGGAAAGTGACGCCAGCGGCGCCGCTGCTCCAACTGCCTGTAACATCCTGGACACAGATGACCAAGTTGCCATTGCCGGAATAGGCGAAAGGCGTGTTAAGTGTGAAGGTGGTCTCAACAGGGTCAGTGATGCCATTGGCCAAGACGCCTGAGGCAACCAAGTCGCTTGCCGACATGCTCACCCAAGCGCTACCATTGGCGAAGGTGCTTTCGCTCACTTCCTTCATGTAGACGTTCAGGTTACGGGCATAGTTCGAAGTGTTTCTCAGCCACATGCCGAAAGCAGTGATGCTGCCACCCACACCGATTTCATCAGCGGTGTAGATTTGCTGCGTGAACGAGTAATCGTACAACGAGTAGGTGGGCAAATACGAATTGGTCGTGGTTGACGTGGGGTCGCCAATCGTCACCGTAACCGCTTGGCCACCACCGCCGCCGCCAGCCGTGATTTCGAGCTGGGCATTGCCTAGGTAGGAGCGGACGTAGGAACTGCCACTGTACGAACCCAGATTGTACGGATCCGGATTGTACGAATCGCTGTACCACTGCACACTTGCACCAGTCACCGAAGTGTAGGTGAAGTAGCGGGTGCTGTAGCCACTCGTGAATTCGTGCATGGCTACCATCAGATTACTATAGCCGTCGTAGGCGAAAGGCGTAGTGAGGTTGATGGTCACCCAGCCAGTGTAGTTGGCCGGAATGGTCCACAAACCCGAGTACACCACATCACCGGGGGTGACGGTCTCGTAATCCGAAGTGCTCGAGAAGGAGGTTCTCGACACGTTCTTCATGTACAGAGCAATTTCGTTGGTCTGTTCGACCGAATTGCTCGTACCGAGGTAGAAACTGATGGAAGAAATGTTTCCAGCAGTCCCAATGTCACTGGCGGAATACACCTGCTCAGTGAACGAGTAACCATAGAGAGAGTTGAACGGGACATAGTACGACGTACCCGTGCCCGTGCCAATCTCAATGGTCTCCGCCCGTGCCACGCCCATGAAGGCCAGCACAAGCGTCATCATCAAAGAAAATACTTTCTTTTTCATAATGAATTGAGTTTAGTTAATAAATAGGTGAATTAAATGGTTTCGATCTTGGATGCGCAGGACTGCGTGACGCGGGGCGCGCCGCCGCAATGCCGCGAAGCGATTGCCTGAAATGGCAAAAGCACCGCTGCCAAATGGCAAGGTGTAACCGATTGCGCTAAGCATCTTACGGACATTCGAATGCATAGTAAACGCGTTTTTGTTGTCTAGACATAAAAAAGACAAAAAAAGCGTGTCTTACCCTTAGTCCTTTTTTGGACTTGTAAGACACGCTTTTTGGATTTAAAATCCAAAATATCAAAAACTTGCTATCTGACGGGCATCTTTAGCGAAGCCATACCGCCGAGGCGGTCATACACCTTTATTATATATAAGCCCGTGGGCAGCGTGGCGACGTTCACCGTCTCGCTGAGGGTTTCCATCACCATTTGTCCGGCCATGTTGTAGATTTCGGCCTTTTGGAAGCCTTCGGCCTGAATCTGGATTTCGTTCTCGGCAGGAACGGGATAGACCTTGAAATTGGCCTGGGCGTTCTCGTTTACACCAGTAAGGTCAACATAGGTCATGTCGATTTCAGTGCCATAGAACGTCTTGGTCGCGGCATTGTAGCCGTATGCCATTTCCAATTCCTCATCACACACAATCCCACCTTCTACTTTCATTGCTGTGCCATTAACGGCATTGCCGTCAACATAACTGAACCGGCAAATGATGTCATCCTCCCAAACCGAGCTATTGACCATCCATCCCTGAAGAAGTTTGGAGTCAAAGCAACCCTCATCGTTATAGTGATAGATGACTTTCACGAAATTCACCCAAGCGTTGTTTTGCCATAATTCATAAAGAATCTCGGTGACATGCTCATCGAAATCGAGGGTGTAGGTCTCTTTTTCGTCGTTTTGCCAAGCTCCACCTTGCATATATTGGATAAGCACTTCCAAGGTGTTGCCGGTTCTGGTGTAAGTCCAAAGCTCGTCCGACGACCAATTGTTGCCGTTCCAGTCCCAATAAAGGACGGTGGTCACATTGCCGTTGTAGTTGTAGACTTCCTTCGTATCGTTCACCCAATTGCCATTTTCCCATTCTTGGTAAATGACCTCGCTCAGTTCGCCACCTTCGTAGGTGTAGGAAGCGCGGGCATCGTTCTCAAACACTCCGATCTCGTATGCCGACATACCTATAACCTCAAGCACATTGCCTGCGAAATCGTATTCGTAATTAATTACATAAAAGTCATTCCAGCCATCGCCTTCGTCCATTTCGGTACGCTCCTCAATAAGGTAAAAGTCATACTCATCGTAAGTGTAAGTGGTGCGATACTTCTCACCGTCAACGGTATGCCAAGCAGCGGTTTGAGGCACCACTGTGGTTTCGTCGCGCACGCCATAGTGCTTGAGCACATTTTGGGTCACATTCGATTTCAGGTTGGCATTGCGTTGTGCAAAGCCCACATTTCCAAACGCCATCACAAGGACGGCCAAAGTAAAGATTGTTTTTTTCATTTGTGTAATTATTTAGTTTTTAATGACATCGAAATAATAGTTGTAGCTTTCCCTCACATACTGATGCTGATTGCTGTCAACGCCATAAATGGTCTTGCGGGCGTAGCCGTGCAAACGAATCTCGCCCTTGCTGTTGTCGTAAACCGAGGCCGACACCGAATACTCAGTGTTGGAAGTGGAGTGACCATTTGTCATATTGATCAGGAAATCGTCTTCGTTATGTGAAGGATCGCCCGTAAAAGTCTGGTTGTAGCCTTCGTTGGGGCAATTAACCTTAAACTCAATCGAACTTCCCGAATAATGGGAAATGGTGATTTCGGCATCCTTGCAAAGATGGCAATACTCCCCTTCCGTCAAGGCATCGAAGGCATCCGGCAGGTTGGAGAAACGATACGTCCCTACGATGTCGGTGTTGGTGTAGCCATAATAGTGGTTCCATTCCGTTTTTTGGGTTTTCCCACACGAAACGAGCATCAAGCCCAAAGCCATAAGCATCAGCTTCAAAGTCTTGTTTTTCATTGTTTCCCTTATTTGATGATGAGTTTTTCGCTATCCAAAACCGTGCCAGTTTTGTTACGGCGGCTTACGGTGTACCAGCCACGGGGCAAATCGGAGGTTGAAACCTCGACGCTCTCGGTTTGGCTGAAGCTGATGCGTTTCACTTCCTTGCCTTCGGAATTGAAGATGACGATTTGTCCATCGGAAGGCTCGCCCCAGCTCAGACGTGCTTGTCCGTCGGCTGGATTGGGGTACACCTGCATGCGTTTCAAGGGCTCGTGGTGCTCTGCCTCGCCCAAAGCCTGCTTGTCCCAGGCGGCGATGGCATATTCGCCCGAAGGCAAATTGTCGACGACGAGGCGGCCATGGCGCCATGTGCTGCCCGGATAGAGCGAATGCGGCATCTCATGCCAAGGCTCTGACGCATTGCGGCGATAAAGCAAGGTGGCCGAGTCGTTTTCGCTGTGGATGATGTCGTCTTCGCTCGAGTTGGTATAGTCGAACATTCCCGTCACCGTGGCCTCACCGAAATCGTAACGGTTGATGGTCCAGAAGTGTTTGGTCGACATGGCCATGTTGGGGATGAGCGGGTCGTCGTAGGGACCCACAAAATGATGCTCCACCCCGACAAAGACTGAGTCGGTGAGCGATTCGGCCTTGGCAAAGAAGCTGGCATAGTTCTGTTGCGCGGTGGTCTTCAGCATCATGTTTTTCTGCAACCTGCCGTCGAGCCAATTGTTGTTGAAGTCGCATACCATACCTATAGGCTCAAAGTCAAGCATTTTCACGGAGGCGCCTTGCAGCCCGTCCCAGCAAACCGTATCGGTAACCAACTGGAAATCAGGACCGATGAAGGTCACTTCATAAACATTGTGCTGTCCGATGTGGTCGTCGCCGATGTGCTGGTAACGCAAATCGAGCGTCACCGCATACTGTCCACCCACGGGCGTCACCTCGGCAATGGTCGCGAAAGGATGCGGCATCCCCGAACTGTACACATAAGTGTCAAAGAAGCCGTGCATATCGATGCCCGAATAATCGGTGAGTGCATTACAAAGGAGTTCGGAAGTCGCTGTCTGGTAGGCATATTGCTGGAAGTAGTGGCGCATGGCAGCGAGGAAGTTTTCGCGCCCCATGTAGTTCATCATCGTGTTGACAATGACCGCGCCGCGCTCGTAAACCAGAATGGTGTTGTAGGTCAAATCCAAGGGCATATTGTTGAGCGGTATCCAGTTGCTTGCGCTGTTGCACCAATTGTTGACGCTGTTCACCTTGGCCGACATGGTGTTTTGGAAATGCTGCTCACCGTAAACGCCCACCTCGTAGAACACGCCCCAAAACTGCGCGAAGCCCTCGTTGAGCCACATGTCGCCCGCCTCGGCGCAAGTCACCAAGTTGCCCGACCACATGTGAGAGAGTTCGTGGGCGATGTATTCCTCGTTGTCGGTCGTGCCGTTCACCACGCTTGACACGATGGCGATGTTGTCGGTGTGTTCCATGCAACCTTTTTCCGTGACCACATAACCAATACGGTTGAACGGATAGGCACCCATGCTCTCTTCAAAGAAAGCCGCAATCTGCTTGACGTGTACCATCGAAGCCGGCACGTTGTTGACTTGGTTGGGCTTGGCATACACCGTAATCGGGATGTCGCGCTCGATGCCGTTGTAGACATCTTCCCAAACCACATAGTCGCCAACCGCAAAGGAAATATGGTAGGTGGCGATTTCCTGCGGTGTGTTCCAATGCCAAGTGGTGGTGCCGTCGCCGTTGTCAAAGGCATCCACAAGGATGCCGCCGCAAATGGCTTTCTTGTCGTTGCTCGCGGTGATGAAAAGGTCGTATGTGGCCTTGTCGGTGAAGTTGTCGACGCAAGGGAACCAAGTCTTGCCGAGGTTGTGCGGTTGGCTGTCGAAGCCCACGCCGAGGTTGTAGACACGATCAGGGATGCTGTTAGGGGCAGGACGCCACCATTCCACGCCGCCCCAAGTCTCGCTGAAAGTGGAGCCGCCATAGCGCACGTCGAGGGTGACGCTCTCGCCCGCCGCTATCGGTTCGTCGAAGGTGACGGTCAAAAAGTCGCCCTCCTGACCGAAACTTTCCACACCGTAGAAATCGGAGGCCACATCGGTGACAGTGAGGCTCTTCAATTCCAACACGACGGCATTTATGCTCGCAGTGGTGGTGAAATCGATGAAGGTCTCTCCTTGCAGCGTGCAGTTGGCGAAATCGAAATCCCAAACGTGGATTTCATAGTGCGTCACATCTATGCCTTCGCCGGCGGTTTGGCCAATCAGCGAAGACAAGGAAAACAACAACGCAAGTATTACAGAAACTTTTTTCATAGAACGATTTATTTTTGATTGATGACAGATTTGCTTCCAATGAAGACGGGATTCGTGCATATCGCTTCCGTTTGAATCACATTGCTTTCGTGCAAGGCGCGGTCGAGGATGCGGATTTCGAATTTGATGGTATCGTTGGGCGACAGCGGGTTTTGCACCGTGAGCTTATACTCGATCTTGCCCGAAATGGCCTTCGGCTCTTCCGAGTCGCGCAAGCGGCGGAAACGCGCGTTGAATGTCACCGTGTCGAACGATTGCGTCTGCGGGTTCCAGCTCAGCAGCGGCGTTTTCACAAACTGCCCATTGACCGATCTCAGGTAGTCGACCACCATATTATAATAATGTGCGTCGTTCAGGCCGAATGGCGGCAGCGTGTCGGAGTCGTCAAGGCCGAGGTCGCCGTCGCCGTCAGTGTAAGAGAAAACCACGACACCCTCACCACTGAAAGTGCTGTCAGGATTCATCAGATAAGTGAAACCTTCGTAGGCAATCTTCGACTCCACAGGATACTCCACGGGCTTTTGGCAGGCCACCGCCGCCAAGGCCAAAAAAAGAAGCCCTATCAGTTCCTTGATTTTCATCTCATCAATCCAAGTTGGTCGACACTTCACATTTGAGGCGGTAAAAGTACGAATTTTTGGCGAAATGGGCGCAACAATAATCGATTTGAGTTTTTCTTGATTTTCAGCAAATTAACAACCATCGTTCAAAAAAATATCGTGGAAAAGTGTGGAAAAGTGTTGACTTGTTCACAAATGTTGTATCTTTGCCGCCAGTTTTGGCACGAAATTGGCCATAACAGAACGAGCAGAAAACATTTTAGATGCCGAATTTGTATATCATATCAGGCTGCAACGGAGCAGGAAAGACGACCGCCTCATTGACGGTTTTGCCCGAGACGCTCCAATGCAAGGAGTTCGTCAATTGCGACGAAATCGCCAAAGGCCTCTCTCCACTCAACCCCGACGGAGCCAAGGTTGCCGCAGGCCGCCTGATGCTCTCGCGCATCAAGACCCTCATCGCTGACAAAGCCGACTTTGCCATCGAGACCACTTTGGCCGCAAAATCCTATCACGCCCTCATCAAGAAAGCCCGCGAGGAAGGCTACAAGGCCAGCCTCATCTATTTCTGGCTGCAAAGCCCGGAATTGGCCATCAAGCGCGTGGCGGAGCGCGTGAAACACGGCGGCCATCATGTGGACGACAGTATCATCCGCAGGCGCTATCGTGCAGGCATCAAGAACCTTTTCAACCTTTATTGCCCCGTCGTCGACTACTTCCTGTTCATCGACAACAGCATTATGCCCTCCGAGGTCATCGCCGAAGGAAACATCAAATCCATCAAGTTCTATAACGAAGAAAAATTCAAAAAAATCAGACAATATGACAACAGTAACAGTGAATGCAAAGAAGAATGAAGTTTCGTCCTTCACCAAGAAATTGATGAGCGGCCTCGACCTCTCGATGCAACGCCTTCTCACCATGCGCTGCCGCCACAACGGCACCTTCTGCTTCTGCGACGCCAACGGCAACATCTACACCGTGAAAGCCAAGGAAGTCAGAGCCATGATGGAACAGGAATAAAAGCTATTCGTCACATAGAAAAACCAAGCCACAATTTGCAGGTTGTCTGCGAATTGTGGTTTTTTTTGTGCAATTGTCTTAACCCTCTTTTCGAGGTATCCGAACTATAAACTGTTCCCCATCTTTGTCGTTAATAAGTTCAAGATTGGGTTCTGCTTTGATTGCACGGCGAACACCCGTCCCCACTCCACGATAATTCATTAACCTCGAAACATAAGTGACAATCAATGGATTACGAACAATAGCGTTCCCCATCTTAATATTCTCAATTGTCAAACTATTTGGCAAAGCCCCAGGGCTGATTATTTCAACTCTATCATCAAAAATAAAAACCCTGATAGGCGAATTCTTTGAATAATCTCTATGTGTCAAAGCATTCTGTATCAGTTCTTCCAATGCAACAGGTGAAATTTCAAGTTTCCCAACGGAGTTAAAGTTTTGGCCTTGTTGGGTATGCATCAAATTCCTATTGAAAAATGCCATACATTTTTCGAACATTTCCGGTATCGTTCCAACAATGTCTTCACTATCCCTGTAATCAATGCCTTCCATTTCATTACCGAAAAACGAAATCGCTTTAATGCAAAAAACAGGGCGATACCGTTGTGGATTTGGAGAGAAGAACAATAGGCCTCCCAAAGTTAATTCTTTATTCTTCAATAGATTGATATTTCTGTATAGTTGTTCATCTGGCAAATCTATATCATCACTGATTTTGGAAAGATACTCTTTTACCCTGTTTTCATCAATATCATTAATGGAAGTGTTGGGGACAATCATTTCGTCCACATACAACATACCACTATGTTGGAACAACCTGATTTGTTCATTATTATCCGTTAGTATACGCTTGTCGCCTCCCTGTTTAATCCAAATACGGCCTTGCTTGTCTTTGTATGGTTTTGAAACTCCTTCGTCAATATTTACGACAAGGATGTTCTTCTCTTTGCCCTCGTCAGAAATCTGGACAACTTCAGTTGTGATATAAATCGATGGCTTCACAAAATCCGTTGCTATCGTAGCCAATTTGTTTCCAGTATCTTGCAACTGTTTATAATCAAGGCCGACGATTGCCCCTGTTTTATCGACGACACCGAACAATATCACTCCTCCTATTGAATTAGACATTGCAACCATTTCCGCTGCAATTCCATCATTGCTGTCCAACAATTGCTTGAACTGTACTTTGCTGGTTTCTCCTTGGCCAATCAAACCAAGTAATTCTAATGCGTCCATATTGTATTACCTCCAAATGTTATATATGTATTTTCTTCTATCAAAAGCGTCTTTCCCGCCTTCCATAATATCCACAATAGACTTTTGAATGATAGGAGTATCTATCGTTCCCTCTTGCAGTTCAATTGCAGAACCATCTTCAAAAGAACAAGAAACGATTTTTTCGCTATCGCCAAGAACTGGAATGTTTGCGTTATGGGTGGCAAAGACAAATTGCATTTTCCCTTTTAATTTCAGAATTTCTTTGATCACTTCATCATATATTGTCTGATTATCCAAATCATCTTCAGGCTGGTCTATAATGAGAATATCATTGTCTTTTTGGGCAAGCAAAAACAGGATTAATGCAGAAGCCCTTTGGCCAAGAGAATGTTTCGAGAGAGGTTTCCCTTTATAGTTTATTGTAACTTTGTCTTTCACCCTAAATGTCAGCAACTCATCCAAATGTTCCATTAAACGATCATAGAACAGATGGTATGCAGAACTGGCAATTTGCGACAACTTGTCCTTGTCACGATAAATCTCAATAAAATCGGAAAACTTCTCTACAATATTATTATAGGTGGTTTCTCTAATGTTTGTTCCCCTGAAAACAGACTTGATCTTTTCAAGCATTTGATTTCGCTGTCCCTTGAACTCTATTGTAATTTCCAAATTGCTGTTCGATTTGTTGATCTTTTCGGTTTCATCCTTCAAAATATCAAATTCCGACAGCCAAAGTTCGTTCAACTCTTGCAACAATTTCTGCAGTTTCAGTTCAAGGGCTTTCTGCTTTTCAATTTGCTTATTAATCTCCTGTAACCTCAATTGTGAAGTATTTAAAGACCTGTTTAGAGCCAAGAAAGAATCAGGATTCAAAGTATCAGAATTGATTTCTCGTTTTATCTTTGCAAACTCTTCTGCCATTTCCTCCTTCTTGACATTATAATGCTCAATCGCTTTGTTGTAGAGTTCAATTGCTTTTTGGTTCTTTGATGATGCCTCCTTTAGTGCTTCGTAAGACTGTTTTGCTTCTTGCAATGCTTTGTTTGCCATATCGAAAATATCAGCATTGCTTTCCGAAACAATTGGATTTGCAAACAACTGTTCGTAGTCGGCAATGATGGAATTAACATCATTTATATATGAATCCAATCTTTCGCGTGTCCTGATCAACAACAAACCATCCTGTTCGAATTGGGTTTGTTGCCTTAACTTTTCCTCTACACCGGCTTTTTTGAAGTACTCAATCTTCTGTTGCGCATTCTTGATCGTATTTTCCGTCTCTTCCTTTAGTGACTGTAAATCTTTAATCTTTTTAATCTCAGATATCACACTAACTATTTCATTCTTTTTATCGTTTATTTCACGGATTTTGGATTGCAGTCGGTTTCCGACCAGTCGTTTCAGCAAGTCCGATTCAAAATCATCTTTCTTGTTCGACAAGTCTTTTTGGCCGAAATATATTGGTGTGCCCAAAATGGCCTCAATGGAACAATCTTTTATTTCATTGGTCTCATTATCAAAAATGTTTTCCTTCTGGCCATATATCTTCTCTATGCGATACTCTCGTCTGTCTTGTTTGTTAACCACGACAACTATTACCTTGCCCCCACTACCCAAGATGTAAGAAATCAAATCATTCTTGTAACCAGCATCTGCCGACGAACCAGACAGATTGATTCCCAAAGCATACCTCAATATTTCAATAATTGATGACTTCCCACTACCTCTAATTCCGATGAAACTATTCAGTTCAGATGAAAACCCAATAACTTTTCCGTCTAGTTTTCCGCCAATAAATTGAATAGATTTTATGTATGAGTTAGATGTAGCCTGGTCAGTTTCCGAAACTCTATGTTCCTTGTCTATCAAAGCATATTTCAGAGCCTCAAAACTGAAATCCCCTAATTTAATATAAGTCCTTTTCTCCGTGTCATTTTGTTTCGAGGGCTTGCCCGCCGCTTCTAATGTCTTGCAATCAGACCCTTCTACAAAAGCAGGCAATACCCCGCCAAACCATTGACGATATGTATCAAGCCTATCATAAGTGCGCACTTTTTGCAATCCAAGAACAAATTTTTTAAACAATTCATTTTTAGCAAGTTGCTGTATCCTTCCACCCTCTAATTCGTTAAAAAATCCGCTGTTTTGTTCAATATGAGCTAATACGATGAACGAGTCTCTACCTTGATTGCGGTGTTCATCAAGTTTCTTCAGGAGAGTTTCCAAACTATAATTGCATCTCGTATTATCGTTTTCTCTATTGGCAATACCTTCAAAAGCAGAGGTGAGAAACTGATTTATATAGTTTTCGTTATTTGGCAGCCAAGACTTGTCATCAAAAGCGATAAGGGTATGGATTCCGTTTGCACCATCATTCACGGACAATTCAACTCCTGCGACAAGCCAAATACCTTCTTTTTTTGCAGTTTTTTTCAACGCTTTATACTCATCAACGTCAAACTTGTTGTGGTTCGTAATAACCCCAACTTGGATGCCCTCTTTTTTTAGTTGTTGAATATAGTTTGAATAATAGAAGTTCACATCCCCATTATACACAAATTCTTTATCGGCTTTCGTATGAAGATGAAAATCAGCACGCAGCCACTGTGAGCCATTTTTAAACAAATCAAGTTTTTTTGTTTCTATCTTTTGAGAATCATCCATAGTCTTATTCCTATTAAATCATATCGTCTTATCCTCTCTCATTTGCAAAGCAGTATCGGTTTTTCAACTGGCTGGAATCTTCGTCAAATACCTCAGGCATAAGCGATTGCAGTATCTTTATCCGTTCCTCTTGCGGTGTTTGCGATTTTCCGTCCATACATTTTCCCAATTTACCGAGCAAAATTAGGCAAATTTATTGTTGAATAATAATTTCAGGCTCAATTTTCCCATTTTTGGCTCAGAATGGTAACACATAAGGCCTTTCCCCCGAAAAATCGGGGGAAAACGGGTGTCGTAGGTGTCTACCTGAAACAGGGCCTGTGTGGTGTTGTATAGCCGCATAGGCCTTCCTTGCCAATTTTGCCCGAGCGCAAGCGCAACTCCTTGACGATACTCAGCAAGGCGGTCTCCGTGTTGGAGAAATCGGCCTTCACCGTGCTGATGTCGCTCATGGTACAGACGTATTTGAATCAGGAAGCCATGTCGCCAACAAAGAAACCATTGTCGGCAACGAAGTCCGTCGACGATGCCTTGATGCTGCAACAGGCGGGGTTGGTTCTCGCGATGTTGAGTTAGGCTTGGGCCTGCGTCACATTCTTAGAAGTTGCCTTAATAAATGATCATCAAAAACACGGAAACGGAACGTGTTCATTACTCGATCACTATCTTTTGGGTTCTGACATTGTCCCCATCAATCAAACGCAACACATACACGCCCGCCGTCATCCCTGATGTAGAGACGTTTCCTGAAACGTCCCCCCTACGCGAAACGACAATGCGACCTAACATGTCCACGATTTGCAGAGATGTTTCGGGGGGCGTTTCTACCAGCAAACGGATTTCCCCGTTGCTGATATAGGCAAACGGCACATCGGGTTCACAGGCGGCCTCGTCTGCAAAGAACACCAACTTGAACCGCGATTCATAGTCCGTCGTCTTGGCAGTGAAGGTGTAGGATGGCTTGAGGGATTGCGGGGCTTCGCCCGCAATGAGGTTCTGCCTTTGCGGAATGAGGGTTTCGGGGTGGAGCAGGTCAACATCCGCGCCAGTCAGGTTATCAATCAAGTGCAGATAGGACAATTCCACGCCTTCGGGATTGACCGTCAGCGTGTAGGTGCCGTCTTTCGTGGCCTTGAAATTAATCGGCATTGAAGATACGGTGCAGGCACCGTCTCTACCCACACATGCGATGGCATATTCCTTGCCGTTCTGCGGGATGTAGATGCTGGCGTTCTGCTTGCCAAAATAGAATTTGCCCAACTGTGTGCCCTCGTTGAAACTGACGATGGCATTGTCCAATGTGGTCGCTGAGCCAGTCGAAGTGCCGCGCATGTTGGACATAGGCTGACTCAACGCGATTTGCAGGTTGCCGTTTTTGGTTAGGCCTGATGCAACCGGTGCCGTGGTGGTGAAGGTGGCGGTTTCGCTGTTGCTTGTGGCTTCCACGACAACACCGTAGCAGGGCGAGATGGCGGTCGCGATTGATTCTGAAGTAGTCAAGACTGCGGTGCCATCCTGATTCAACGTGTAATAAGGCCTGTCGATGTAAGCCGCACGCGGGAAGGGGTTGCCCGCGAGGTTGAAGCCTTGTTGAAGCGTCACCTCTGTTGTGTCGCTCAGGTTGAACGAGCCGTTGAAGGTCAGAGTAACACCTTCTTGTTTGGCATAGAGGTAACCTTGGCCGTTGGCAATCATGAAGTCGGAAGTGTGTTCATGATAGTTTTCCCATTCCATATCAGCCAACGGGTTGAAACGGTAGAGGTCGTAGTCGTATGAATTCTCCTCGATAGAAGTTCCCAAAAGGCCTGTGACATTGTTCGGGATTAGGTCTTCCATTACCGGCGAGGCGATGAAGGCCCAGCCATCAATAGAAACATTAGGGTTGTCGCTGCTCCAAACCGTAGGGGCTGCCACCGTGCGCACATTGCCTGGAATGGCACCGTCGTTTTCGGTGATGTCGCCGAGGGGACCGAAGGTGTTGCCAGTCTTGATGTAGCAACCTACGTTGGTGGGGTTGGGGATGTCAGCCACGGTGCAGTTGACATAGTAGTTGCGCTCAAGGTTGCCGCCATTGCTTCCTGCAACAGCACCATACAAGTTCTTTGTCCTTGGTATCGTTGCCTCGATGACCAAATTGTTGCTCATAATGGCGTTGTTATCACTGACTCCAGCGATGCCGCCATAGGAATAGGCAGCAAATGTACCTTCACCGGGATCCGTGAAGGTTTTGGTGATGGTACCAGCGAAGGTGCATTGGCTGAGCGAACCCATATTGTAGCCTGCGATGCCGCCAAGGAACCAGGAGAATTGCGCGGTGCCTTTGATGGTGTCCGTGGATGTGACGTGGCAGTTGGTAACCGTGCCTTCGTTCCAACCCACGATGCCGCCCGCCCTTTCACCGTCGACGATATTAGAGTTGGTGAGAACGATGCTTTTCACCTCCGCGCCGCTGCCAAGGTGTCCGAACAAACCGTTATAATTGACCACTGTACTGTTGATGCCGCTGATGGTGTATCCTTGGCCATCGAAGTGGCCGTTGAAGACATATTCACCCTGATCAAATATGGTGGCTCCGATGGCCGTGAAGTTGTCCTCCACATTGGCATCGTATGCGATGTCGGCCATCAGTTTGTAGTATTTGGTGTTGTAATTGCCACTGTTTTCGCTGTTCACACGGGCAGAAAGCAGGTCGAGTTGTTCGATGGTGTAAATAAGGTAAGCCGTCTCCCAACTTTGGCCGTCGCCCGACCATTCAACGGAGTAGTTGACGGTGATGGTGACATTGGCATTCGGCATAGTGAATGAATAGACACCATCATCAAAAGCCATTTCTGTTGCCGTGCCGCCTTCAGGCGTATAAGTGACGGTGCCGATGATATAGCCATCCGAAACCGTGAAACTGAGGTTCACGTTGTTGCCTTGGCCTGCAAAAAGCATATTGTCATACAGGATGCCTGTGCCGTAGCGTGTGACGCCGCTGACATTGTACTCGGTGGCATCGCCTGCGAAAGCCATGGTGACATCCTCACTGCCTGTGATGCTACGGGCCCGCATTCCCTGCTCGGTGCCGAGGGGTTGGGTGTAATAGCAGTTGGTGAAGGTCGCCACCCCATCACTTGGGATGCCAACAAAAGTGTAGGCGTTAGTGTTTCCAACCGTAATATTGGCAGGAGCAAAAAGGCAGTCCGTGAGATTGGCACTTGAACCCGTTGTACCTGTTTTCCATCCTATCAATCCGCCGCAGCCTGTGCTGCTCTCGCCAAGGATACTACCCGTGAAAACGCATCCGATAAGGTCGGCATTGATGGTGTAACCCACCAATCCGCCATGTTCTGCGGAGCCGCTATAGGTCGAGTTGATGATGACATCGCTCTTCACATTCTCTAACGTAAGCTTGCCCGTGCCGTTGCGTCCCACCACGCCGCCGGCATGTTGTTTGGAAGTGGTGATGGTTCCTGTGGTAATGAGGTTCTTGATGGTGGCGCCGTAGGTATAGGCGAAGGGAGCGGCGAACTCGGAATATTCGTTAAGGTTGAATGTCAAGGTGTTTCCGCCGCCGTCGAAGGTGCCGTTGAATGTAGCGTAAGAACTCGAGCCTGTTTTATCGCCCACCATGGAGGTGATACTGATGTCATTCGTCATCTTGAAGAACTTGCCACTGTAGTTGTCGCCATTTATTACGCGGTTGGCGAGGAGAAGCCACTCGTCAACGGTGCTGATCAGCCATGGGTCATCTTCGGTGCCAGTGCCATCCCATTCGAATGACCCCGTGTCGATCCAATGGAAGTACGCCCCTCTTTGGTACATGGTCAACAAGAACGAGGTGCCTGCAACCAGATGGTCGGAGGAGCTAAAGGTGTTGTCCACACGATAGATGACGTTTTCGCCTTCAGGATGCGCATCGCGGAAGGCAAGGTAGTTGCCGTAAGGCACCACCATATCTTTCTTCGAGTGCATAAACATGATGCGGTGGCTCGGCTCCCAACCCGTGCAGACATTGTTGTTGGCCAAGGCACGGTGCATGGCTTGGTAGGCGTTGTCGGGTGTGGCAGGCACATTGTTGAAGTTGCTGGGATTACTCAAATAATTGTAAAAACCCTCGGTGAAGACCTTGCTGAGGTCGACCCACACGGCCTTTTCAGTTCCAAGATAGGCTGGAACCGTATGTTGTGTAAACATCTCGTTCATATTTGCCGGTGCGGGATAGGCAATGCCGTTCACGGTGGTGGTGCCATTGTTCAGTTGTTCAATCCATGCCGTGACAATCTGCTTGTTGGTCACGGTTTTGCTGTTGAGCCAGTTGAGGATGCCGGTGGCGAGGAAGTCCTCGGTGAGGTAATCGGTAATCTGATAGTTGGTCATGGCGGGTTCGCTGTCGATCATACCCTTCAGAATCATTGGGAGCACTACGGGCAAGGTGGCTTGGCCTGCACGGTGGTCGGTGGTCACATCGTAGCTGGTGCCGTTGTCTTCCATATAGTAGCGCAAGGTGGCGATGAGGTCGTAGGGGCCGTCGCCGCAGAGGGTGCCACGGAAATGCAACTCATCGCTGAGGTTGTGTTGCTCAATGTGGCGTTGCACGGCCAATGCCACGGCACCGCCTTGCGAGTAGCCCATGCTGAAGCTGCGCCAATACTCAGCCAGCTGGGGTGCAAGGCCACCATTGACCAACTCTTGGTAAACCAATAAGCCGAAGCGGGTACCGTCAACCACCTGCTTCGCCGTCAGTTCTTCAGCAAGGTAGGGATGCGTCGAACCAGAGGATATCCCATAGCCCTCATAGTCGGGCATGATGACGACGCTTTTCGAGATTAAATCTTCGTAAGGATATTCGTGCCTACCCGAAATAAGTGCTTGAAGCAGCAAATAGTCGGGGAAATCATAACTGATGGTGTTCGTGATACGGGTGGGACACTGGGCATCGGCGGTGATGGTGTAATGGCTGTTGATAATCACCGAATTGTTGACATCGTCCGTCATTTGAGCATCTGGCTTCCAAAAAGCCAACAGCGACGAGAGTGTGATTGGCTCTCCCGCCGCATTGGTCGACGGGTAGTTGAACTTGTAAAACGACCGTTTTTGTTCCGTGAAGAGCAACTCATACTCAATGGATAACGCCACAGTAGCTGTGATGACGACATCAGCATTGGGCATGTTCAGCACATTACCGTTGAGGGTGACTCCATTAACGAAATACGAAACCATGTTGAATTCGGGGATGGTACCTGAATAGCTCAGATGGAGGACCACTTGGTCGCCATTGCCGGCATAGAGCACATCGTTGTATTTGAAGCCGATGCCGTAGCTGGTGATACCGCTTTCGTCGTACACAGTGGCGGATGCAGAGACGTTCTCGACGGTGACATTCTCGCCGGCGCTGATGCTGCGGGCACGCTTGCCCTGCACGGTGCCGAGAGACTGGGTGTAGTAACAGTTGGTGATTTCAACCACACCATCAGTATGGTTATTGGCAATGGTGTAGGAGCCATCGGTGCCTACCGTGACGCTGGTGGGAGAGAAAAGGCAGTCGATAAAGACAGCTTTTCTGTTTTGATCTGATTCATACGTCTTATAAACTAAGAGGCCGCCACAATGAGTTGAATTTGTACCAATCAAACTGCCGGTGAAGGCACAACCGATGATGTCGGCAGTGATGGCGTAGCCGACCAATCCGCCGTGCTCGGCGGAGCCGCTGTAGGAAGAGTTGATGGTCACGTTGCTTTTCACATTCTTCAAAGTGAGTTTGCCACTGCCGTTACGTCCCACCACGCCGCCGGCATGTTTATTCGAAGTATTGATGGTTCCAGTGGTAATAAGATTCTTGATGGTGGCGCCATAGGTGTAGCAGAAGGGACCACAAAATTCGGCATTGGTGGTATGGTTGAAGGTAAGGGTGTAACCGTCGCCGTCGAAAGTGCCGTTGAATGTATTGTAAGTATCCCCGTCAGGATGATTGCCCACCATGGTAGTGACCTCGATGTTGTCCATCAGCTTGAAGTAGGTGCCGCTGTATGTGGTGCCGTTGTTCACATTGGCGGCCAATGTATTCCAATGCCCTGTGCTGGCAATCTGGTAGGGGTCACTCACTGTGCCGCTGCCGAGCCAATAGATGAGGTGGGCTTCGCCTTCTCTCAGGATGACGACGGAGCCCTTGTCGGAATGGAACACGGTGGACGGGTCAGTCGAACTGTTGTTGGCGGAATAGCCCGAGGTGAAAGCGCCAATGCCATCAGCAAGGGTCACGCCGATGTTGGCATTGGAGGTGAAGGAGCCATCGACAGTGATGGTCTTGCCGCTGGTCAGATACACATTGTTGCTGCTGCCGTTGGCGGTGTTGTTGTATATCTTTGGGCTGCCGCTCATGACGAGGCTGCCATTGTTGTAGATGCCGCCGCCGTTGGAGGCATTGCCGCCAGTGATGGTGCCGCCATACATTTCGAGCGTGCCGGCATTGTAGATGACACCGCCGTTGTGGGTGGTGCTTCTATCCCCTTTGATGGTGCCGCTGATGATTTCGAGCGTGCTACCGCTCTCGATGTAGAGTGCGCATCCATCGCCGCCCTGATAACGACCTTTGATGATGCCTGAGCCTGTTGTGGAGTTGTCTTTGATTTGCAGCGTCCAGGGGCTCACCACGCGGATGTTATAGTTGGCGGTAAGCGTTCTGCCATTGAGGTCGAGGCTGAAGTTCTTGTTGAAGACGAGTTGATCACTCTCAATGTTAATGTTGTCCTCCAAGATGATGGTGGTGCCTCCAGGCTGTTGTGAGATTGCTTCACGCAACTCGTTTTCGGTGTCAACGTGTACTTCTTATGCCCAAGCCGTCGACCCGAAGGCTACGAGGGCGAGGAGGATGATTAGGATAGATGATTTTTTCATTTATTTGTAGATTTTGTTTGTTGTTTGTCTTGTAGTTGCCCCCATAGGCCACGCCCGCCGTAGGTCGCGACCTACGGTTTTTGGGGTGTCGTCCCATCGGGAGGTTGCCCCCGCTTCGCTTCGCGTCAAAGCGAGCGAAGCGCGGCAACCCTGACAATCAGTCGCACTTGAGACTGTTGCGGTCAGAAACATATCTGATTTTGAGGGTATTGGCCTACTTATTTTGAAGCCGCAAAAGTACAAAAAAATGGAGACGATTCTCGAATCGTCTCCATTTTTTTGATTATAATGGACTAATAGTCAAATCATCGAACCACAATCTTCTGCGTCTTTACTTCGTCGCCGTTGATGAGGCGCAACACATACACGCCCGCCGTCATTCCTTCCGTAGAGACGTTTCCTGAAACGTCTCCCCTACACGAAACGACAATGCGTCCTAACATATCCACGATTTGCAGAGACGTTTCGGGTGTCGTCTCTACCAGCAAACGGATTTCCCCGTTGCTGATGAAGGCAAACGGTGCATCAGGTTCGCAGGCGGCCTTGCCTGCAAGGAACACCAATTTGAACCGCGAAGCATAGTCCATCGTCTTGGCGGTGAATGTGTACGAAGGTACAGCAGATTGCGGGTCTTCGCCCGCAATGAAGGTTTCGGGATGGAGCAGGTCAATGTCTGCACCCGTTACGTTGTCGATGAGGTGAAGATACTCCAAATCGAGGCTGTTAGGCTCCATACTAAGGGTATGGGTTCCGTCGCTCGCAGCCTTGAAGTTGATGGGCATTTCGCCAATTCCATCAACGTAGGCCACGGCATATTCCTCGCCGTCCTGCCAGAAGGAGAGCTGGGTGTTGTTGTCGCGGTCGATCGTGAACTTCTCAAGGTTCGTGCCTTCACCGAAACGCACACGGGCACGGTCGAGGGTGGAACGGCCTTGGGTGACGACCAAGTCGATGCAATTACTTGATTTATTTGACCTTGCATTGTCAGCTTTTGTGAAAACGACTTGGTAACCGTTGTTGTTGTCGGCTTTCACGAAAACGCTTTCACAAGGTGCTATTTGTCTATTGGATTCCGCCAAAATGATATTGTTGTCGGAATCAATTACAAAACAATCCGTGTTGACTGTCGCATTGCAGACGAAGGGATTGCCCACAAGGTTGAAGCCATTCAGTTCAGTGGCAGTGTGACTCAAATTGTCAAGGGTAACGCTGTTCTCGCTTGGGGTCAGCGTGCCTTCAAACTGAAGCGTAGTGCCGTCGCCGTTGGCGTAAAGGTATCCTTTTGAGTGTTCGATGGTGAAGCCATCAGAGTGTGATTCGTAGTTTCTCCAATATTGGGCAGGTTCTTCGTAATAATACAAGTCGTAAGTGTTGTTCCCATTGCCAATTTCCCCATTGAGCAAGCCGTTTGTTTCGCTCGGCGTGATGTTTTCCACGACGGGTGAAGCAATGAAGTTCCAACCGTTTCCGTTGGAGGCTGGTGCTATGTCCTTCTTCACCGTCGCCTTCACGCCCTCAGTATTGTGGATGAGTTGCGCACCGTCTTCGATGACAAAGTTGGAGGTATTGTTGTTGATGAGTTCACCTGTGACAGTGAGAGTGCTGCCGCTCGTCACAGTCATCTTGTTGTTGGCTGCCATTTCCAATGAGGCAAGCGAAGCATTGCCCACAGCAAAGCTGACCATATTGGAAGCATCCGATTCGCCTTTGTAATAGTTGGTCTTAACGGTGTAGTTATGGACTGTGTTGTTAGCCAGATTATCTAAACCTAACGTATAAGTCGTGTCCGAGATGGGTTCATCGTTGAGTTTTGTCTCGCCGTCATATATATTATAGGTATAGATACCGTCGGTGACATAAGTCCGGATGAGGTAGGACCTATCAAATATGTTTTGCACAAATTTTCTATTGTCTCCACTTCCTCCTACTGTGGACATATTATACTTTCCATGCTCGCAGCCCGTGTTACTAGTATATGCAGCAGGATAGCCAGTCTTATTAGGATAGTCTAATACGACCCAAAGATCCCTTTGCCCACCGATGAGGGCAGTACTATCCAAATCAATGTCGATCCATCTATTCTTTTCATTATTCGAAACCAACACCTCCTTTTCTGACAACATTGTTTCTGGAGTATAGTAGGTTTTGCCTCCATTGTCCTCAGAGGAAGTACCTTCATACACATAACATCTATGAATTCCCTCTTCACAGGCATAAAAAGCAACCTTATAGACAGATTTGCCTGAATATTGTGCTATGTTTTCGGCGATAAACCTATGAGCCCACTTATATCCGACGCTACTTCTGCCGCCGTATGATCCATTTCCGTATGTCAGCATAGTGGTAGGCGTTTCAGGATAGCACCAGTCGGGAGAAGTCCAAGTAAAACAGGCAGTGGATCCACTAAAAAAAGCATCCACATCGTCAACGACAGGATGCCGGTAGTCCAAATTAAACACAATACTATTTGACGAAAGTGACTGTTGACCAAGGTCGTCCACGGCACGCACATAATAGACATTGGTTCCAAAATCAGTTTTCTCGGAGTAGGTAGTGGTAGTGGAAGATCCCACAAATCTACCGTTGCGATAAATCTTGTAGTTAGATGCCACGCCACCGTTCCAATTGAGGGTGACATTTTGACCACTTAACGTATAAGTGAGACCGAAAGGGACGGTAGCGTTACAGGTAGCAGGCCTTATGCCAAAGATGGCACCTTGGTCGCCTGTGTAGCCTTGCAGTGTGCTGAGCGTATAGTAGCCATCATTTGCCCCTGACCATCCCAAATTGAAGTGAAAATTGTTGTCGCTGTCATATCCATCACACACAAAAATATGCCCTCTACCATTGCTATTACTACCAAAATATGGCAAAGGCTGTCTTTTATTCTTCAATTCGTCTTTCACCATATTTTCCCATTTGCTGCCATCACGATCAGTATATTCAGTATCTTCTCCCCTAAATTTAAACTCCATATTGGGACTATAGTTGAAATACTCCCTCAGTGCATAAACTACATCTTGTATATTGGCGGAGCTGCTCTGAACGCCATAACTCATATTTACCGCAACACCGCAGTGATACATCAACGTGGCAATAGCGGAGGCTGATGTTGTTGAAGGGGCTGGTAGCGGAATTCTGGTTTCGCCGTCATAGTAATACTCGTAATAGTTTTCCATAGACGACCAATCATAATTTGCTGAATTAAAGTCAGCTCTTAAGGTATCATTACCCCATTTGTAGTAATGGGATCCTATGCCATGGCTTGGGTTTTTCGGATACTCATAATACTTCATGATTTGTGCCATGGCTGTTGCCACACAACCTGTATAGGCACGACCATTATCTATGTCACTGTTTGCCACCACAGGGCAACTGTCGTTGTAAAATTTGGTTTGGTTCCACTTGGTCTGAATCAATGGCCCAACCACGGGCGTCGCCTTTGCCACGTCGCCTTTGCCTGCTTCCAAGGCTTTCCACAATTGTAAGTCTTCAGTGGAGGCTCTCACCTTGTTGTCGATGGCATACTGGATGTCGTCGCTATAGCCTTGCAGCCAGTCGCGCAGGTTTTCGGGCATATCCTCCGCGATGAACGTCCCAGTAAAAGAGTAGCCCAAAATAGGTTTCACACGGTCGTCGGCGGACATCACCACAAAGCCCGGCTTGGCCTTGAAGATGTACAGGTTAGGGAAACCGGCTGTCTTTGAAAGATCGGTCAGTTGGATGGACTTCGCGCCGTTGTTCTTCAAGAAAGTGGTGGCCACTTTTCTTGCGGTTTCGGGCGAAACGCGCTCAGCCCTTATTGGCATCGCCATCGTTACCAACAATGCCAAAATCATCGTAAATCTCTTCATCTCAATTTGTTATATTGTTTAGTCCTTAATAACGGTTACATATTTCACGGTGCAAAATTAGTTAATTTTAGTTGATCGCAACAAGAAAATTTTCAAATATTTAATCTTGCAGGTTCGGAAAGTCATTCGCCTTTGCAAATGAAACCATTTCAGGGCATTATATCCGCAAAAAAGGTGCTGCTATTGGCAGTTTTTAAGAATAAACATCACTTAGTCCCGGCAACGGTAGAATCAAATTGGTTTTCATAGGCCATTGCTTGTTTCTTTTCCACAGATTTGTTGGGGAGCGCAAATGAAAAAACTGTATATTTGCAGCCAAAAGGATTGAAAAATGACAAGTAACACAGACAATCAGAATGTTATCGAGAGACTTCTCCTAAAGTGCTTTTTCTCCACGATTTTATGCCTCGTTGGCTTGATGGCCTTCGCCCAAACCGCTGACCAGCGGCCCGAAACCGACCCCATCATCACCAACCGCATCAGCCAATGGCAGGACTTGAAGTTCGGCTTCATGATGCACTGGGGTATGTATTCGCAATGGGAAGTGGTGGAGTCGTGGTCCATCTGCAACGAGCCTTGGATCAACCGCAACGGCGCGGATTATTACCAATACAAGACTGACTACCAAAACCTTAACAAGACCTTTAACCCTAAGGACTTCGACCCGTCGAAATGGGCTGAGGCTGCCAAAAACGCGGGTATGAAATATGTCGTCTTCACCACGAAACACCACGACGGCTTCTGCCTGTTCGACACAAAGGAGACCACATACTCCACCACTGACCCAAGTTGCCCGTTCTCGAAAAACCCGAAGGCCGACATCACCGGCGAAGTGGTGAAAGCCTTCCGCGAAAAGGGATTCTGGACCGGCCTCTACTTCTCCAAGCCCGACTGGCATTGCGACGACTATTGGGCGCACGAATGGGCCACGCCCGACCGCAACGTGAACTACGACCCGACCGTCCATCCTGAGCGTTTTGAGAAATACAAGCAATTCACCCACAGACAGATACGCGAACTCACCCACAACTATGGCGACATCGACATCCTTTGGCTCGACGGCGGCTGGGTGCGCCCCGAGTGGAGCGTGAACGACGAAACCCGCCCGTGGCTTGGCTGCCAAGGCTACATTCAAGATATTAATATGGAGGAAGTGGCCAACATCGCCCGCGAAAACAACCCCGACCTCATCATCGTTGACCGCTCCGTGGGCGGCAAATACGAGAACTACCAAACGCCCGAACAACAAGTGCCCGACTCGCTCCTGCCCTACCCTTGGGAAACCTGCATGTCGATGGGCGACTCGTGGTCATACGTCTCCACCGACAAATACAAGAGCACCAACAAACTCATCCATTTGCTTTGCGACATCGTGGCAAAGGGCGGCAATTTCCTCCTCAACGTGGGTCCCGATGCCGACGGCAACCTGCCCGACACCGCCTTGCTCCGCTTGAAGGAAATCGGCGAATGGATGCAGGTGAACGGCGAAGCCATCTATGGCACGCGCCCGATTTACCCATTCTGCTACGGCAAGTTCCGATTCACGCAAAAAGACGACAAAGTCTATGGCATCTTCCTCTTGGACGAACAGGAAAAACCAGTGCCTGAGACCTATTGGTTTGATTTTCCCTCAGACGGGCCGTCTGCAAACCACATAAATGAAAGAGGTGTGTCGATGGGCAGGTCGGGGTTTCTTGCAGACGAGCCGTCTGCAAACCATATATATGAAAGAGGTGTGTCGGGAAGCAGGTCTGGTTTTCTTGCAGACGAACCGTCTGCAAACCTGAAAACAGGCAAAATCAAGGTGTTGGGCAGCAAAAAGAAGGCCTCGCTTCACAAAGAGACCGACGGACGCTATCGCATCGACTTCCCGAATGATGTTGAGATGCCACACGCTGTGGTGTTTGAGATGAAACTAAAATAACGGCACCATTTATCACTTTAGTCGTATCATGAACAAAACGAATTACGATCAAAAGAATTTACGCCAACCATAAAAATATTGTCGCCAAACAAACAGAACAAGTCAGCCATAAACCGTGACGATGGTGCCGTCGTGCAATTATTATTCATCTTTATTCGATGGCAAAAGTAGAAACCTTTCAGCATTCATCAGGTAACGATTAGAACGAAATAATTGTCATTTGGTCGGATTATTTGGTTTTTTTATTCCAATTTCAAGTATTTTTGTAGGCAAAATGACCAAAACAAATGAATGAGCAGCCACACGCCTTGGAAGAGATAAGGGACCAGATAAAAAAGCATGGTCTGGTGATATTTGACAACATAAACCGAGTGCCAATTTACGAGAAAGCCTACGCATCGCCTTTTTTCATACTTTGGCTTAACCATCGGGGATGCCTGAAAAACCTTTTTGACAAGCAGCAAAAGGAATTCCGTGGACACGACTTTGTCATGATTCCTCCTGGTCACGTGATGGAAATCCAAGAGTCGAGCGACGATTATTTGGTTTCATTGCTCGTCATCTCACCAAGTTTTCTCCAAAGCCTGAAGCATCTCTATCCTTTCTATTTTGAGCATGCCGAATATCGGTACAATTCCGTTTTCCATCTGAGTGATGAGCAATACGAATGCATGCAAGGGCATTTCATGATGCTCCAAGCCATCAGCCAATTGAGCCACCCTGAGCGTGACGAATTATTGGTCAAGCAAATGGAGATAGGAACGCAATTGATGGAAATTTACCTGCATGAAAACGGTTTGACGGCGCCGGAACTCACTCCAGCCCAACAATTGGTCAACCGCTTCAAAAACACCTTTGTCAACCATTTCAAAGAAAGTCGCGAAGTGCAGTATTATGCCCATCTTCTTTGTTTGTCGCCCAAGTATTTTGGCAGCATCATCAAGAAACAAACCGGCATCAGCGCCTATGAATGGATTACGGGTTATGTCATCGTTCAAGCCAAGTCATTGCTTCGCCACAGCAAGAACCTCAACATCCAGCAAATCAGCCAGCAGCTTGGCTTTTCTGACCCTGCTGCATTCACCCGCTTTTTTAAAACGAATGCCAGGATGACACCTAAAGAATATCGGGAGCAATGGGAGTAAGCACCTGTTTGTTAGAGATGCCATACACCGTCACGCTCAAAACGCGAAAAAAATTCCGCAGTTTTTGAATATTTTGAGGAAAAAACTCCGCAGTTTTATTAGATATTGCTGAAAAAATTCCGCAATATTTGCAAAAAGTGAGGAAGAAATTCCGCAGTTTTGAAAAAATGTGTAATTTTGCGACGTAAAAAGAGGAGGAATCATGGAAAAACTGTATGAACTGTTTTACGCGAAATTGGACGAAACGCCCACTGGTTTCTTGCGCTACCTGCACGACCGCATCAACTGGAAGAACCGCATGATTGCCATCCTTGGCGAGCGCGGCGTGGGCAAAACCACCCTCATCCTTCAGAAAATCAAGCAAGACGGCATCGACCACACCCTGTATTTCAGTGCGGACAATGTGTATTTCGGCCAGCACTCGCTCTTCGACACCGCCAACGAGTTTTACCGCAAAGGCGGCCAGCGGCTCTATATCGACGAAATCCACAAATACCCATCGTGGTCAACGGAACTGAAGATGATTTACGACTATTGCCCACGTTTGCAAGTGGTTATCACAGGCTCGTCAATCCTCGACTTGTACAGAGGCATCGCCGACCTGAGCCGCCGCGTCATTTCCTACCCCCTCGCAGGGCTGTCGTTCAGGGAATTCTTGGCCATGGCCAAAGGCATCGTGCTCAAGCCCGTTTCGCTTGAAGACATTTTGCGCCACAAAGTGACCTTTCCCTCGGGAGAACGTCCTTTGGCGCTGTTTGACGACTACCTCAAAACAGGCTACTACCCCTTCTGGAACGAAACCGACTTTGCCACACGCCTCAACAACGTCATCAACCAAACCGTGGAAAACGACATCCCGACCTATGCCAAGATGAACATCGCCACTTCGCGGAAACTCAAGCAGTTGCTGTTCATCATCTCGCAAAGCGTGCCGTTCAAGCCCAACTACACCGAAATCGGCGCCGCCATGGAATGTGACCGCAACACCGTGGCCGACTTGGCTTACTATATGGACAAAGCCCGCCTGACTATGTCGCTGAGGCATCAGGACGACGGAATGAAAAACTACGGCAAGCCCGAAAAACTCTACTTGGGCAACACCAACCTCGTTTACGCCCTCTCGGAAAGCAAGCCCGAAACGGGCAATCTTCGCGAGACTTTTTTCCTTTCGCAAATGCAAGTCGATCAGGAAGTTTACGCTTCAAAGGCCGCCGATTTCCTCATCGATGGGAAAACCTTCGAGGTGGGCGGCAAGAGCAAAAGCAAGAAGCAAATCGCCGAGGTGAAAGACGCTTTTGTCGTGAAAGACGACATTGAATATGGCTACGAGAACATCATCCCCCTGTGGCATTTCGGGATGGGGTATTGAGCTGAAATCATCCCACCACGATATTCACAATCTTCTTCGGCACATAAATCACCTTGCGGACTTGCTTGCCCTCAATCCATTTGGCAGACTCGGGGGCGGCAAGCACGGCGGCCTGCACCTCGTCTTGGTTCATCGTTAAGGGCAGCTCCATATTGAAGCGCATCTTGCCGTTAAAACTGACGGGATAGTTGAAGCTGTTCTCCACGGTCTTGCTCTCGTCATAGATGGGGAACGAAGCATTCACTACGGAGGTTTCGTGACCCAGCAAATGCCAAAGTTCTTCGGCAATATGTGGTGCGTATGGCGAAATCATAATGGCCAAAGGTTCAAGGATTTCGCGCTTGTTGCACTTGAGGTCGGCGAGTTCGTTGACGCAAATCATAAAGGCCGAAACGACCGTGTTGAACGAAATGCTCTCAATGCCTTCCTCCTCCTTCTTGATGAGTTTGTGCAGGCTCTTCAGTTCGGGTGCGGTGGCAGGTTCGTCACTGACACAGAACTCGTTGTTCTCGTTGTGGAACAGCCTCCAGAACTTGCGCACGAAGCGGAAGGTGCCTTCGATGCCTTGCGTGTCCCAAGGTTTGGATTGCTCCAAGGGACCGAGGAACATCTCATAAAGGCGAAGCGTGTCGGCACCGTATTTCTCCACAAGGTCGTCGGGGTTCTGCACGTTGTATTTCGACTTCGACATCTTCTCCACTTCCGAACCGCAAACGAAAATGTCGTTGCCGTCCTTGTCCTTCTCCTTGATGAAGTGGGCGTTCTTCAGGTCGTCGCGCCACTGGCGGCACGCTGGAATATCGAGAATGTCGTTGCGTACCATATTAATATCGACGTGAATCGGGTCACTGAACAACTCACGGTCGGGTATGTTTTTGGACACGAAGATAGGACCACGATTGTACTCTTCGCCTTCAACGAAAGCAGGAACTTCCTTGCCCGCAATCAAATCCTTGATTTTTTGCTCAACGATATGGGTTCCAGCCCTATAATCATTCAAAACATCGATGTTGGGCACCAAAAGCAGTTTGTAGCCCTTCGATGCCGCATAATCCTCCCACGGCTCAGCCACCTTCTCAAGGTTGCCCATTCGGTTAATCTCGATGAGAATGCCTTTCTCAGGGCAGAAGAAGTCGAACTGACGGCGACCATCCTTGTAGTTTCTGACAAATTCCACGCCCAAACGCTTGTCTTTGATGATGTTCCAAACGTCGTATTCGCACAACTTCTCCAAATTGACACGATAAGCGAAACTGGAACGACCTTGAATCATACCTTGATTAATCATTTTCTGGAACGGCTCGTCCTTGCACGACAAACCAATGTCATACAGGAACTTGCACCAGAAGCGGCTGTAAATCAAATGGCCGGTGGCGTGTTCGGCACCGCCGATATAAAGGTCCACGTTTTGCCAATAGTCGTTGGCTTCGCGGCTGAAATATTCCTTGTCGTTGTGCGGGTCTTCGTAGCGGAAATAATAACCGCTCGAACCGGCAAAGCCCGGCATAGTGTTGGTCTCGATGGGATAGCCCTCCTCCGTGACCCAATTCTTGGCGCGGGCCAAAGGCGGTTCGCCCGTTGCGGTGGGCTTGTATTCGTCAATAGCAGGCAGCTCCAACGGCAGTTTCGACTCGTCCATAGCGTAAGGCATCCCGTCCTTGTAGTAAATCGGGAACGGCTCGCCCCAATAACGCTGGCGGCTGAAGATGGCATCGCGGAGGCGATAGTTGGTCTTGCCCGTGCCAACGCCCAATTTCTCCAATTCCTCAATCATACGCTCGATGGCTTTCTTGACGGTCAGGCCGTTAAGGAAGCCCGAATTGACCAATTCGCCATCCTTGGCATCAAAACTTTCCTCCCAAGTGGCGGGGTCGGTCGGCTCGGTGCCAGGCTTCTTCACCACTTGGATGATGGGCAGGTTGAAATGGCGGGCAAAGGCAAAGTCGCGGCTGTCGTGGGCAGGCACGGCCATAATGGCACCCGTACCGTAACCCATCAAAACATAGTCGGCAATCCAAATCGGGAGTTTGGCTCCCGTGATGGGATTGATGCCGTAGGCACCCGTAAAGGCACCGCTCACCTTGCGCACCTCGGCCATACGCTCACGCTCGCTACGGTTCTTGGTGCGGGTGATGTATTCCTCCACGGCGATGCGTTGTTCGGGCGTAGTGATTTGTGAAACCAACTCGTGTTCGGGAGCCAGCACCATAAAGGTCGTGCCAAACAACGTATCCGCACGGGTCGTAAACACCTCCAAATCAATGTCTTTTCCTTCAACCTTGAAGATAACCGAAGCACCCATCGACTTGCCAATCCAATTGCGCTGCAAATCCTTCACCGACTCGCTCCAATCGACCGTTTCAAGACCTTGAAGCAGGCGGTCGGCATAGGCCGTAATGCGGAGTTGCCACTGTTTCATCGACTTGCGCTCAACGGGGAAGCCGCCACGCACTGAGAGGCCATCGGCGACCTCGTCGTTGGCAAGCACCGTACCCAGGCCCGGGCACCAGTTCACCATCGCCTCGGCTTGATAGGCAAGGCGGTAGTTCATCAACACCTCTTGTTGTTCTTTCTCGCTCATCGCCTTCCATTCGGCGGCGGTGAAACTCAACGGCTTGCTTTCGGCCACATTGAGGCCTTCCGTGCCTTTTTCCTCGAAGCGGGCAATCAATTTGCTGATGGGCTGGGTCTTCTGGCAACCGTTGCAATAGAACGAGTTGAACAGTTGGAGGAAAGTCCATTGCGTCCATTTGTAATAACCCGGCTCACAGGTGCGCACCTCGCGGTCCCAGTCGTAGCAAAAACCGATCTTGTCCATCTGCTCGCGGTAGCGGTTGATGTTCTTTTCTGTCGTCACGGCGGGGTGTGTGCCCGTTTGGATGGCGTATTGCTCGGCGGGCAGACCGTAGGCATCATAGCCCATCGGGTGGAGCACATTGAAGCCTTTCAGCCTTTTGTATCTTGCATAAATATCCGAGGCGATATAGCCCAACGGGTGACCTACGTGCAGACCCGCGCCCGAGGGATACGGGAACATATCCAAAACATAGAATTTCGGCTTATTGTAGTCAATATCAACCTTATAGATTTTGTTGTCGCGCCAGTATTGCTGCCACTTTTTCTCGATTTCGTTGAAGTTGTAATCCATATAAAGAGGTGTTTTTTGCTGATTTTGAAAGAAGCTGCAAAAATACAGATTTTTAGAATGTGACAGCCGCAAATTCTTGGCCTAATTGATGGATTTGTTGCAAAATCTGTTGTTCTCTTTCTTGGGAAGGCTTTTTGAAGCCATTGATATAGTTACGAAGCAATCCAGCATTGATGCCCGTTTTAACTGAAAAATATCAATAATTTGAAATATAATCCAAAAATAAGGTAAATTTTTTGGATTGTAATCCAGAAAATTAGTATTTTTGCGGTATCAAAAATTCCAGTATGATACAGAGGAAACTAAATAAACTTATTGAAAACCAATTGTATAAAGGGAAATCCATTATACTTATTGGTGCGCGGCAGGTGGGAAAGACCACTTTATTGAATCACATAGTACGAGAAAGCAACTTGTCGACCTTGATGATGAATTGTGACGAACCTGAATCCCGAGCCGTGTTGAGCGACACTAACGTGGCCAAACTCAATTTGTTGATTGGCGGCCACAAATTGTTGGTCATCGACGAGGCGCAAAAAGTGGACGGCATCGGGACGACCTTGAAACTCATCGTGGACAATTTCAAGGATGTACAAGTGATTGCTACAGGATCGTCAGCGTTTGAGCTGCACAACAAATTGAACGAGCCGCTCACGGGGCGCAAGTTGGAATATCGGCTGTTTCCCATTTCAAGTGCCGAAATCGTCGAAACCTTTGGCTTGCTTGAGGAAAAGCGCACTTTGGAAAACCGGCTGATCTATGGCAGCTATCCCGACATCATCAACCATCCAGAACAAGCCCGTGCGTATCTTACCGAACTGACACAAAGTTACTTGTACAAAGACCTTTTCTCTTTGGGCGACATCCGCAAGCCACAACTGATAGAAAAGTTGGTGCAGGCTTTGGCTTTCCAAGTCGGGAGTGAGGTTTCGTCCAACGAATTGGCCAATATGCTTCAAACCGACAACAAAACCATCGACAAGTACATTGACCTGTTGGAGAAATGCTATGTGGTATTCCGGTTGGGAGGGTTGAGCCGAAACCTTCGAAACGAACTGAAGAAAAGCAAGAAGATTTATTTTTACGACACGGGCGTGCGAAACGCTGTCATCCAACAGTTTGCGCCCGCCGCTTTGCGTGACGACATGGGGGCTTTGTGGGAAAATTTCTTTATCGCGGAACGGATGAAACGCAACCACTACGGGCAGCATTTCTGCAACACCTATTTTTGGCGCACCAACCAACAACAGGAGATCGACCTTGTGGAGGAGTCGGACGGGCAAATGACCGCTTTCGAGATGAAGTGGAAACCGGAGAAAAAAGCCCGATTCCCAAAGTCTTTTTTGGAAGCCTATCCTGTGAAGGAAACCGTTGTCATCACTCCGGAGAATTATTTGGATTGGGTGATTTAGAGTGAAACAGCGGCACATTCTTGGCTTAATTGATGGATTTTATATATGTAAATAGTTATTCAAAATTAAACTATATGTTTATTTGACGCAGGACACGGGACAACTCTAATTCTTACTTTTGGCGCACCAACCAACAACAGGAAATCGACCTTGAGGAGGAGTCGGACGGGCACATGACCGCTTTCGAGATGAAGAGGAAACAAGCTAAACCACAGAATAAAAATCTCCAAACTGCCTAACGAAAAATCTTCAAACTGCCTAACGAAATTATTTTATAATATTGTATTTCAAATATTTTTGCTATTTTTGCAGCGTGTAATAAAAATGCAAAATATGGAAGAAGAAAATGGCTATGTAAGACGGGTTGCCGATGCGCTTTTGGAGCTTCAACTGGAAGCTGCTGGAGTGGTGTTGATAGAAGGTGCAAAATGGTGCGGCAAAACCACCACGGCTATACAACAAGCCAGAAGCGTGGTCTTTATGGACGAACCCAAACGCAAGGAAGAATATATGCGGTTAGCCCAGACCGACATTGATGTGCTGCTGTCGGGCAACGCGCCCCGCCTGATTGACGAATGGCAAAAAGCGCCGCAAATCTGGGATGCCTGCCGCTATATTGTTGACCGACGCGGCAAAGATGGGCAATTCATACTAACCGGCAGTGCCGAACCCGCCGACCAAAGCAAACTGGAACACACGGGTACAGGCCGTGTCGGGTGGGTTAGGATGAGGCCTATGTCGCTGTATGAGTCGGGAGAGTCGAATGGGAGCGTGTCGCTCGGCGAGTTGTTTGAGGATCATTTCAAGTCAGCAGAGGCACACGAGCTGAACTTGCGCGATTTGTGCTATCTCGTTTGTCGTGGCGGCTGGCCCAAAGCCATCGGCAAATCGGAACGCGCAGCATTGCGGCAGGCCTTCAACTATGTGGATGCCGTGGCCAAACGCGAAATTATCGAGGTGGATGCCGTACACCGCAGCGAAACCAACACGCGGCGGCTGTTGCGCAGTTATGCCCGCCATCAAGCCACACAAGCCACTAACGGCACCATCGTCGCCGACTTGAAAGCCAACGAAGGTGATACCTTAAACGATGCCACCGTGGCCTCCTATCTCAACGCCCTACGCAAGATTTTCGTGATAGAGGATATGGAGGCTTGGAACCCCAACTTGCGTTCAAAGGCGGCAATCCGAACCACCGACACGCGCTATTTCGTTGACCCAAGCATTGCCACGGCCTCATTAGGCTTGGGCTCCAGCGATTTAATGAAAGATTTGAACACTTTGGGACTGTTTTTTGAAACCCTTGCCGTGCGCGACCTGCGGGTGTATGCCGATGCCATCGATGGAAGCCTGTTCCATTACCGCGACAACAACGGGCTTGAGTGCGACAGCGTGTTGCACCTCCGCAACGGCCATTACGGCCTGATTGAAATCAAGCTCGGCGGCGAAACGCTCATCAATGAAGGCGCGGCCAATCTCAAACTTTTGGCCAAAAAAATTGACACGGAAAAGATGCCCGAGCCTTCGTTCAAGATGGTGCTTGTGGGAACCGGTCAGTACGCCTACCGCCGCGAAGACGGCGTGATGGTCGTCCCAATTGGATGTTTGAAATACTAAACAAATTTCAACTACTCAAACAGCGTCATCTCCCCACTTGGCTTAATCCTCTTTTTTCCCAAGTGCTTATAAGCCAAATCGGTACATTCTCGGCCACGGAGCGTGCGCATGATGAAACCTTCTTGGATAAGGAACGGCTCGCAAACCTCCTCAATCGTGCCGGGGTCCTCGCCTACCGCCGTGGCGATGGTGTTCACGCCAACGGGGCCGCCCTTGAACTTGTCGATGATGGTGGAGAGGATCTTGTTGTCCATATCGTCGAGGCCATGCTCGTCCACGTTGAGGGCCTTCAGGCCGATGCGGGCGATGTCGATGGTGATGGTGCCGTCGCCTTGTATTTGGGCGAAGTCGCGGACGCGACGCAACAAAAGGTTGGCGATACGCGGCGTGCCACGACTGCGACGCGCAATCTCGAAGGCTGCCGTGTCGTCGATGGGCACGCGCAAAATGCTCGCCGAGCGTTTCACGATTTTGGCCAAAGTGTGCGCATCGTAATATTCCAACCTTAGATTAATGCCGAAGCGCGAGCGCAAGGGTGCCGTCAGCAGGCCGCTTCGGGTGGTGGCACCAATCAAGGTGAAGGGATTCAGCGTGATTTGGATGCTACGCGCACTCGGGCCCGTTTCAATCATAATGTCGATGCGGAAGTCCTCCATTGCAGAATAGAGATATTCTTCCACCACGGGACTCAGGCGGTGAATCTCGTCGATGAACAACACGTCGTTGGGTTCAAGGCTGGTGAGCAAGCCCGCAAGGTTGCCCGGCTTGTCTAAGACGGGGCCTGAAGTCATCTTCATGCCCACGCCCAACTCATGCGCGATGATGTGCGAAAGCGTCGTCTTGCCCAAGCCCGGAGGGCCGTGCAGCAAGGTATGGTCGAGGGCTTCGCCACGTTGGGCGGCGGCCTTCACGAAAACGCGCAGGTTGTCAACCACTTGCTTTTGTCCGGCAAAGCTGTCGAACAAGTCGGGGCGCAGGGCGTTTTCGAGGTCTTTCTCGGCCTTGCTCAAATGGGAAGCATTGGCATCAAGGTTACTGTTCATAGCCATAGCGTTGGAAATTACCAAGAACTTGCTCTATATGAATCACTTCCGGACACGAGTCCCAAGTGAATCCGCCTCCCGTCAGATACCAATGGCTGCGTTCTTTTACAGGAACCCTCTTGATGCTCGGAAAAGCCGCCAATGGCATAATGATAACACGTCCGTCAACAAGTGCAATCTGGATTTTCCCACGCATTGGGAACGAAATGTCCTTGATTTCAGGCTCCACATCCCAAAAGCCCTCTATTTTCGGTTTATTTGTCATTTTCTCACAATTTTCATTTTCAACTTTCCATTCATATAGTCATTCCATTGCTTCACCAAATCATCCTTAGTATTGTTCGGCAATTTCAAGCACTTCCTTCAATTCTGCATTGTTCAGGTCTCCCGCCTTGCCCAGTTCCACCTTGGGCTGAAGCCATATCTTACAATAATGCTTCGTGTCTTTCCTGCCCACATGAACATATATCCGATTTTCATTGCTATCGGTCCCAAAAATCAGGAAAATCCAAGTCCCTTTCAGGGTGATATAAAGCAATAGTTTTGGCATTGTCACTACTATTTCAGCCGCAAAAATAATAAAAAACGACGGATTTGACGGAATAATAGTATTTTTGCAGTCTAAAACATCCATTATGAAACGACTTGTTAGCCTTTCGGCATTGATGATGATTGCCGCTTTTGCTTTCGCGCAAAGCTCTGGTTCAATGAACATTAACCAAGACAGCCGCATCGACGACCTCATCGCCAAACAGCGTAGGCTTTACGCCGTCGACAGTTCGTTCAATGGCTATCGCATCCACATCTTCATGGAAATCGGGAACGAGGCCTTGAAACACGCCGAGGAGGTGAAAAGCCAATTTGAAAAGGCTTTCCCCGACATTCCGGTTTATCTCACCTACGCCGAGCCGTATTTCCGCCTGCGTGCCGGCGACTTTCGCAACCGCGTGGAGGCCGAAAGGAGCCTGCGCCGAATCAAGCCGCGCTTCAAGGAGGCTTTCGTCACGGCGGATATGATTTACAGGCCGAAATTTGATTGATGGAATCGCTTCGCGAGAAATCACATCAAAATCTTATTTCAAAATCAATCAAAAATCTTAGTTTATTGATTTTGAATGATTTTTATTTTGATTTTTGAAAGATTTCTTGCGAAGCAATCCTAAACAATCAGCAATTGATGGAATCGCTTCGCGAGAAATCCTATTAAAATCTTATTTCAAAATCAATCAAAAATCCTAATTCATTGATTTTAAATGATTTTTATTTTGATTTTTGAAAGATTTCTTGCGAAGCAATCCTAAATAATCAGCAATTGATGGAATCGCTTCGCGAGAAATCCCATTAAAATCTTATTTCAAAATCATCAAAAATCTTAATTTATTGATTTTGAACGACTTTTATTTTGATTTTTGAAAAATTTCTTGCGAAGCAATCCAAAAACAATCAGAATAATTCCTCTATATTCCGGACGACTATCCCCAACCTAAGCAAAAACGCCTCTTCGGTGGCAAAGCCGATGTGCGGCAACATAATGAGATTGGGTGCGCCAAGCAAAGGATTTTCAGGTTTCAAAGGCGGTTCGCTGTTGTAAACATCGGTGGCGGCAGCAGCGATTCGGCCTTGTTTCAAGGCGTTGGCCAAAGCCGTTTCGTTCACGACGGGACCGCGTGCCGTATTAATTAATATGGTGCTCGGCTTCATCAAGGCGAAGTCTTTCTCCGTGATGAAATCGCGGGTGTCGTTGTTCAAGGCGATGTGCAGGGTGATGATGTCGGATTCCCTCAGCAAGGTTTCCTTGTCGACGAAAGTCACGCCCTCGATTTGCTTCGGGGTGCGGTTCCAAGCCAACACCTTGCAGCCGAAAGCATTCGCCAATTTGGCCACACGCTGTCCGATGTTGCCCATGCCGACGATGCCGATGGTCTTGCCCCCGATTTCGCGTCCAGGCATGATGCCCTTGCGGTTGCATTGGCGCGTAATCGCATCGTTTTCAAGCACTTTGCGATAAAGGTCTATCATTAATGCGATGGCCAACTCAGCCACGGCCTCGGTGCTGTAGCCTGCCGCGTTTTTCACTACGATGCCACGACGCTCACATTCCTCCATGTCGATGTGGTCCAAGCCGGTGAAGGCGATGGAGAGCATCTTCAAGTTGGGGCAAGCGTCCAAGAAGTCCTTGCACAGCGGGATGTTGCTTTCGATGACGACTTCCGCACCTTCGGCGCGGCGTTTCAGTTCGTCGAGGTTTTCGTTGCGATCGGGGTAAATGACGACTTCGTGGCCGGCTTTTTTCAGACCTTCGCAAGCCGCCTCAATCTGCTGGACTTTCAGTCCGAGCGGCTCCAAAAAGACGATTTTCATTTTGCGGCAATCATTTCGATTTCGACCAAGGCCTTCTTGGGTAGTTCCTTCACGGCGAAGGCGGCACGGGCAGGATAGTCGCCCTTGAAATACTTGCCGTACACCGTATTCATCTCACCAAAGTAGCTCATATCAGCGAGATAGCATACTGACTTCACCACATTGTCGAAGGTGCAGCCCGCCTCGTTGAGGATGGCTTCAAGGTTTTTCATGCTCTGCTCGGTTTGAGCGCTGACACCCTCAGGCATTTCGCCCGTGGCGGGATTGATGGGCAGTTGGCCCGAAATGAAAATCATGCCGTTGGCTTCGATGGCCTGGCTGTAAGGTCCGATGGCTCCGGGAGCCTTTGTTGTTGCGATAACTTTTTTCATTGTTGATAACTTTAATGGTTTTATGAGCGCAAAAATAGGAAAAAAGATGATGGGTTCGTCAAAATATATTACCTTTGCACACCGAAAAACGAACCACCATGACATTCAGGGAAGTCTTACGCAAACTCAACAACCGCTATGTGTACGCCACATTGCTGTTTCTCGTCGTCATTTTCTTCATCGACCAATTCAACGTTTTCGAGCAAATCAGGCTCTCGAAAGTGTTGGATGACAAGCAACAGCAGATTGAATACTACGAGAAGCTGGTGCCCGAAAGCAAGCAATACCTCAACGCCCTGCAAAACGACACCGCCACCATGGAGAAGGTGGCCCGCGAGCAATATCTGATGAAACGCGACAACGAAATCATCTATCTAACTGAGACACAAGAATGAAGCCTCACTATCGCATCAAGGTTTTATCCTTCCTTTCCCTCGTTTTTTTCCTGTTTTCGGTACAATCGCTTTTCGGCCAGTCGCAAAACTTGAGCGGAAAAGTGACCGACGAGCGCAACCGCCAGCCCCTGGCCTTTGTCAACGTGGTCATCAATGAAGGACAACGCGGCGTCATCAGCGACATCAACGGGAAATACGAAATCGTTTCTGATGGACCCATTACAAAAGTGAAATTTTCGTCCATCGGCTACGAATCCAAGGAAATCGTCCTGCAAGCCAACCAAAAAAAGTGCAATATCGCCCTCACACCCAAGACTTTCGAGCTGAAGGAAGTGACCGTTGAGGCTGGGGAAAACCCCGCCCACCGCATCATCGACAGCTTGTTTGCGCATCGCAAAGCCAACAATCCCAACTCTTTGGATTCATACCGCTACAAGATTTACGACCAAATGGTGTTCACCGTCGACAGCACCGAGCTTGGGAACGCCTTGAGGCGGTCAAGCAAAGGCGGCGGGGTGCAGCAATTCGACAGCATCCTGAAAAAGAGCGACTTGATGGTGATGGAAACCGTTTCGGAAGTGTTGTTCAAGAAGCCCGACCGCAAACTGCAAAACGTGCTCGGCACCAAGGTGGCGGGAATGAAAGAGCCGACCTTCATCTATTTGGCCAACAGCATGCAGAGCGTCAGTTTTTATGACGAAACCGTCAGCATCACCGGGAACGACTACGTGAACCCCATCAGCCGCAACAGCAAAACGCACTATTTCTTCACTTTAGAGTCGGTCCATCCCATCGGGCAGGGCGACTCGCTCTATGTGATTTCGTTCCACCCGATGCGCGGCAGCACCTTCAACGGCCTGCGCGGCTCGCTGACAGTCAACAGCAACGGATGGGCCTTGCAAAGCGTGAAAGCCTCGCCCGACGAGCCAAGTGCCTTGTATGCCGCCACCATCCAGCAGCTGTATCAGAAAGTTGATAGCCAATGGTTTCCGAAACAGCTCAACACCGTTTTGAAGTTTTCGGGCATCGCCCTTGGCGTGGATGATGCCACACTTTCCATGGTCGCTGTCGGGAAGAGCTACCTCACCGACATCGAAATCAATCCCGACCTCAGCAAGCAGCGGTTCACCGACATCGAAATCAAAGTGGACCCAGCCGCCGCCTACCGCGACGACAGCTTTTGGGACCAACACCGCATCGACTCGCTCACCGAGCGCATCCGTGCCACCTACCTCCTCGTCGACTCCATCACCAACGGTTCCGACATCTTCGACCGCGTGCTCGGCATAACCGACAAGCTGATGGGCCAATCAGCGCTGCCCTTGGGCCCCATCGACCTCAACATCGGCAACCTCATCAAGATTTCACGCTATCGAGGCGTCTATTTCGGCCTCGGTGCAGCCACCAACGACCGCCTCTCGCGATGGTTCGGCCTGAACGGATTCTTCGGCTACTGGACCGGCCTGAAACGCTTGGACTACGGCGGCGGCATCAATTTCAGGCTCAACCCGCAGCGGCAAATGGAACTCGGTCTCAAATACAGCCAAATGTCGGAACCCATCGGCGAGTTCGGCGGTTTTCAGGAAAGCTACGCCCTGTTGGCCGAATCGGACTACAAATACACCTTCTACGAAAACATACACGCCCGCTGCAAGCGCCTCGACCTCAGCTTCTCGACGCGGACGCTCCGCCACTTCAAGGTTTTCGTCAACCTCAGCTCAAGCCACAAACGCTACAACGCCAGCTTTTTCTGCGCCCCTTCCGACTCGCTGGCCGAAGGACGCTTCACCAATGCCGAGGTCAAGATACGTTTTGCCTACAAGGAAAAGTTCCTCAGCACACCGCAAGGCTTGCGCTCGTTGGGCACCACGGCTCCCATTGTCTGGTTCTCGTATATGCATTCCTTCCCCCAGCTTTTGGGCGGACAATTCGAATACGACCGCTTCAAGTTCGAGGTGTCGAAGAACTTCTATACGCATTATCTCGGCTTTGCAAAAGTGATGCTGCAAACCGGCTACGCCACCGAGACCTGCCCCGTGATGGAGACTTTCGACATCTTGGGCACTTACGACCGCTGGGGGCTGTATTCACCCGGCAGCTTCAGCACGATGCGTCTGGACGAGTTTTTCTGCGACCGTTTTGTGGCCCTATATCTTAGCCACAACTTCAACGGTATGCTTTGGAAGACGGAATCAAATTGGTTCAAGCCCGAATTGACCTTGGTGACCAACCTCGGCTGGGGCGATATGAAACGCGCCGAAAACCAGCCCAACAAGAACTTCGAGACGATGGAGAAAGGCTATTTCGAAAGCGGTTTCGTCGTCAGGGGGCTGCTCAGCCTGCCTTTGGTGAAGGTCGGCTTGGGCGCTTTCTATCGCTATGGGCCATATAGCCTGCCAAGGGTTTGGGATAATTTCGCATGGAAATGGAGTGCTACGTTTAGTTTGTAATTTATGACACGGGACACAAGACACAGGACACGAGACTGCGGGAGGCGGGACTGCGGGACACGGGAAACGAGACCTAACCTTTCGTTTGGCCGGATTTGCAATCCGACCACTATGAAAAGGGGATTTGAAATCCCCAACCCCATTTCCGCCGGATTGCAAATCCGTCGGAACCTGAGGAACATAAGCTGGATATGGGTCGGCTTATTGATGGTTTTCTGCTCGTGCCACCAACAGCCCCCGAAAATCGTCCTCCAAGGCTTGGCCCAAGGTTCCTATTACGCCATCACTTATTTCGACGAGGAAGGGCGCAATTTCCAGCACGAAATCGATTCCATTTTCCACGCCGTCGATATGTCGGTCAATCTTTGGGTGGATAGCTCCATCATCTCGAAAGTCAATCGGAATGAGGAAGCTGCGCCCGACCAAATCTTCATCGACAACTTCAACATTGCGCAAGAGGCCGCCCGACTTTCCAATGGCTATTTCGATCCCACCATCTCCCCTCTCGTGGCAGCTTGGGGTTTCAGTTACAAAACCGGCGACAACATCACACCGTCATTAATCGACAGCCTGAAACAATTGGTCGACTATCGGAAAATCCGAATCGAAAACGGCAAAGTCGTGAAGGAAAATCCCACCATACAAATAGATTTCAACGCCATAGCCCAAGGCTACACTTCTGATTTGATTGCACAGTTTTTGGAAAGCCGAGGCATCACCAACTTCTTGGTCGACACAGGCGGCGAGATTATGGCTCGTGGCGGCAAGCCCAATGGCCAGCCATGGATTGTAGGCATCGAGAAGCCAGCCGAAAACTGGGATTCGGAGCAGGTGGTGCAAACCCGCGTGGCCTTACGCGACAAAGGTTTGGTCACTTCGGGCAGCACCCGCAAGTATGTGGAGCGCGACGGCAAACGCTATTCCCACAACTTGGATCCGACGACAGGCTATCCCGTGGAGCATAATGTGCTGAGCGTTACCGTCTTGGCCGAAAGCTCCGTTTGGGCCGATGCCATAGCTTCCATCTGTATGGTGATGGGTTTGGAGAAGTCGCTGCCGCTCATCGAAAGCATGGACGGCGTGGAAGCCTATTACATTTTCGAGAACGAAAAAAACGAGTTGGAGACCTTCGCCACAGAAGGTTTCGTCACCCTATAACCCCAAACCAATGGTCATCCTATTCAACAAGCCCTACGGAGTATTAAGCCAATTCACCCCCGAAGCGGGGCATCGCGCACTCAACGAATTCGGATTCCCTGCCGGGGTATATGCCGCAGGGAGGTTGGATCATGACAGCGAAGGGGCCTTACTGCTCACCGACGAAGGGAAGCTCATCAAGAAACTGCTCGACCCGAAGTTTGAGCACCCGCGCACCTATCTTGCGCAGGTTGACGGGCAAATCACCCCAGAGGCCATACGCCAGTTGGCCAAGGGCGTGACCATCAAAGGGTACCATACCCGCCCGTGCAAGGCGGAGATGGTGAATGCGCCAAAAGGTTTATGGGACAGGGTGCCGCCCATCCGCTATCGCGCTGCCATACCCACCAGTTGGGTGCGTCTCACCCTCATCGAAGGCAAGAACCGACAAGTGCGGCACATGACGGCAGCGGTAGGCTTTCCGACACTGAGGCTCATCAGGACAAAAATTGGAAACGTCGCGTTGGACGGGCTCCAACCCGGCGAGTGGCGCATAGTGACTGATCGGGTGATTTGAAAGGCAAGACTTTTGTCCCAATGCTCATTTTCGTATGTTTTTGGTAGAAAGTTTTTGCAAAATTTTCTACCAAATTCAACTTTGACACAAAAAAACCGCCGATTAGCGGTTCTTTTTTGTACTCCCGCAGGGGGTCGAACCCTGGACACCCTGATTAAGAGTCAGGTGCTCTACCAACTGAGCTACGGAAGCATCGTTTTTGTGGCTGCAAAATTACATACTTTTTCGATACAACGGACAATTTTTACAAACTTTTTTCATCGCATCACCTAAAAATCTTCATATCAACCGATTACAAACCAACAAAAACAAGCGATTCGGCCAACCTATGCTCATCTTAGTTAGAGAACCAATGCTTGAACTCGCCCACACGCGCCTTGCTGACGATGATTTTCTCAGGCGTTTCAACAACAAGGTTGATGGCCAGCTTGTTGCCGAACCACACCGAGACGTCCTTGATGGACTGGCGCGGCACGATGAACTGGCGGTTGGCGCGGAAAAACACATCAGGATCCAACTTGGCCATCAGGTCGTCCAACGTCTGGCTGATATAATACGTCTTCTGGTCGAGCGAGACAATCTTCACCGTCTTCGTGTCGATATAAATATAGGCGATGTTGCTCACGGGCAGCGGCACCAACTTGTCACGCTCAGGCAGCAGGAAGCAGCTCTTGTATTTCTTCTTTTCGCCCAAATGCAGCAGCAAAGCCTCCAACTTGCTCGATTCGAGGTTTCTCTCAACCAAGTTGTGATACTTCTGCATGGCGCGGGCCAATGCGTCCTTGCTGACAGGCTTCAGCAGATAGTCGATGCTGTTCACCTCGAAGGCCTGCAGTGCATATTCGTCGTAGGCCGTGGTGAAAATGACTGGGCAAGTGATGTTGACCTGTTCGAAAATGGTGAATGAGGAGCCGTCGGCCAAATGGATGTCCATAAAAATAAGGTCGGGCATGGGCTTGTTCTCAAGCCACTCCACCGATTCCTCAATGGTTTCAAGGATGCCGAGCACTTCCACCTCGGATTCCACTTCCTTCAAAACTTTTTTCAAGGCCTTGGCGGCCATGACCTCGTCTTCAATGATAAGTACTTTCATAGTCATTGTTCTTTTTCTTTGAGTGGCAAAGTTACTCTAAAAATCGTTCCATCATCAAAAATTTCGACATTTTCGTTCCATTTGATGCGATAACGTTCAACGAGGTTGGCCAACCCGATGCCGCTTCCTTCCTCGCTTTTGATTTTCGGCTGAATCTTGTTGCTGATTATCAAATGGTTGTCGTCGTCAGTAGCGATAAAAACCGTCAATGGCTGTTTCGACGAAATCACGTTGTGCTTGATGGCGTTTTCCACCAGCCCTTGGATGGAAAGGGGCAAAACGAGATAATGGTCGTATTTCTCGTGGTTGATGTGATGGTCGAAAACGAGGTTGTCGCCATACCGCATCTTCATCATCACGCAATAGGAGCGTGTGCATGTCAACTCATCGGCCAAGGTCGACACCTCCTTGTTCTGCAAAGAGGAACGCAACACCACCGAAAGCTGCTGGACAAAATCCTCGGCCTTGTCGACATCCATATCAATGAGCGACTTCAGCGTGTTCAGCGAATTGAAGAGGAAATGCGGATCCATCTGGTTTTTCAAGGCTTCGTAGCGCGAGTTGAGGTTCTCGGCACGAAGGGTTTCGTTTTCGACGGCAGCCAGATTCTCAAGATACATCGAGCGCAAAAGATAACTGATCATGATGGGAAGGATAATCATCGGCATGTCACCCAACCAGCATCTGTAAATGTGGCCAAAAGACAATCCCGGCTGAAACCCCGGAGGTGGTGTTGGAGGCGCCCAAAACACATGGTTCAGCAAGGTAATCAACGTACTGATTACCAGACCAATCAACACGGAACCTACTATATTTGCCATCACCTCATCGCGCTTCAACTTGAACGGATAGCCCAAAGCAACCCGCTCATAAAGGAACAAAAGGAAGGCCATGATAAAACTGAACACGATGTTGACCGAAACAATGACCCAATAAGGCGACCTGTACTCCACGGGAGAAATAATGGGCAACATAGGACGGCTGAAATAATGCTTGAGGATAAACAGCACATAGAAACCAACCGTGATGGCAAGCGAGATGAACGCTATCCTCTTGATAGACAAATAATTGTTTACATTATTCTTTTCATTCTTATTCATAGCGCAAAGCATTAATCGGGTCGGTGCGCGAGGCCTTCAGGGCTGGGAAGAATCCGGCGATGAGACCCAAAACGGCGCACGAAACAAACGAAATGACCATCCACAGCACATTGCCGACGTAGGGCAGCGACATGGCCATCGAAACCACGTATGACAGCAAAAGGCCCAACAAAAGGCCAATCACTCCACCTATCAAACTCAAAATCATGCTCTCAGTGAGGAACTGCATCAGAATGGCGGCATTTTTCGCGCCGATGGACATGCGCAGGCCGATTTCCTTGGTGCGCTCAGTCACGGTGACATACATGATGTTCATAATGCCAATGACACCCACTAACAACGAAATCAGGGCGATGGCCACCAAAACCGTGGTGATCATTCCCGTCATCGACGACATCATTTCAAGCATTTCCTGCTGGGTTCGCACCTCGAAGTCGTCGTTGCCGCCTTCGGGTATCTTGTGCGAAGCGCGAAGGATGCTCTCGACTTCTTCCACGGCGGCTTCGGCCACGTTTTCAGACGCTGCCGAACACACAATCTGCTGGATGTAATCGACGCCCAACATACGCTTTTGCACGGTGCTGTAAGGCATCACGACGAGGTCGTCTTGGTCCATGCCCATGCCGTTCTGTCCCTTTTCCTTCAGGGTTCCGATGACCTTAAAGGGCATGTTGCCTACACGGATGGTCTTGCCGATGGGGTCTTCGCCCTCGTCGAAAAGTTCTTTCACAATGGTTTGGCCTATCAAGCCGACCTTGGCATATTTCTTCACGTCCTCGGCGGTGAAGTTCACACCCGTTGCGATTTCGTATTTCCTGATTTCAAGATAATCGGGCGAGCCGCCATACACCGTGCCCGACCAGTTTTTGGAGCCGTTCACCAACTGTCCGCCGCTGTTCACCACGGGGCTTACCATCGTGATGTTTTTGGCGTTTTTGGCAATCAAATCGCAGTCTTTCACCTTGAGCGACTGCACATTGCCGGAGCCCAAACTCACGCCGCCACGCCTCTGGTTGGCACGCATCACCATGATGAGGTTGGTGCCCATATCTGAGAGTTGGTTGGCGGTGCTTTGCTTAAGCCCCTCGCCCAAATTGACCACCGCAATGACGGCAGCAATGCCGATGACAATGCCGAGCATGGAAAGGGCAGAGCGTGTCTTGTTGCGCAGCAGGGCTTTCGCCGAGATTCGTATGAGGTTGAGTATATCCAATGTGAGTTGAGAGTTTAGAGTTTAGGGTTAATAATCATTATCTACTGGGAGTGAGGCAAGGGCTTCTGCGGCCGATTTGGTTGCGACAGGTTCGTCACGGAGGATGTGGCCGTCGCGGAGGAAAATGGTCCTACTCGTGAACACAGCGATGTCAGACTCGTGCGTCACAAAGGCGATGGTCTTGCCCTGCTCGTGCAGGCTCTGGAAGAGGCTCATGATTTCGTAGGAGGTGCGTGTGTCAAGGTTGCCAGTGGCTTCGTCGGCAAGCACTATCACGGGGTCGTTGACCAAGGCGCGGGCGATGGCCACGCGCTGCTGCTGGCCGCCTGAGAGTTGGTTGGGCATGTGACCCATACGGTCTTTCAACCCAACAAGTTCCAAGGCGTGTTGCGCCTTTTCGTGACGCTCCTTGTGCGAAATGTCGGGATTATAGACCAAAGGCAACTCCACATTTTCCAAGGCCGAGGTGCGCGGCAAAAGGTTGTAGGACTGGAACACGAAGCCAATCTTGCGGTTGCGGATGTCCGAAAGCTCGTTTTTCGTCCGTTCCCTGACGGAGATGCCGTCGATAAGATATTCGCCCGAAGTGGGCTGGTCGAGGCAACCGAGAATGTTGAGCAAAGTGGACTTGCCACTGCCCGACGAGCCCATGATGCTCACAAACTCGCCTTGGACAATCTCAAACGAGACCCCTTTCAGCGCGTGGACTTCCTCGCTGCCAACCACAAACGTCCGCTTGAGGTTCTCAACCTTGATGATGGAATTACGTTCAGCCATAGCGCCAATCCTTATTTCTTTTGCTGCTGGTTGCTGTTCTTGTTTCTTCCGGGTGGGCCGGGCATGAAGGGGTTTTCGCCTTTCTTCACTTCTTTTTCCTTGGCCACAAACTGCGCCGAAAGCACCACCGAATCGCCAGCCTTCACACCTTGTTCTATAATCTTATAAGCGCCATCGCTCATACCCACCTTGACAGGGCGCGGCATCATCTGGTCGCCGTTTTTCAGCCATACCATAGCTCCGTTTCGTGTTGCCTTCATTCCTTCATCTTGCATCTGAGGAGGTTCGGGGCGTTGGCCTTCAGGCTTTTCCGGCTTGCGCAAAGCCTTCAGCACCTGTTCGTCGGGCTTGAAATTGAACGCTTCGGCTGGCGCGGCCAAGCCCGTTTGCGCCTCGGTGACGATGGTCACACTGGCGGTCATGCCGGGGAAGAGTTTCTGGTCGGGATTGGGCGCATCGATGATGACGGTATAGGTCACCACATTGCTCGTGGTGGTGGGTTTCATTCGGATTTGGTTGACGGTGCCATTGAAAATCTCGTCCATATAGGCATCCACGGTGAAGGTCACTTTTTGTCCTTCCTTCACCTGCCCGATGTCCGCTTCGTCCACATCGGCTTCCACCTGCATCTTGGTCAGGTCGTTGGCTAGCGTGAACAAGGTGGGCGTGCTGAACGAGGCGGCCACCGTTTGGCCCACCTCAACGGCGCGGTCGAGCACGATGCCATCGATGGGCGAATAGATTTCGGCATAACCCAAATCCACCAAGGCTTGGTCGTAAGCAGCTTGCGCGTTTCTCTTGCTCATCTGCGCTTGGGTGTAGGTGTTTTGCGCGTCTTGGAAAGCGGCCAATGTGGCGGCGTTGGCCTCGTAGAGTTGCCTTGTGCGCTCAAAGGAGAGTTGGGCGTAATTGAGCTGGCTCTCAGCCGAGGTCAGGCTGGCTCTTGCGCGGCTAAGGCTTTGGTTGAGCGTCTGCTTGTCCAACTCAGCCATCAGTTGGCCTTTCTTGACCTGATCGTTGAAATCGACGTAGATCTTTTCCACCTTGCCCGACACCTGCGTACCGACCTCAACGGTTTCGACTGGCTCGATGGTGCCCGTGGCGGTGACGGTGTTCTCAACGGTGTATTCCCCTACGACATACGTGCGAATCACCAACTCCTTATTCACTGATTTCGTTGCATTTACAATCAGAATCGCTGCGATGGACACCGCAATGGTTCCGAGGATAACCAGCCAGATTTTTCTTTTCTTTTTCATTATTTATGGTTTTCAATGTTGTGTCGGCGTTTCGACAAGCTCAACGACCTTAGGCCCCTGAGCCCGCCGAAGGGCCAACTATTATAATGTGATCTTCTTGCCCATATAAATATCCAAAATCTTGCGTTTCATCACCAATGAATACTTGTTCTGAATGAAAACATTAAGGGCGTTCAGGTAATTGTCCTGCTGTTGCAGCAGCTCAACTGTGGTAATACTACCGTATTGATACTGAATGTTATAAGCATCATAACTCTTGCCATACGCATTTTCGCGCACTTGGGATACCTTGTACGCATTGTAGGCCGCGATGACGTCGCGATAGGCTTGCACAACGGTCTGCCTAACGCTCAGTTGGGTTTGCTCGTAGTCGAGTTGGGCTTGCTGCAAGGCGATTTGGCTCTTTTTCACGTTGGCTTTGGTGGCTCCACGGCTGTAGATGGGGATGCTCATCGAAACGCCCACCGACTCGGAAGGCTTGCCGTACCAGCTATTGTTGCCGTCGCTGTCGAACGAAAGCACGCCCATTCCAACGTTGGCATTGGCCGAGATGGAGGGGAAATAGTTGCCTCGAGCCAAGTCGACGCTCTTCGCGGCAAGTCGGATGTCGTAGTCGCCCAAGCGCAAGTCGGGCAAATATTCCATGGCTATGATGACGGCTTCGTCTTCGGTGGGGAGGCTTGCTCTCAGGTCGTCGAGATTGTCGGTGTCGGGCGACACGATTTCCAAGTCGTCAGTCGGCTCCATCGAGAGCTTCACCTTCAAGTCGAGCAAGTTGTTCTCGATTTTGATGCGCGTGTCGACCACATTGTTTGAATCGCTATAGTATTGGGCCTCAAGCAGGAGCAAGTCGCTTTCGAGGATGGTGCCGACCTTGTGTTTCACCCGCCCTTGCTTCAGCTGCTCGCGGCTGGTGTTGAGCACTTCAAGCTGATATTTCAGCATTTCCTGATTGCCAAGGATGGTGAGGAAACTTTGCAGGATTTGGGTGGTCAACTGGTTGTCGTACTGTTCAAGCCTCACCTCGTTTCGCTCCACATTGAGGCGGTTCTGGTCGATGGTGTTGCTGATGTTGCCGCCTTGGTAAATGGTCACCGAGGAGCCAACCCCCACATTGCCCGACACGCCCCAACCATTTTCGTTATTGTTGAAGTTTTCGCCAAACGAGGCACTCAGGTTGGGCAGGCGTTGTTGCTTCGACTGCTCGTAAGTGGCCTCCAACGACTCGCCCGTGAGCCCTAATGATTGGCGGTCGTAGCTGTTGGCGAAGGCGAACCTCAAGCAATCCTCCAACGTGAAACGGTAGGAATGATGCTCCTGAGCCTTGCCACAGCAAGCCAATAACGACATCAGAATCAGTAGTTTTATGCGCTTCTTCATCAGCAAAATGACTTTTTCGCGGCAAAGATAGTCTTTTTCCTTTTTTCAAGCAAAAAATTGTTTTTTTTCAATTATTTCGTACATTTGCAGTGCTGCAAAGAACAAATTTTGGCAGGCAATCGTCTTTTGAAACAATTTATTCAACTAATAACTCATTAAAAATTAAAAAGTTATGAAAACTACCAACAAGTTTTTCGCCGAATTGTTCGGCACATTCGTTTTGGTTTTCGGAGGTTGCGGCACTGCACTCTTCGGACATGTCGGTTTCCTTGGCGTTTCCATCGCCTTTGGTCTCACTGTGATTGCCATGGCCTACGGCATTGGCCACATTTCGGGTGCTCACCTCAACCCTGCCGTCAGTTTCGGCGTTTTCGTCAATGGCCGTATGAGTTTTAAGGAAATGCTTTGCTACTGGGTAGCCCAGTTTATCGGCGGCATCATTGCCGGAGCTTTGCTGCTCTGCATTTGGAATGCCATCGGTGGCGGTGCCACCGGAGTTTTTGCCGCCAACGGTTATGGCGAAGCCTTCCAGAAGGCTTGCGGCGGTCCCGACACGGGCTACCAAGCCATCTCCACGGGTGGCGCTTTCCTCGTTGAGTGCCTGCTGACCTTCGTGTTCCTGATGGTCATCCTCGGCATCACCGACAGCCGCCACGCCAATGGCAAGTTCGGTGGTTTGGCCATCGGCCTCACCTTGGTGCTCATCCACCTCATCAGCATCCCGCTGACCAACACTTCCGTCAACCCCGCCCGCTCGCTTGGCGTTGCCCTGTTCTCCAACACCAACGGCGTTTGGAGCGCTATGGGTCAGGTGTGGCTCTTCATCGTTGCCCCGCTCGTGGGCGCCTGCCTCGCCGGCCTCGCCTACAAGTGCCTTGGCGGCTGCGAAAAGAAAAACTAACCCGATTATCGCTGCTTAACCATTAAAGAAAGCCGTTTCGTGCGCTGGTTACTCCGGCAAATGAAACGGCTTTCCCAATTCAAACAATCCTATCTATGAAAAAGACATTACTATTGCTGGCCTTCTTCCCGTTGTCGTCAGGCTTGGTTGCCCAACGGCCTGCCACACGGGCTTTCGTCGATGAAGAAGGCATCATCAAAACAGAAAGTGTGGTCACCCAACTGCCCCCAGCAGCCCGCGACGGGCTCACACCCATGCCGGGCTTTCCTCTAAGTTTCGGCTCCAACACCACCTACAAGCCGATGCGCGGCTTGGCCTTGGCCGACCTCAACAACGACGGCGCCGACGAAATCATCCTCTGCCACAACGAGGAAATCAACGTCATCGACGGGCAGGGCAACGTGCTCTGGACCCAGCCTTTGGTCGGCGGAATGGCCCAATATCCCGCTGCCGTCGGCGACATTGACGGCGACGGCGCCCCCGAAATCGTGGTGCTCACCGCTTACGGCAACGCCCGTGGCGGCATCAACGTATTCGATGCCACAGGTGCAACCCTGATTTCAGAAGTCACCAACAACAACCCGCTCATCTGCGCCCCCGTCCTTGCCGACATCAACAACGACGGCGAACAGGAAATCATCTTCTGCGGTCGTGGCAAAGCGTCGGCAAGCATCGCGGCCGGTGTGCATGTGTGGAACCTGCAAGGCGAAGAGTTGCCCGGCTTCCCATACGAATTGCCTTCAACGCCCGCTTTCACCCCAACGGCAGCCGACCTCGACGGCGACGGCTTTCTCGAACTTTTCATCGCCACCACCTCTACACTCCACTGCCTCAACCACAACGGCGAGATGCTTTACACGGTTGACGGAGAGGAGGCTTACAAATACTCTTACCAGTCGCCCTTGGTCGTCGATTTCGTGGGCGACGGCAATTGGAGCCTCGTGGGCGCGTGCCACGGCGACAATCCGAACCACTATGTGCGCAATGCCCACACAGGCGAATACCGCGAAGGCTGGCCAAAACCCGTCAGCTCTTGGACCTACTCCGCCCCGACGGCGGTCAAAAACGGCGACGAATACGCCATTTTCATGGGCGTTTCAGGGGAAGGCAACGTGTTCTACCAATATGACACCGACGGCAACACGGCTCCCGGATTCCCGCTCAACCTGACTTCGGGCATCGAAGGCTTCGTTTCAGTGGCCGACATCGACGGCGACGGCGAGAACGAAATCATCACCGACTTCAACCTGATGGACGGCGGCGAAGGTTTCATCCGCGCTTGGGAGATGGACGGCACCGAGGTCACCGACGGCTTCCCGCTGCGCCCGCAAGGCCTCACCTACATGAACGGCGCCAACTTCGGCGACATCGACGGCGACGGCATGCTGGAAATCGTCACCTTGACCTACATCCAGAACTTCTCCCCCGACGACCCGGTGTATGTGACCGCCTACGCCTTGAACCAACCTGTCAAAAACCTCGTTTTTGGCACCTACAAAGGCAGCAACGACCGCATAGGCTGGATTCGTGAAGAGGAAGCTCCCATGGTGAGTTGCAATCCCGTCAGGGATTTGGAAGCAGAATCAGGCGGTGATGTTTCCCAAGTGTATCTGCATTGGACCGAGCCTGAAGCCGGCTCGACGGGCAACCTGTTGGGCTATCGAATCCTCAAAAACGGGGAACTGCTGGCCGATTTGGTGGAAGTGACTGAGTATGTAGATGATGAAGTCGCTTTCTTCGAGACCTACGAATACGTTGTCATCGCTGTATACGACGACAATTGCGAGTCGGCCTGTGCCCCCCTCACGGTAGAGGTGATTCCAGATGCCGTCGCGGAATGCGGCAAGGAAGCCAAAATCTATCCCAACCCGGCCAATGACATCATCCATTTGGAGGGAACAGACCTGCTCCAAGTGGAAGTGTTCAACATTGTCGGCCAAAGCGTGTTGCGCATCGGCGAAAACCTTGAGGCCATCGACATCAGCCACCTGCAAAACGGCGTGTATTTCGTGCGCCTCAAAACCAATGATGAAGAAAAGACCGTTAAACTGGTGATTGAAAAGTAAAAGTCACAAACAGCAGAAAAGTCCTGCGAATGCAGGACTTTTCTTATTTTTGCGTCATGGCAGGCATATACATCCATATTCCCTTTTGTAAGTCGAAATGCGGCTATTGCGGGTTCTATTCGTTGCCTTCATTGAAGCTGAAAGACAGGTTTTTGGAGGCATTGAAGACAGAAATAGTGATGCGAAAAGACTACCTCCAGCACGAGCCTCATTGCGGGATTGACCCGCAATCCCCCGCGCTGGAGGGCAGCCATGGCCCGACCACCATCAACACCGTGTATTTCGGCGGCGGCACGCCTTCGCTGCTCGGCACGGACGAAATCGAAGGCTTAATGCAAGTCATCAAAGCGCATTATCCCGTCGCCGAAAACGCCGAAATCACCCTCGAAGCCAACCCCGACACATTGTCGCCCGATTACCTCCAAGCCTTGCGGGAAACGGGCATCAACCGCCTGAGCATCGGCATCCAGAGCTTCTTCGACAACGATTTGAAATATCTCAGCCGTCGCCACGATTCCGCTCACGCCCGGCTCAGCATCGAATGGGCCTTACAAGCAGGCTTCAACAACCTGAGCATCGACCTGATTTATGGTCTGCCCACCTCCAACGCCGAGCAGTGGAACCGCAATTTGGACATCTTTTTCGAATACGACCTTCCCCACCTCTCAGCATACGCCCTCACGCTTGAGCCCAATGCCATCCTGACCAAGCAAATCGAACAAAGGAAGGCCTTGCCCGTCAACGAAGATGATGCGCTGCGCGATTATGAAATCCTTTGCCAACGCGCCAAAGAAAACGGCTATCTGCACTATGAGATTTCCAACTTCTGCCGCTGTGGGATGCATTCCAAACACAACGCAAGCTATTGGTTCGGGACACCTTATCTTGGTTTGGGACCTTCGGCGCATTCGTTTGATGGTGCTTCGAGGCAGTGGAATGTATCGAATGTGGAAGACTATTGCGATGCTTTGCTATCGCCCGGTAGGAACAGTGGGGCAAGCCCCACTGTCGGCAAAGCTCTGAAAGAGAAAGAATTGCTTTCTCCTGAACAGCAATACGACGAATACGTTATGCTGCGCCTGCGCACCCATTGGGGCATCGACCTGAAATGGCTGAAACGCGAGATGGGCGAGCGTTTTTCCAATTATTGCCAGCAACAAGCCCTGCCGCTCATCGCCCAAGGCCGCCTCACGCAAACACGGGAATTCCTCCACCTCACCGACCGACAGATGCTCTTCGCCGACGGCGTGGCAGAGGAATTGTTTTGGTAACCAACTGTATCAGAAATAGATATGCGCCGAAACGAGGCAACTGTTCAAATCAAACACCAAGGAATTGCTTGAAAAGAACTTTTTGCCTTCGTCAAAATAATTCCGATGGGTATATTTCAGGCAGCCCACCCCAGCCCAAAGCGCGAAATGAGGCCCTACCCGATACTCAAATGCCAACAAGTTGGCATACAAAGAATAATCCCTGTAAGGATAATTCCAAGTTTTGGAATGTGTTTCCTCATGCGTGTACTTGCCAAAAGCAAACATCACACCAACTTCAGGTGCATAGTAGAACCTATCAGCAAGCCTCACATAATAAGACAGGCTTGGGCACACATAAAAGCTCGTGAACTTGTTGTACAGCCAATCATTGTCATACGCCAACTCCCTCGGATTCTTTCCATAGGAAACGCCCAAACATAGTTCCAAACGGAAATTGTTTGCGGCAAACCAGCCAAAGCCCGCATCGAAACCCAAATAGGTATCGTAAGGCTCCTCCGTTGTGTTGGCAATGGAGCCATTGATATTATAAGTGTCTGACCTCACTTTCCCGAACGAGGCCGAAGCCGATGTGAGGACATACATTTCACCCTTGCTTTGCGCAAAGGCCGTGATGGTAAAGGCCACAAGGCCGACAAGTAAAGCCAATTTTTTCATGACATTCGATTTTAGGGTTATTACTGCCTGCAAATATAGGCATTAATTGGATTTGTCGAACAATTCCTCAAAAAACCTCCCCGAATTTTCCGAACCTACCGTTTTCTTTCCTATTTTTGAACTCACAAATTCCATACTAAGCAAGCCAAGGGCCCTGAGCTTGTCGAAGGGCCGACCTTATCGAATAAGACAAATCATCAAAACATAATCATTATGCTCAAATTCAAAGCTTTACTCTTATCAGGTCTTTTGCTCATCGGCTTCAACGCCAAGGCACAAGACGAAAACGAGCGCCGTGTTGGCGCCAACTGCACTAGCATCATGGTGGGCAAGAAAGCCTCCACCGACGGCTCGGTCATCACCTCCCACACTTGCGATGGCCGCTACCGCACTTGGATGCGCTGGGAACCCGCCGCCGACCACAAAGTGGCCGAACCTGCCAAAGGCAAGAAGAAAAAAGGCCAAGCCGATGAAACCATCGAGACGCACAAGGTCTACAAAGGCACAATGCACACCGAAGACACATTCGACAACCGTGGCCTCGAATTGGCCGGCGAAATCCCGCAGGTGGCGCACACCTACGCCTACCTCAACACAGCCTATCCCTGCCTCAACGAGAAACAATTGGCCATCGGCGAAACCACTTTTTCGGGTCCTGACACATTGGTCAACAACAAAGGCATGTTCATGATTGAGGAGTTGGAGCGCGTGGCCCTGATGCGCTGCGACAACGCCCGCGACGCCATACAACTCATCGGCCAGCTCGTCAAGGAATACGGCTACGGCGACGGCGGCGAGTGCATCACCATTGCCGACAAAAACGAGGTGTGGCAGATGGAAATCCTCGGCGAAGGCCCCGACAAGATTGGCGGCGTGTGGGCTGCCAAACGCATCCCCGACGACGAGGTAGGTGTCAGCGCCAACATCGCCCGCATCGGCAAACTGGAACGCGGAAGCAACGACTTCTACTGCTCCGACAACTGCGAGGCAGTGGCCAAGAAATACGGCCTCTGGGACGGCAAGGGCGACTTCATTTTCTGGAAAGCCTTCCGTGCCTCTTACGGCGGCGGCAAGAACTACAGCGACCGCGAGTTCTTCATCCTCAGCCAATTGGCACCTTCGTTGAACCTCAACCGCGATATGCCCGAACTGCCTTTCTCAGTGAAACCCGACGAGAACGTCGACGTGCGCAAGGTGATGGAACTCTTCCGCAGCACCTACGAAGGCACCGACATGGACATGACACGCAACGTGAAGATGGTGAGCAAGAAACGCACCGACGATGGCGTGGTTGAAGACACCATCATCAGCCCCGTCGCCAACCCTTGGGTGGGCAGCGCGATGATGAACACCATTAATTACCTCGCTCCCGGCACCATCAACTTCCAGCGCACCGTGGCCGTGGCTTGGAGCAGCTATCATCACATCATCCAATGCCGTAGCTGGGTGCCCGACGAAATCGGCGCCATCTGCTGGATGGCCTGCGACAACCCGGGACAAAGCCCGCGCATCCCCATCTTCTCAGGCTCGACCACCTTGCCCGAAGGCTTCGACAAATGCGGCCAGCGGCGCTATCGCGACGAAGCCTGGATTTGGCACTATCGCAAGGCCAACAAATTGGCCACCGTGCAATGGGGACGCACCAAGAAGACCTTGCTCGGCACCGCAAAACGTTTCGAAGACAAGGCCTTCGAAGAGATTCCCGCATTGGAAAAACGCGCTATGGCCTTGATTGACAAGGGCGAAGCAAAAGAAGCCACCACCCTCCTCAACCAATACACCACCGACTTTGCCGCATCCACACGCCAAGCCTGGAAAGAAATGGAAAACACCTTCTGGTATTGGTTCAGCATGGGTTTCTAAACCACAATCAATCCCACAAAAAAGCGAGGCAAACGATGATGTCCGCCTCGCTTTCGTTTTGCATGGAGCCAATCTTAGGGCTGTTGTTTCACCTCAATCACCACCATCTTGCCCGATTCGGCCTTGATGGTGATGTAGCCCGTCCTCGGACGAGTCGACATCAAAGGAGCGACAACCACCGTGATGGTGCCGTTGCCGAAGCCCGAAGTCGGGGAAACCGTCATCCAAGCCTCAGCCACCACCACCGACCAACCTTGGTTGGAAGTGACGTGTACGATATACTCGCCACCCTCGGCAGGAGCCGCAATACCCATAATATCCGTTTCAAGCAAGTCGGGTTTGCCTTCTTGGACCACAACCAACTCACTCATCAGCTGGCCGTTGTGCATAGCCCTGATGTAGCCTATACGAGGTTCCTCGCTCGAATTGACATCAATCACAGCCGTGACATTGGCATCGCCGCTGCCCGACGAAGGCAACAGATAGGCAACCATTTCGGAGCCTTCCAAAGTCCAAGTGGTGTTGGCCGTCACTGCGATGGTACGGCTGGCGCCCGTGTAGGGAACCATCAACGTGTCAGGCGAAAGCGTCACTACAAGCTGTTCGCTTCCAGCGGCTTGCGTCACCGCGATTTCCTTTTCAATATCCCCGGAAACGACAACAACGAAGGCCGTCCTCGGCTCGACCAAGGCATTGGGCTCGGCAGTAAGGAGGATGGTGGCATTGCCCGTTCCGATGGTTTCAGACAGCGAAAGCCAGCCGCTCGAAGCATCAGCCTTCCATTCGGTGTCGCAGCCGATGGCGATTTCTTTCTGGCCGCCTTCGCTGCCAAAACTGAGGCTCATAGGCGAAACCTCCAAGAAATGCGGGTCGATTGAGGCCTCTTGCACTATCGAGACCATAGCCGACGAACCCGTCAACGAAGTAAACGTGATGATAGCGTTACGCGCCTCGAAGTTGGGGTTCTCGCCCACCGTCACGGCCACAGTCATGTCGCCCGTGCCTTGGGTCTTGTCGAGCGTCACCCATTCTTCGCTTGCGGCAGCAGCCCATTCGCCTTCGCAAGCCACGTTCACCGTCTTGGTTTCGCCTTCACTGGCCATTTGCAGTTGTTCGGGAGCGACCGAAATGGCAATTTGCGGGCCAAGGCCCTGCGTGACCGTTAGCTTGGCATTCGTGACATCGTTGCCAAACGACAATTCCGCAGTGCGATCGGCCGAAAACTCGCCGCCCATGGCCATAACCAACAGCATGACATTCGCATTGCCCGTGCCACTGGTTTCCGACAGCATCACCCACGAAGGCACCTCAGTGACCGTCCAGTGCATGTTGGACGTAATTTCCACAATGTATTCGCCGCCCATCTCCGAGCTTTGGATCGAGGTGGGGTTCACGGTGATGAAATCAGCGAAACCTTGCGTAATAGTCAACACAGCCGAATTATTTTTGGTTGTGGCCGTCACTTGGGCGGTACGGCTCTCCGTACTCGTGTTGGGCAATGCCGTAACGGTCAATGTGGCATTACCCGAACCCGACACCGGCGTAACAGTGACCCAATTCGCTGACGACGCGATGGTCCACTCGCCATTCGATTCAAGCCCGACCTCAAAGGTTTGGCCAACCGATTCCACTTCCTTCTCATTGAAGGCAAGCGAAACCTCAACAGACTTGCGGCAGCCCACCAAGGCCAAAGCAACGGCTGCAACAAACATAAAGCATTTCAGTTTTTTCATATCAAAAAAATTGGTTTATCCTAAAACATAGTCTTTTGTGATAACGGACAAAATGCCCTTATAGTATGGAGCTTCCAAAAAAAGGGTGCGCCACGAATGACGCACCTCACTAACAATGATGATATAACAAAACTTTAAGCGATTTCGGATCAGAAAATGTCGGTTCTGTTGTCCTTGATGGTGGCTTGGTTTCTCAAGGCATTGTAGACGCCGTTGGTCACCCTGTTGGTGAACTGGCTGGTCTTTTCACGGATAATGTCGGAGTAGTCGGTGGTGGCGGCAGGCTGTGCGATTTTCACGTTCTTCAAGATGAACGCGCTGGTGTTGCCTGCGATGGGGCCCACTTCCTCGCCTTCTTGCATGCCAAGAAGCCTGCCCACAATGTCGGCCTCGACGCCGAAGTTGCCCAACACACGCGAATCAATCGAGATGTCGGAAACGCTGGTCGACTCGGCGCCCAACTCGCTCACCATTCTGTTGACGTCGCTGCCGCAAGCCTTCATCTTCTCGACGGCGACTTCACCTTTCTTCTTGTTCAGGATTTGGTACTTGGCTTGGTCGATGACGGCCTCCAACGGAGCATAGCCCTCGTGGACGACACCCGTCAGAGCGGCCACAACCAACATATTGTCGAGTTCGAAAATCTTCTCGGAAACATCGCCTTTCTTCGTCTTTTCGTCGAAAGCCCAACGCACAATCTCACGCGGGTTGTCCAAACCGGCAATTTGGTAGGTCGACTTGCTCATTCTCGGCATCGTGCGCTTGCTGAGGCCTTGCTCTTCGATGGACTTGTTGAATTGGTCCTCGGTCCTGTTTTCGGTCACGAACTTGTTGGCCTGGGCATAAATGCTCTGGTAGGTCTTGGTGCTGGCCGAAATATCGTGGGTCAGGAAAGCCAAACGGACCTTGGGCTGGGGTTCGGTCTTGCCCGTCACCTTCACGACGTGGTAGCCAAACGGGGTTTCAACAACGCCCAACGAGCCAACGGGATTGCTGATTACATATTCGTTGAAGGGATGCACCATAGTGCCGTCGGTGAACCAATCGAGGTCGCCGCCTTTGTCTTTGGTGGCGTCGGTGTTGTATTCAGAAGCCATTTGGGCGAAGAGTTCGTCGTTGTTTTTGGCGGCTTGCAGTTGTGCAAGAAGCTCGTTGGCCTTGGCCTCGGCTTGTTCCTTGCTGATGGTGTCTTGGCTGCCGTAAGCGCCTTTATAGCCGATGAGGATGTGGCTGGCTTTCAGCGAGTCGGGGCGGCTCTGCATATCGACGATGCGCACCAAGTTGAAAGCCTCGTCGTTTTCGTAAGGGCCATACACATAGCCCACGCCGTTGCCGTTGTCGAAGATGGCTTGCTCGGTCATCTCAGGCACGTCTTTCCTGCCCATCCAAGTGCTGTCGTAACGCTTGTCGGAGTTGGCGTTCACGAAAGAGACGGGGGTTTCGGTGGCCACGAAGTCGGCCCTCATGTCTTGCACGGTTTTCAAAGCTTCCTGACGGTCTTCCAACGAAGGCTTAATTTCGAAAACCACATAGTCGATGTCGCGTCTTTCGTCGGTCTCGTAGCGATATTTGTTCTCCTCGTAGAAGGCCTTGTTGTCGGCATCGGTCACCACGATGGTCGAATCCGGGATGGAGCCATAGCGCAGGGCGATGACATCAGCCGAGACCTTGCGGTTCTTGTTTTCGTAATACTTCTGGGCCAAGGGCTGGGGCAGGAAGAACGAAGCCTTCACCAAGTTGTTGAACTTGGCTTCCAAGCGGTCGTGCTTCAGGGCTTTCTCAAAGTCGATCCAGCGGTTGTAATAGTCGGCCGGGAGTTGGTCAAGGTTTTGGAGGTATTCGATCACACGTTGCTTGTCGAACACGCCGTTGGCGTCGGTGAAGCTCTGCACCACCCAAGCGTGTGGGTTGTCGCCCGTCAGCTGGTCGGCCAGCTCTTCGCTGGTCACGCCAATGCCGGCAGCCTCATATTCCTTGGTCATAAGGTTGTCCTTGATCATCTCTTCAAGGGTGCTGTTGTAGATGCTGTAGGTCTCTGCCGATGAGAGGTTGTTGGAGTTGGTTTGCGCCCTTCTCGATTCCATGTTCTTCTCCTTGAGTTGCTCATAGTCCCTCACCGAAATCTTGTCGCCATCGACGACGGCCACAGTGGGACCCGTGTTTCTTCCCTGACTCTGGAAAAGGTCTTGTAAGACAAACGCTAACAATGCGATACCAATGATTGCGATAAGCAATCCGGAGCGTCTTCTGATTTTTTCAATTGCTGCCATAATTCTATTTTCTATTTGCTATTAAACTTCAATTTTGAGCGTGCAAATTTAGTAAAGATTTCAAATCAATGGGACAAATGTGTGATTTTTATTTTCCATCCCACCATTTTTTGCCTTGGTGGTTATTTCATTTCCCTATAAATCAATTATTTATCGTTGATTTGCAATTCCACTTCGTCCAATTTCATGTGCGAAGCCTTTAGGATTTTGGCCCTATAACGGCCTATTTTTATCACCTGCCCCTGTTCGGGGATGCTCTCGCAGTAATGCAGAATCAGGCCGGCCAAGGTTTCATAGTCGTCGGAAGTGGGCAAGTCGAGCTTGTAAGTGTCGTTGAGATAGTCGATTTCGAGGCGTGCCGAAAAGACGAAAGTGTTGTCGTTGACCACTTTCTCCATCTCGTCTTCCACATCGTATTCGTCGTCGATTTCGCCAAATATTTCTTCCACCACGTCTTCCATGGTGACGATGCCCGCCGTGCCGCCAAACTCATCGACCACGGCGGCCACGCCCTGATGCTTGGCGATGAAGTGTTTCAGCAAGCGGTCGGCGGTGTAGGTCTCAGGGAAGAAGTCGATTTTGCGGATGAGGTCGGCCAGTGCCACTTCGCGATGCTCGGCCTTGGCGCGAACCACGTCGTTCAGGTGGATGTAGCCCACGATGTCGTCGATGCCTTCGCCGGTCACAATCAGTTTTGAATGCTTGGTTTCCTCGAAACGCGCCTTCACCTCGTCGATGGTGTCGCTCAGCTTCACCGACTCAATCTCGTTGCGGGGCCCCATGCACTCGCGCAGCTTCACCGAGCGGAACTCCATCACGTTTTGGAACAGCTGTATTTCCTGCTGCATGTCCTCGTCGGCTTCCTGCTGGTCGGCATATTCGGCGATGTAGTCGTTGAGGTCGATGGTGCTGAATTTGTATTCCTCCTTGTCGACCTTTTGCCCCAACAAACGCCTGATGACGAACTCGGAGATGCCCGTGTACACCAGAATCAGCGGATAGAGCAGGCAATAGCAGATGAACGTGGGCACCGCAAAGAATGACAGGATGGCATTGGGGTTGATGCGAAACAGCATCTTGGGCAAGAACTCGCCCACGAGCAAGATGAGCAAGGTGGAAATGATGGTCTGCACCAAGAGAATCGTGAACTCGTTCTCGATGGAGGCCGGCAAAATCCAACGGGCCGCTGGCATCAGCAGCTCCGACATGCTCATGCCGTAGACAATCAGCGCAATGTTGTTGCCCAACAGCAGCGAAGTGATGAAACGCGACTGGTTCTTGGAGAAAATGCCGATGATCTTGGCCGAAAACGAGTTTTTGGTCAGTTCCACCTCCAATTGCAGCCTGTTGATGCTGTTGAAGGCAATCTCCAAGCCCGAACAGAGGGCCGAGAAAAACAAGGAAACCGCTACTATGGTCCAGCTGCCCATGGCCTATTTCTCCTCGTCAACATCGAGCAAGGCGCTGCCCGAATACATCGTATACTCCGAAAAATCGTCGCGAGCCACAAGGCTGTCGGCTTCAATTTGCTTGTCGGGCGTGACGATTTTCACATGCGAGCGCGTGTAGATCATCTTCTCAGCCTGATACCAGAAGAGCTTGTCGGAATACATGGTCTGGTCGTTGCCAAAGTTCTTCACGACGACATTGCCCACGGCCTCGATCAGCCGCCTCTTGCCGTAACTCTTGCCGCAGTCGGCGCGGAGTTCGGTGGTTTTCTGTCCTTTGTCGAACATAAACACATCGAAGCCCAAGGGGAATTCCATGATGTCGTCCTCGGTCTCCATACGCACCATGCGTGGCGTGTGGAGTTCGAGACTGACCACGCCCGAATCGCTGCGGCAGAAAACCACGCTGTCGGCAATGATGCCCGACAGCGTGTCGTCCGACCCCATGGCCTGTATGATGGCGTCGGGGTTCGAACACGAAAACAACATCACAGCCACGAAGGCTGTGATGTTGGCAATCATTCCTATTTTGAGGATGCGTTTCAATTATTTCCTTGCTCTGATGACGGTGGTTTCACCAATCCAGCCGCCCACGTTGTAGCTTTGTCCTTCGTTGTAGTCGTTGAAGAAGATGGTCTCCATGGGCGGGAAGGCGGCGGTGTAGGAGCGGATCATGCTGTTGGCCCTGTCGGCGATGCTGGGGTCGATGGCCTTGGCCTTGACGCACTTGTCGACGGCAGCCCAGAACACCGACCTGCTTTCGATTTCGCCGCTGAACTGCTTCGAGCTTTCGGCGTAGAGTTGGGCGATGATGAGGTAAGGCTCGCCGGCGGTCGGGTCAACTTGGGCGGCTCTTCTTGCGATTTCGCGGGCGCGTGAGAAGTTGCCCATGTTTTGGTGGCAGAAGGCCAGGTTGCGGTAGGCACGATACTTGCGGTCGTTGTTCTCCGTCTTGGTGGCTTGCTCAAAGAAGGTGGCTGCGTCGCTATACTTCTTGTCCTTGAAGAACTTGATGCCCAAGTTGTAGGAAGCCTCCGGGCTGGGTTCCAGCTCGTTGAGCCTGACGGCTGCATCGAGGAAGAGCTTCGAGTCGGTGCAGTCTTTCTTGTCCAAGATGGTGGTGATGCGCTTGAGCAGCACCACATCGTCGGGGGTTTCGGCCATCTTGGCGCTGAACACCTTGTTCAGGTCGTCGCACGAGGCGAAGGGCGAAAACAGGTTGTCGAGGTTGTTCTTCACGCCCTTGTTGATGTAGATGTTCTTCTCGTTCTTCTCAATCTGCTTGTCGAAACCAGCCACGGCTTCGGCATCGCCGGCGCTCTCGGCATCTTCCTTGGCGGCAACCAACTCGGTTTCGGTGGTGGCCAAGGCCGAGATGTTGTTGTCGAGCACTTCCGACAGCTCCTGATATACGTTGATGATTTCCATCTTCTCGGCCTTGTCGTTGTTGACCATGTCGATGGTGGCCTTGAAGTAAGCGTCGATGTAGGCGCCTTGCAGCTGCGAAGCGTCCATTTCAACGGCGCTCTTCAGCACGTTGTAGGCCTCCTCATAGCGGTTCTTGTTGTAGGTGTAGATCAAGAGGCCTTTCCTGCCCATGATGTTGGCCACTTGCGACGCGCCCGTCTTGGGGTCGGTCGGGAAATACTTGGCGCGGTTGTCCATCATCATGCAGATGGTGTCGATGTAGGCATCCTTGTCTTTCGGGTTGGTGCGGACGAAGTAGTCCATGATTTTCTCGCCTCTCGTGTAAATCAGCTGGCTGGAACGAGGGCAGTTGAGAAACACCTCTCTCCACGCCTTGACCATCTCCATGCTGATGGAGGCCGGGTCGAACTTGGCGGATTCCCACTGCTTGTAGGCTTCGCCGTAGATGGAGAGGTTGGTTACGCACGCCACGCTGTCGGCTCCGTATTTCGACTGGGTGGCCTCTTGGGCGCTTACGTTCATTGCCATTCCAAACGCAACGGCAATCATCATTAATCTTTTCGTTTTCATCTCTTTTATTTTTAGTGTTTGACTTGTTTGTCGGTTGTCCAAATATCGTTCCAAAACGTGCAGGGGCGGGCGGCTTATTTGTATTTACGCTTGACGAACCAAAGCTCGTGTACCGCAACGCCCACATCCATCCTCACATACTGCTCCTCGATGAGGCCGCCGGCGCGGGTGCCGTATTGCCCAAACTCGAAGGCCACATTAATCTTGGAAAGGGTGCGGGGCAAAGGCAGCGACAATCCCGCCGTGATGCCCACCTTATTAATATTATGGTCTTGGCCGTCGTTGCCGGGCAGGCACACGAAGCCCTTCTCGAAGAAACCGCCGAAACGGTAGGTGACGCGGCTGAAATAGCCCGTCACCGAGGTGTGGCGCGGAGTGAACTCGGCGCCTACAGTCACGTTCCAAGAGTCCTTCAAGTCCTCGGTGACGCCTTGGTGGGCAAACTGCGACCACTGCATCCAGTTGAAGTCGGCGCCGAAGGTCCAACGGTCGGTTTTCTGCAATGCCACACCAAAGCCGAAGCCCTGTGGAATGGTGGTCTTCGAGCCCGAAGTCTTGTAGGCGATGGTGTCGATAAGGTATTCCACTTCAGTGTCCATATCTTCCTCGATGGAGCGGACGAAAATGGTCTGCACGCCTTTGAGCTTCACCTTTTGGTTGTAGGTGAGGCCGAGGCTCAGATGCATGTCGTTGCCCACTGGCGTGTTGAAGAGCAGGCCATAGTCGAACATGAAGGAATTGACCATCAGGTCGAGGTTGCGGCGCGAGCCGATGTAGTATGACGAGTCGGGGAAATAGAGCGAAGTCTCGGTTTGCGAGTTGCCGAACACATAATAGACATTGGCGCCCACGGCAACGTGTTTGCCCAATTTGAAGCCGTTGCCCCAAAAGGCTTGGTTGAGGCCGCCGGAGCCCCTGAAGCGGAGGGTGGTGGACCCAATTCCATCGCGGGTCCTGTTGACGAGCATCGTGTAGCCCGCCGAGCTGAAGGGCTGCACGCCAAGGGCCGTCTTCCACCACGGAAACAGCCCGAAAGCCATCGAAACGTGGTTGAACGAAGCGTTGCGCGAAGGCTCCGAGAGGTTTGATGTTCTGAACGTCGATGACTTGAAATAGAAGCCCGCGTTGAAGAGGAACGACAACGAGTCAATCTTGGCGTAGGAGGCCGGATTGGCGGCATTAATCAAGCCGCCGCCCATCATGGCATTGCAAGTGCCGCCCATACCTTTCAGCCTGACATTCATCGTCTTGCTGCGCAGTTGGCCCACTCCGAAGAGCGAGTAAGGCGAATCGACGTCGGCTTGGGCAAAACCGCCCACTGCAAGGCCACCCAGCAGGCAGGCCATCATCACATATTTCAATAAAGGTGTTCTCATAACCATAACAACTTGAGCAAGCCCCAACCCGCTCCACAGGAAACTCAGGATTAGAGCATGCAAATATCCGATTTTTTAACTCGTTGAGCAAGTTTTTATTGCTTTATTTGTCCGAGCAAATTTTCATTTCGCTGATTTTCAGCGAGAAATAATTTTTGCTGCAAAAAAAATCTTCATTTTGAACATTTTTTCTTGCCATGTCAGAAAAAATGCGTATTTTTGCAGCGCAAAACGGAGGTACCGTAGCTCAGTTGGTAGAGCAGAGGACTGAAAATCCTCGTGTCACTGGTTCGATTCCCGTCGGTACCACCCCAAGAAAAGCCGAACACGATGTTCGGCTTTTTTCGTTTGTGGCCGCCCGCAGGCCCGCCACGCCAACCATAAACAACGAAAAAAGCACCTCCCGAATGGGAAGTGCTTTTTTTTCGTAAATTCTTTTCTGATTAGAAATTAATCTTAACAGCAGCAAAGTTTCTAAAGAGGTTCGGACGTATCATATTGTCTTTATTGCTGTCAGCAGCCAAAATCCAGTTCTCGCCAGTGCTATCTTCGCTAACATAGATTTTGCAACCATTCTTGAGAGCCAAAGGACGCAACACCATCAAGAATTGCTTTGCAGTTGCTTTGGTTGTAGTCAACTCGACACCTTCACCAAGGTTCAAAACGATTGAACGACCGCTATTGGTGACATTATAGCCAACTTCACTAATATAGTCATTCAATTGGTCGACATAACTCTGATTGCTCAAATTGTAATTGTTGAGCAACGAAGTCATTTCATCAGGATCGACTTTGTCAACCCTCAGTTCAACATCGCCGGAAATATTAAACGTCTTGTCCTCGACTTTAATTCGTTTGATAGTTTTACCTGGGGTTGAGCTGTAGAACTTAAAGCAAGCAAGACCACAGATGTTCTTGAATTGGAAATTCACTTGGCCCAATTGTTTCACATTAGCCTCTTTAGCGGCCATATACATAGCACCTTTCGGAACGGCCACATTGCCATTTAACGTACGATACTCTTGCTCTGCAGCAACAGGGAATTTGTATCTACTCTCACTACGAAGATTAGCAGGAATCACATTCTCACCGGGATAGAAAGCATAGAAAGCACCTTCAGCATCTGCGGTGGGATTGATTCCAACTTCTTGCACAGGCCTAAATTCAACATAAGTAGCTGTTGAGGTTGAATAATACAAAGCGGCATCGTCTACCTCACCGCCAATGTTGAACAGCATCACTTGATCATTCTGTTCGAATACTATCTGATTGTTGGCGTTGACATACACCCTCGAGTCATCCTCAGATTCCACGACGAACTGTTCGGTAGCAGCTTTAAATGACGTAGCAGTCTGTTCATTTTTCTTGCACGAAGTGAGAGCCAATGCAACAACTCCCACCAAACAAGCAAATCTCATTACTTTTTTCATTTTCTGATTCTTTAAATTTTTATTTGACAAATTTTACTTACTCTTGCTTGGATTACTTGAATCCGTTACATAATTTTACAGTTCATCTTCTCCACCAGAACTAACAAGCGTGGGTCCTCCTCCATGTGGATAATCTTGCATCAATGCGCCATTCACGCAAAGCGAAATCACTTCAGCCTTTGGGGCTTCGTACATTTTGTTCATTTTTTTCATTGTTGTAAATTTTAAGTTAGACTTTTGTTTATTAGATTTTGTTGTTTTGTGTTCATAATTCGGCTGCAAAAATACACAATTAATTCATACGCAAGAAAAAAAATCCGTTTTTTTCGCCATTTTTTTTGTGGACAATTAATCCACAGCCATTGCGTTGGGGCTTAGGGGCTTCCGTGCAGGTTCTTCCTGAAGGCTTGCCGGAACTCGCTGTGCAAGCCTCGGAAGGCCTGCTTGGGGAAGGTTTTGGCCAAGTGGAAGAAATCGATGAAGATGCAGATGAAGGCATGCATCTTTTGGAGGAGCCGCTGCTTGGGGCGGTTCGTCTTGAAGCGGCGCCGGCGCCTGAAGTTGCCTTCTTCCATGATGCATTCGTAGAGCTTGCGCTGCCGGCGCGGGCTTATGGTGGCGCCGAAAGGCATCTCCCCGGCGGGCAGGCCCAAACAGCTGACCAAGAGGTTGCCAAAGGCTTGCCAAGGCTCCATGACGTGCATCGTTTCAAGATAGCGGTGCAGCTTGTCCAAATCGAGCTGCCCATGGTAGCTGTGCAGGGTGATGGCCACGTCGCTCAACTGTCTCAGTCCCACGCCCGTGGTCAGGAAATGGTGCCAGGCGTGGAAGAAGGTGAAGAACACCATGAATTCCTTGGAGGGCACGGTTATTTCGAGGCCTTCCCAACGGACACGCCTCGCTTCGTCGGTGAGGCCTTCCTGCTCGATGGGAGCATACACGCCTTCCTCGTCGGAGTCGATTTCGTCGGCGCTCACGCGGTGTACCTCCATAGGATACTGCCCGAACTCGATGTTGTAGTGCCGCCCGATGTCGGTTTCCTCGCCCCAGTTGTAGCCGCCCGGCAAGGAGCGCAAGAGGCGGCAAGCCTCGTGGAACTTGTCGCGCCTGACGAACAAGTCGATGTCGCCAAACTGCCTGACGTTGGGGTTGGGATAGAGCATCGCCAAGCTGAAGCCCTTGAGCAACACGGGCTCGATGTCGTGCTCGCGCAGCAGCTTCACCGCCGACACCAGAATCTGCTTCAGGTGCATCTGGTTGAACAGGTTGGAACGCATGCCTGTCATCATCTTGGCGAGCATTTCGGGCTCGGGCTTGTTGCCGTCGGTGAGGCGGGTGGCCACATCGGCAAGCAAGGCCGCGTTGCCGTGATGCTCGGCAATACGCATCACACCTTCCCAATCCACATGATCGGCGAGGGTGGGCTGCGTGTTCCAAAGGGCGGCACGAAGCAGGGTGAAATATTGGGTTTCGGTGGCGGTCATTCTCACACCTTTATTAATTAATAGCCAATGATTAATTGTCGATGATGTCGGCTTCCTTCCATGTTTGGATTAATGCTTCTACGTCTTTCTCGGCGGCTTCGCGGCTGATGTCGTATTCGGCAGTCAGCAGGCCGACCAACGTTTCGGCATCGAATTCCTTGTCTTCCACTTCTTTCCAGAGGAAGGCAGCCGTTTCGTTCATCGAAATCATACGGCTGAAGTCGACGGCTTCGAGCCCTTCGGCCACAAGGATGAACTCCTTGCCCAAAGGACGCAATATAAGACCTTTCTTAGTTTTCATATCTATTTGATTTGTAATTATTTATTAAACAACTTAACGCTTTTTCTATAGGCTTTCAGGAGGTAGCGCCTCATGGGCAAGGCTTTTCGCCACAGCCTGCCTTTGCCCGGCTTGCGACGGCGGTTGTGGGGCGTGATGATTTCGACCACCTTGCCGAACACATCGGAACGCGAGCCCTGCTCGGTGCCTTTCAGGTTGCCGTCGCCCATCAGCGTGACCTTGTCGCCATCGAGCGCGACGATGCGATGCAGCACGAAACGCTCGCCGAAACGGGCCAACACAATGTCGCCCACCTGCAAGCTGTCGGGCTTCAGCATTCTCACCTTGTCCACCTCGCCACGGATGAAGGGCAGCATGCTGTTACCCTTGGGCGTCATCACCACTTCGCGGCCTTCGCTGAGCAGTTGGGCGATTTCGCTCATCAGCACCTCGTTAGGCAAGTAGACCTTCTCCATACCACATTATTGCGACACGGTCTTATAGCACAGCCACGCCGCTTCGGCGTTGGGCAGGCATTTGAGTTGGAAGCAAGGCACGGCACTGATGATTTTCTCGTTGGTGGCGTGCAAACCATCGGCGATGGCCTTGATGAAACGATAGCCTGAATAGGAGACGTACATAACGGCGTAGGCCTCCAGCATCGACAGCCTACGAATCTGGTTCTCCTTGGCCTGAAAAAGACTGACGACGGCCCCAATGGGGAAATCGAGGTTACGGTAGCAGGGTGTTTTTCCGCTCCATGGTGAGCCAAACACCCGCGCTTCGCCGTTGTCCATCACGCGAATCACAGGGTTGTCGTCGTTGAGCAGTTCGCAACCTCCGATATTATCGATCCACAGTTTGCTGTGGGTGCTTTTTCCGGTGCCGCTCTTGCCGAGGAAGAGGTAGGCTTTCCCGTCTTTCACGGTCACCGACGAATGCATCAGGAGCGTATTGAGCGGCGCCGTCGACATGGCATACATCAGCATCATCACCGTGTTCAGCGAGAAGCGCATGCTTCCGAGGATGCGGAACTCGGCGGTGGAGAACGCCTTGTCAGCAATCAGGAAAACCCTGACGGGAGCCTCGAGCGTGGGCGCGACTTCCATCAGCCATTTGCCTTGCCACTCGTAGAGCTCGATGCGAGGCATATCAGGACGCTCGCAACTCACCGTAGCCTTTTGTTTGTCAGAAGTGTTAGGCATTGCATCGATAAGGCTTGCGGTAAACACGACATTGCCTTCATTTTCGGTGACAAAAGGTTGGTAAGGTGTCATTTCGTTCCAAACCAGACTGTTGTCGGGCATGACAACCGAGAACTTGTGACCAGCGACTTGATATGTTCTTTTCATCGGACAGAATTTTTGGCAAAAGTACGACAAAAAAGCGTACCTTTGCCCGAAATTTTGAAAATTCTTATGGAAAAAACGAAAAAAAACCACGGGAAAGCCAAACGCGAAACGCGAAACGGACGCACATATAACATAATAATGGCCATCCTGACCGGTGGCTTGCTCACGGCGGCGTGGCCCACATGGGGCATTGCGCCATTGGTTTTCGTCGGCTTGGTCCCCCTGCTGATGATGGAAGACCGCATCGCGAAAGGAGGCGGGGGCAAGCTGTTCTGGGTGTCGTTTCTCGCCTTCCTCATTTGGAACGTGGCCACCACATGGTGGATTTGGAACGCCACCCCCGCCGCCACCGCCGCGTGGATACTCAACTCGATCTTCATGGCAACGGTGTTTTGGCTGTTCCACATCACCAAGAAGAAAGTCTGCAACCAGCCTTGGGGCAACCTTTTCCTCATCCCCTACTGGATGGCCTTCGAGCTGCTCACCTATTGGTGGGCCGCCAAATGGCCTTGGCTCAACTTGGGCAACGTGTTCTCCTCGACCGTGAGCTGGGTGCAATGGTACGAATACACAGGCGTGGCCGGCGGAACGCTTTGGGTGCTGCTCGTCAACATATTGATAGCCAACATCCTGCAATATTTCAAGACGAAAGAGGCCAAGCCTTTGATGATTAATATCGGTTTGGAATTGGCAATCCTTTTGGTGCCTATCACGGTCAGCAAGAGCATCTACAAACATTACGAAGACCAAGGCACCGACACGGAAGTCGTCGTGGTGCAGCAAAACTGCGACCCATGGAACGAGCAGTTCGACCGGCAGTTTTACGACCAAGTGATCCAGAACAACATTAATTATTCGCTGCCCTTGGTGACACCCAAGACGCGGTTTGTCGTCAGTTCCGAATCGGCCATACAGGAAGGCATTTGGCTGCACGAGACCGACCAAGTGAGGGCCTTGCACCAGCTCCACGACTACATCAAACGTGTGCCACAAGCCTGTTTCGTCATCGGCGGCACCACCTACGAGTTTGTTCCCAAAGGCATGGAAGACGACTTTCCGGCGCGGCAAATCGAAGGCACTAACCGTTACTACTATTGCCACAACTCAGCCCTTCTCATCGACACGACCCGCATGCAGCACCGCAACAAGTCGCAGCTCACGCCCGGCGTGGAAGCCATTCCCGAATGGATGGGCTTCTTGAAGAACTACAGCATCACGATGGGCATCGCACGCGGCACTTTGAAAACCGACCCCGAAGCCAAGGTGATGACTTTCGGCGACCACAAAGTGGGCGTCCCGATTTGCTACGAGTCGGCCTTCGGCGAATACGTCAGCACATTCTGCAAGAAGGGCGCCGACCTGCTCTTCGTCATCACCAACGACGGCTGGTGGGGCGACACTCCGGGCTACCGCCAGCATTTCGAGTTCTCGAAACTGCGCGCCATCGAAAACCGCCGCTGCGTGGCCCGCTCGGCCAACACGGGCCGGTCGGGGTTCATCAACCAACGCGGCGTCGTGCTCCAGCAAACCCATTACTGGGTGCCCGACGCCATCCGCGACACGCTGAAAGCCAACACGAAAGTCACCTTCTACGCCAAGCACGGCGACTACCTGAGCCGGATGGCCGTTTACCTCACCTTTGTGCAGGTCATCACACTTGTGGTCGTGTCGCTGTTGGGAATCGGCAAAACCAAGAAGGCCGAGCTGTCGAAGCCCAAGAAAAAGAAGAGATGAGAGCGCCATTCCTATCGTTAGGCCCGTTCCAAGGCATCACCGACGCGCCGTTCCGCAACGTGTTCAAACGACACTTCGGCGGCATCGACAAATTCTACACCCCCTTCTTCACCGGCATCCAAAAAGACCACGCCAAGAACTTGCAGGTTGAGGAAATCGACCCGAAATACAACGATGTGGAGACACTCACGCCGCAAATCCTCAGCACCGATGCGGAGGAAATCTTGCGCTTCGCCAAGCAATGCAAGCAGTTTGGCTACAAGGAAGTCAACCTCAACATGGGCTGCCCGTTTCCACGAGTGGCCAACAAGAAACGCGGCTGCGGCCTCCTGCCCTATCCTGACATGGTGGAAACGATGCTGGAGCGCATTTTCGAGGAAATCGACATCAATTTCAGCGTGAAATGCCGCCTTGGTTATTTCAGTCCCGACGAAATCGAGGCCATCATCCCGATTTTCAACAAGTTCCCCTTGAGCGAACTGATCATCCATCCGCGCATCGGGAAGCAGCTCTACAAGGGCGAGGCCGACGTGGAGCGGTTCAAAGCATTAATACCTTATATTAATGCGCCGCTGGTTTACAACGGGGACATTTTTTCGGTGGAGAGTTTCGGGAGAATCAAAGGAACAATAGAGCCTCAGTCGTGTCAGGGATTGCCAGCCAAGCCTGAAACGACACCAACAGAAGGAGCAACACCCGGCAGCGTCATTGCGGGCAACGACCCGCAATCCACTCCACTTAATGGCTATATGCTGGGACGAGGCATTCTGGCGAATCCTTTTTTGGCAGAAGACATTCGAGGAGGCGCATGGAATGCGCCTGAACGGAAGGAACGGCTGCACGCCTATATCATCGACCTTTATGAGGACAGGCTGCGCCATGCCGGCGGCAGCCCGAAGGTTTTGGGACGAATGAAGGAATTGTGGTCGTATCTGATGCAATCTTTTGAAGATCCGCAGAATGTGTGGCGAAGAATCAAGAAGATTAATGCATTGAGGGAATACGAGGATGCGGTAGAAGAAATCTTCAATTCAATAGAATTGAATTTATAAATTTCATAATCTTTGATTTTCAATAATATACAAAATCATAATAATGAATAGAAACATTATTTTTAGTTGATTTTAGTGTTTTTATATACTATAAATATCATAATTTTAGTATTCATAAACTTTGATTTTTTATTATTTTTAGTGAATAGAAACATTTTTTCAACAGAAATACAATGAATCAAAATATTATTCGTACCTTTGCGGCGAAAATCTAAAACGCTATGAAAGAACTGGAAGACCTGGAAGAAATCATGCGAAGTCATCGCAACAAATTGGCCACCGTGGGAACCAATTTCCACAGGAACCTCTACTACCAAATCGATTGGGACGACCGCCTGATTGGCATCAAGGGGCCACGCGGCTGCGGCAAGACCACACTGCTGCTGCAACGCATCAAGGAAGAGTTTTCCGACACAGGGAAAGCACTCTACATTTCGTTGGACAACCTTTGGTTCGCCTCACACAACCTGATGGACCTCGTGGACTACCACTACACGCACGGCGGGACGCACCTCTTCATTGACGAAGTGCATCATCATCCCTATTGGCAAACCCTGCTGAAGAACATCTACGACGACTATCCTCAGATGAACGTCGTCTATACCGGCTCGTCGATGCTGAGGATGGACCATAAGCAAGGTGACCTTTCGAGGCGGCAGCTGGTGTATCACCTGCCTGGGCTTTCGTTTCGCGAATACCTTGAGTTTGAGGGACTTTACCGATGCAAGCCATTTGAATTGGACGACATCTTGAAGAACCACGTCCGAATCGCCAACGACGTTTGCGAGAAAATCATGGTGCTGCCCGCATTTGAGAAATATTTGAAGCAAGGCTACTACCCCTTCTACAAGGAAGTGAAAAAAGGCTATGCCATGCGCTTGCAACAAGTCATCAACCAAGTGATTGAAAACGACTATCCAGCCATTGACGAAGTGTCGATGTCGACCATCCGCAAGACCAAGAAAATGCTGATGATTTTGGCGGAAAAGGTGCCGCAAACTCCCGTGATGACCGAGCTTTACGCCGAGTTGGACACCGACCGCAACCAAGGCCTGAAAATGATGCACGCCTTGGAGCGCGGCGGCTTGCTCGGACTGCTCTCCAGCGAGGCCAAGAGTTTCAAAAACCTTGCACGACCCGACAAGATTTTCCTGAACAACCCCAACCTGATGTACGCCCTGACCGCGAGGCCTGAAATCGGAACTGTCAGGGAGACCTTCTTCTTCAACCAACTGAGCCAAACGCAAACGGTGACCTTCCCGAAGAAAGGCGACTTTGCGGTGAACGGGAAATACCTCTTCGAGGTGGGCGGCAAGAACAAGAGTTTCGACCAAATCAAGGACATCGAGGACAGCTTTTTGGCCTTGGACGGCATAGAAGTCGGGCACCACAACAGGATTCCACTTTGGGTGTTCGGGATGATGTATTGATGACACGGGACTACGGGACGCGGGACTACGGGACACGGGACACGGGACTACGGGACGATGTCCGTCTGTCTTGCAATGACGCGAGACGCGAGACCATGGGACGTGGGGCAACGCCCACCCGTCCCGAAGTCTCGCGTCTCGTAGTTTCGCGTCAACAAATCATTCAAACGAGGCGATGGCCTTCTTGATGATTTCGATGGCTTCGCGGAGTTCGGCCTCGGTGATGACCAAGGGCGGCGCGAAGCGGATGATGTGCTGGTGGGTGGGCTTGGCCAACAGGCCGAGGTCGCGCATCTTGAGGCACACATCCCAGGCTTCCTTGCCGTCTTTAGGTTTGATGATCACGGCATTGAGCAAGCCTTTACCACGCACTTTCTCAATCATTGGGCTCTTGATCTTGCCGATTTCCTCGCGGAAGATCTTTCCGAGACGCTCGGCGTTTTCCATCAGGTGCTCTTCCTTGATGACCTCAAGGGCGGCGATGCTCACGCGGGCTGCAATCGGGTTGCCGCCGAAGGTAGAGCCGTGCTCGCCGGGCTTGATGTTCAGCATGATGTCGTCGTCGGCCAACACGCAGCTCACCGGCACCACACCGCCACCAAGGGCCTTGCCCAAGATGAGGATGTCGGGGCGCACGCCTTCGTGGTCGCAAGCCAGCATCTTACCCGTACGGGCGATACCGCACTGCACCTCGTCGGCCATGAACAGCACATTGTGCTTCTTGCAGATGTCGTAGCACTTCTTCAGGTAGCCTTCATCGGGAACGTAAACGCCAGCCTCACCTTGGATGGGCTCCAGCAGGAATCCGGCGATTTCGTCGCCTTCCTTCTCGAGCACTTTCTCAAGGGCGTCGGGGTCGTTGTAGGGGATGCGGATGAATCCGGGGGTCATCGGGCCGTAATTGGCATAGCTCTCGGGGTCGTTGCTCATGGTGATGATGGTGATGGTGCGGCCGTGGAAATTGCCTTCGCAGCAGACTATTTTCACCTTGTCGTTCGGGATGCCCTTCTTGACTACACCCCAACGGCGGGCGAGCTTCAGGCCCGTTTCGTCGGCTTCGGCGCCCGAGTTCATGGGCAACACCTTGTCGTAGCCGAAGTATTCGGTCACATATTTTTCCCACACGCCGAGTGCGTCGTTATAGAAGGCGCGGCTGCTGAGGGTGAGGCGCTCGGCCTGGTCGGTCAAGGCCTTCAGGATTTTCGGGTGGCAATGGCCTTGGTTGACAGCGGAATAGGCCGACAGGAAGTCGAAATATTCTTTTCCTTCGACGTCCCACACTTTGGCGCCCTTACCTTTGGCGAGGACGACCGGCAGCGGGTGATAGTTATGGGCACCGTACTTGGCTTCGAGGTCCATAGCTTGTTGTGATGATGTGATTTTCTCGATCATGTTTGTTGTTGTTTATTGTTGGTTGTTGAATCGTTTAGTCGTTGATGCAGGGCGCAGGACTCCAGACACGCCACACAAGGTGGCCGGGCCTGCCGAAGCGCCGCTACCCTATCGGGGTGCAAAGGTAAGTTTTTTTTCAACCCTTTTCGATTTTGGCTCGTTTTTTACGAACAATTTTGTAGACCACAAGCAAAACGACGAAAAAAAACAGCATAGCCAAAAGGCCGCAAAAGGCCATAACGTATTGGTCACGTTGGGTCTTGAGGGTTTGGATCTGCTCGTTTTGGGATTCGTATTTCCCCAGCAAGCCGTCCATATCGTATTGAATGTGCGACAATTCCTCCTCCAAAGCGTTGTTCTCGCCGACCATCCCCAAATAGTCATCCTCCACCAAGTCCAATTCCTGCTTCATCTCCATCATCTGCCCAAGCCGAGCATAATCGGCAATCAGATAAGGACGAACTGTATTAAGATACAACTGGTTGCCTTTCTCAATCGCCAAATCCTCACATCTTTTCAAGTAAATGGCCGAGGTCTTGAAATCACCTGTTTCGTTGTAATGAATGCCAAGGTTTTTGTATGCCTCCAACAATCCATCGGTATAGCCCATCGTTTCAGATGAATGGAGCGCCAACTCATAAAGGTCCATCGCGTCCCCTTCCCGGTTCAAATGCCGCATCACGCCAGCCAATTCCAACTCATCCTCAATCAAGGTGATTTGGTCGCCAACATTTTCGGCACATTTGATCGACTTGCGCAGACACACCATCGCGGAATCAAAATTGACATGACCGGTGGCATAAACCGTGCCCAAGTTTTGGTATGCGTGAGCCAACGAAACATCGTCACCATAATGTTCGTATATGGGTATCGCCCTTTGCAACAGCAATTGGGCCTCATCAAACCACTGCCTTTCAATATGGATGCGGCTGATGTTATTGTCGCACTGCGCCACCGAAAGCGTGTCGTGCAGATGCATATAGCGTTGGCGGGCATCATGGAAACATTTCATCGCCTTGTCAAAATCATCCTGATGGAAATGAATGTATGCAATATTGTTCATGACATCGGCGCAATTCAACGCATCGCCAAGATTTTCAGACACTTTCAAGTCATATTGATAAGTGGGCAAAGCGGCATCCAAGTCACCCATCAGCAACTCGACACGGCCTTTGCCATTCAGCACCCGCATCAGCAAATCCGAATCGCCTTTGTTCTTGAGAAGCTCCAAAGCCTTACCATAGTTTTCGAGAGCCAAGTCGAACTCAAAATGGTTGAGGTAGCGGATTCCCATTCTCCAGTAAGCCTTGGCCAGCAATTCATCATCATGGAATCGCGTTGCTTCCTCGATGGCCCTTTCGCCCCAAGCAATGCAATCATCAAACGAATAGCCAAAAAATGCCTTGGAAAGCTCCATCATGGTTTCCACCTTCTCGCGCCCTTCTTGCTTTGCCATCACATTTTCAAGACTATCAATCGTTTGTGTCCTTTCTTGGGCAAAGACAAAGACACGCAAGCCAAGGAAAACCAATATCGCGACCCTCAGTTTCATCAAAGGAACATGTTATACCGTTGCTCGTCGAAGATGGTGGTGCTTTCGCCGTGGCCAGAGAAGACCTCGGTGTCATCGGGCAGGCGGAACAGTCGCCCTTTGATGCTTTCGGTCAGCTGGGCATAGTTGCCGCCGTCGAGGTCGGTGCGGCCAATGCTACGGCAGAACAGCGCGTCGCCGGTGAACACCCAGCCCTCCTGTTCGGCATAGAGGCTGACGCTGCCCTTGGCGTGGCCCGGTGTGCTGATGACTTCCAAAGTGCTGTTGCCCACTTTGATGATTTCGCCATCCTTCAAATCAAGGTCGGGAAAGTCGCAAGCGGCCCCGGTGTTGAGTCCGAACAGCATAGCCTGACGGCGGACGTTTTCGTAGTCGGACCTCACGTCGGGGTGGGCTGCCACTTTGACGCCATAGCGGCGTTTCAAGGCGGCATTGCCGAGGATGTGGTCGATGTGGCCATGGGTGCTGACGACCATCATCGGCTTCAGGCAGTGGCTGTCGATGAAGCCGAAAAGCTCGTTTTCCTCGCCCGGCGTGGAGCAGCCCGGGTCGATGATGACGCAGTCTTTCGTGTCGTTGTCGTAAACGACGTAAGTGTTTTCCGAGAAGGGATTGAAGATGAATTGTTCGAGTTTAAGCATAGTTCTCTTTTTGACGTGGGACAGCGGGACGCCCTACCCCACTTTTTCGGGGCAAAGATAGTGATTATTGCATAACAAATCTCACACTGCGATAAGTTGTTCGCCCAAATAATGCAGTGTTTCCTTGATTTGTTGCATCCGTTGCGGGCTGGGTTTCTTGATTCCGTAGATATATTTCGACAACAGGCTCTTGTTGATGCCCATGCTGCGCGCAACTTCGGAGACATTGAGTTGCGGGAACTGCCTGAAAATGGCAGCCACTTCATTCATCATATCAGGTTCTTCCGTATTGTAAAAACTCGAAATGTGAATATCCTCGTCGAGGCTTTTCCAACGCAGGGCCGTTCCATGAAGCACAATGGCAAAGTTATTCCTTTCTTCGTTGGAAGCCTCTTTCAACACTGGAAAAGCCTCCAACGGACGATTGTATTCCTTGCCTTGACTTGAAAGCATATAAATCCTACCGCTTTCAAACCAAGCCTTTTTGATGGTTTCGTCCACATTTTCCTCTAATCGTGATACTCGTTCCATACTGCAATGATTTCGTCTTTGTACATTTTCACTAATTTCAATGCACGTTTCACATCCTGTGCCTTCAAACCATGATTGTAAACCAATTCAATATCAGGCACAACGGCAATCTTCGCTTCGTCATCCCCTCTGACTACATGGATATGAATGGGGTCATGGTCTTCCGAGAAAAAGAAGAAACGAAGCCCGAATATTTCAAATACTGTTGGCATATCAATAACTTTTTCACCCTGCAAAATTAGGGATAATTTTTTATCCCCGCATTGATATTATTTTGCTTCGACCTTTTTTTTAAAAACTCAAGAAAAATTTCCTATTTTTGTGGGCTTAATCGGATTGATGATGCCGTCGAGAAAAACATACGCCTTACTCGTCCTGCTGCTTTTGGCCACGATGTTGCCAGCCAAAGCCCAGTTCTACAACGGAATGAACATGCCTTTCGGGAAGAACCGCGTGCAATGGAGCGATTTCCATTGGTCGTACTACATGAACGACAACTTCGACGTGTATTTCTACCAAGGCGGCGACGACCTCGCCAAATACGCCCAAGCCTACGCCAAAGACCAGATCCCGCGCCTCGAAACGCGCCTCAACAGCCGCTTCGGGAAGAAAATCCAGTTCATCGTCTTCAACAGCAAGGGCGACTTCAAGCAGAGCAACATCGACCTCGATGAAGAGGAAAACGGCAACACGGGCGGCATAACCAAAATCATCGGCTCGAAGGTGATTCTCTACTTCGACGGCGACTACACCCACTTTGAGGCACAAATCCGCGAAGGCATAGCGAGGCTGCTGTTCAGCCAAGTGATGAACGGCATCTCGGTGGGCTCACAAATCCGCAGCTCCTATCGTTACGACATCCCGCAGTGGTTCCAAGACGGCTTGGTGGCCTTCATCTCAGGCAATTGGGACAGCCACATGGAAGCCCAGCTGCAACGCGGCATTTCATCGGGCAACTACAAAAAAATCAACCATTTGCGCGACAACGACGCCTTGATTGCGGGTTATTCGTTCTGGAATTTCATCGACGAGAAATATGGCAGCAAGGCATTCAACGACATCTTGAGCTTGGCACAAAACAGCCAAAACGTGCGGAAAGCCTTGCTCTATGTCACAAGCAAGGAATACAAGGACTTGCTTGATGAATGGTATGCGTTCTACAAAGACCGCTATGAAACTATGCTGACCAACCTGCCCTCCGACGCGATGAAGCTGAGATACAAGAAATACCGCACCTTCACGCAGCCCCGCATCAGCCCTGACGGAAGCAAGATTGCCTACGTCAGCAACGACGAGGGAAAGATACGCCTATGGCTCGAAGACCTTCAAAGCGGCAAACGGCAGCAACTGTTCAGCACGGGATACCACTCCGACGAGAACATCGACACCTCATTCCCGCTGCTGGCATGGCACCCCAACGGCGAAATCCTTTCGTTCATCGTGGAGGAAAAAGGCAAAATACAACTCTACAACTTGGATGTCGATTCGGGCAAGAAAGCCAACATCTATCTGTTTGACTTCCAAAAGGTAAGTTCGTTCTCCTACGCCCACAAGAGCCGCAAAATCGTGTTGGCTGGCACTCGGATGGGCAAGCCCAACATCTATGTCTACAACTTGTTTTCCAACACTTTGGAGCAAATCACCGACGACTGGCACACCGACCTCGACCCCGTTTTCAGTTCCGACGACCGCCAGATTGTGTTCAGCTCAAACCGCGACAACGACACCTTGAAGGCAGACCGGCAAATCCGTTTCCAGAACAAGCAGTTCAACCTGTTCGCCTACAACTATATTAATAAAGGTGTGGTTTTGCAGAACATGACCCGACAGCGTTTCTCGAACAGCATACACCCTGTGCCCCTGAAAGACGGCAGCCTGCTCTACCTGAACGACACGAGCGGCTACTACAACCTCTACCAAATTCGTTTCGACAGTGCCATCAGCCACATTGACACCATAGTGCATTATCGCTATTTCGGTAAACGTGAGCAACTTACCAACTATTCGTCAAACATCATCGACTACAGCTACCAGCCCCGCGACCACAAAGCCGCAATGCTGATGGCCGAGCAAAACGGCGAGAGATTCTATATGTCGGGCATCCTCAGAAGTCGCAAACTGACCATCAGCCAAATGAGTCCCTATGCCCAGAAACGATTGATCACCGAATTGAAAGAGGAGAAAAAGGATTCCATCGTCGAACCCATTTCAAAACACAGATTCTCAACGAGTTATAGATATTCGCGGCGCAAGCGGCAAATCAACGGGCCTTTGGGCGGCGATTCGGTCCAAGTGGTGCAGCAAAGCCAAGGAGCAGCACCAAAACCACGGTCCAAAGACACCATACAACGCCCCAACAACTACTATGTGGAGCTCTTTGCCGACCAATTGATGAGCCAAATCGACTTCACCAGCATGAACTACAGCTACCAGCCATTCACGGGTGGTCTTGCCCCTATCTACCTCAACTCAGGCTTCAATGTTTTCCTTGGCACCAAGATGAAAGACCTGATGGAAGACTACAAGATTGACCTCGGCGTGAAACTCAACACCAGCCTTGTGAACAACGAGTATATGTTGCGTTTCGGCGACTTCAGCAAGCGTTTGGACAAGAGCATCACCCTGCACCGCTTTGTGACCGACAATTATACGAGCTACTATTTCCGCACTTTTACCAATGAGGCTTTCTACACGCTCAGCTATCCGTTCAGCGAGATTCTAAGCATAAGAGGCACAGCCATTTACCGCAACGACCAAGTCGTCAACCTGTCCATCGACGACTACAGTTTGGCCGACAAGGATGTTTTCCAAAACTGGGCCGGAGTGCGTGCCGAACTCGTTTACGACAACTCGAAAAAAATCGGGACCAACCTGCTCGTAGGGGCAAGAGGAAAGGTTTTTGCCGAATACCACCAGAAAATCGCCAAAAGCACGGCCAATATGATAGTGGCGGGCTTCGACTACAGGCATTACACCCGCATCAGCCGCAACTTCATTTGGGCCAACCGCATTGCAGGCAGCACCTCATTCGGGCAACGGAAACTCATTTACTATATGGGCGGCGTCGACAACTGGATTTTGGCCCGATTCGACACCGGCACGCCTGTCGACTACAGCCAAAACTACGCTTACCAGACCCTTGCCACCAACATGCGCGGCTTCAGCCAAAACATCCGCAATGGCAACAACTTCATAGTGCTCAACAGCGAGCTGCGCTTCCCCCTGTTCAGCTACTTCTCCAACAGCCCCATCAACCTCAAGTTCATCAAAGACTTCCAAATAGTGGCTTTCGGCGACGTGGGCACCGCTTGGACCGGCTGGAACCCCTACGACCCAAGCAATTCGCTATACAACAGCCACATCCACGACGGCAACCTCGACATCACCGTCACCGAAATGAAGGAACCTTGGGTAGGAGGTGTTGGGGTTGGATTGCGCACCACGCTGTTGGGGTATTTCATCAGGGGCGACGTGGCTTGGGGCATCCAAGACGGGCAAATCGCCAAACGCCCTCGGTTCTACCTGTCGTTCAACCTTGATTTCTGAGAAAGGCTTTTGCGCATCGCGTGATGCACGGTGAGGAAAGCCGAGGTGCATCCCACCGCCAAAATCGTGGCGAAAATCAGCAGCACATCCTTGATTTTCAGCAACACGGGATAGGCATCCACGACATAATTGCCACCACCCGAACCGAACTTCACGAAACCGAATTGCTGTTGCAGCAGCACCAAGACCATGCCTAACAGCAAGCCTATGATACCGCCTGCCACCGAAATCAGCAAACCTTCATTCATGAAGATTTTGTGAATCAGGCGATTGTCGGCTCCAATGGATTTCAGGATTTCGGTGTCTTTGCGCTTTTCAATCATAAGCATCGAAAGCGAACCGACCACATTGAAAGTCGCCAAGATGAGGATGAAAGTCAGGATGACATAAACCGCCCATTTCTCGGAACGCATGATGCGGTAAAGCGTTTCTTGCTGTTCCTGCTGGTTTTTCACACTGAAGCCCTCCCCTATCACCGCTTTCGCTTCCTTCTTGATTTTGTCGGCATCGGCCTGGGCTGCAACGAAAAGTTCCACATTTGTTGCTTTGTTCTCATATTCAAGCAGTCCGGAAAGCCATTCGAAAGGCACAAGCACCAATTTCTCATCTTGTTCCTGCTCGGTGGAGAACACGCTGCGGACGGTGAGCACATTCGAATTGAAGCTGTTTTCGAGGCTCATCAGGGAGGCGTTGCCGCGCTTGGGCACATAAACGCGCACCATAGCGTATGGATTGTAGGCATTGATGCCGAGATACCACGCCACGCCCGCGCCGGGAACGGCAAAACCGTGTTCGTCGTCGTCGGCAAGTTGCAAGCCGTCATTGCCGTAGATGATTTCGTTCAGTCGGGCAATATTTTGATATTCAAGGCCAACGCCTTTCACCTGCCCGATATGTTGCTTGTCGTTGGCGCGGAAAAGCGCGTCTTCGGTAATCGTGGGAACCACATACTCAACGCCTTGGATTACTTTGAGTCGGTCCAAAGGAAAGGCTGTCAAATCGATGGTTTTGCCTTTCACGGCGGCGATTTGCAGGTCGGGCGTGAGGCGGTTGTTCATCGACGAAATCACCTTTTCCAAGCCATTGAAAGCCGACAGCACCACGATGAGCGCAAACGAGCCGACACTAATACCGAGAATGGAAATCCATGTGATGATATTAATGAGGTTGTGGCTCTTTTTGGCCAAGAGGTAACGGCTTGCTATGAACAGTGGCAGTCTCACTTTTCGGGATGGAGCAGGTTGTCGATGTTTTCTATGTAGTCGAGCGAGTCGTCCTCGAAGAAGCGCAGTTCAGGCACGACGCGCATCTGATGGCGCACGCGGTTGCCGAGCATACCCCGGATGGCTCTGGCGTTCATGCCCACTTCTTCCACCACCTTTTTCTTGTCATCAACGCCAAAGATGCTCAGATACACGTTGGCATAACCAAGGTCTGACGTGACCCTCACATGCGTCACGGTAATCATCAGCATTGGCACTTTCGGCTTCAGTTCCTTCTGGAAAATGTCGCCTAATTCTTTTTGTATCAGTCGGTTTACTTTTTCAAGTCGTTTGTTGTCCATATTGACTGTAGAAATGTTGGTTGAATAATCGATTAATTGTTGATGCGTGACAGTGAGACGCGGGGCAGCCTCGCGCCTCGTGTCCAAAAGTCCCGTGTCATTTGGTTTTGCAAAAATAGTCAATTCTTTTGAAATCTTGCGTGTTTCATTTCTTTTGAATAATTTTGCAGTTCAATACGACACTATCATTTTCGTAAACTTTCGAAAATGATAGACTTAAAGACTATAAACGGACAAGTAAACACAATATCAAAAATGAAACCACCCATCATCAAATCAACCATCGTTTTGGCGATGATGCTTTGGTCCCTGTTCTCTTTCGGGCAAGACCAAATCACCAAGACCGAAAACGAGGCTTTCGTAGAAAACGAATTCATCATCTGGCTGGAGCAAGGTGTGGATGCCGCGACTTTTGCCGCCAACTCGAACATAGGGATTGCGCCGAAAAGAATGCTTTCCAAAAGACTGAATATCTGGCTTTTCGAAATCGCGGACAGCAAAGGGACAAGAGAGGAAAAAATGCACCACTTGACAAGAAACGCAGAGGTGCGCGTCGTCCAAAACAACCATACCAACATCGTCATGCGCGACGCCATCCCCGACGACCCTTCCTTCAGCCATCAGTGGGCACCGACCGTTATGGATTTGCCAAGGGTTTGGGACGAGTTCACCACGGGCGGCGTAACCGCAACGGGCGACACCATCGTGGTGGCCGTCATTGACGGTGGCGCCGATTTGAGCCACGAAGACCTCCATTTTTGGAAAAACACCCACGAAATCCCAAACAACGGAATCGATGACGACAACAACGGCTATGTCGACGACCATGACGGCTGGAATGCCTACAACCACACCGGAAACATTGCCGTATACGAACACGGAGCCCACGTTTCGGGTATCATTGGCGCCATCGGAAACAACGGGAAAGGGGTTTGCGGAGTGAATTGGAATGTGGGCATTATGCCTATCTGCGGAAGTTCGTCCAATGAGTCGATTGTTGTGGAGGCCTATGCCTACGCATTGGAAATGCGGGCACGATACAATGAAACCAACGGCGAAGAGGGCGCTTTCATAGTGGCCACCAATTCATCGTTCGGGGTTGACAACGGCAACCCCGACAATTTCCCCATCTGGTGCTCAATGTATGACGAGTTGGGGGCTGTGGGCATCCTTAACTGCGGTGCAGGCCCCAATGCAGACGTGAATGTCGACGAGGTCGGAGATGTTCCTTCCACCTGCCCCGGCGACTACCTGATAGGCATCACCAACACCAACTCCTCTGACCAAAAGTATAAATACGCAGGATACGGCACCAACAGCATCGACATTGGCGCACCCGGCACAAACATCTATTCCACAACACCTTACAACAACTACGACAATCAAACAGGCACCTCGATGGCAACCCCACAAGTTGCGGGAACCATCGCGCTGATGTATGCGGCAATGCCCATTGAAATGATGCAGAACTGCAAAAGCAACCCTGCCAGTTTTTGCCTTTTCATAAGACAATCGCTTCTTGATGGCGCCGAGCACTTGTCGTCGCTCGATGGCTTGGTTGCCGACGGAAGAAGGCTCAACGCTTACGGCGCAATTGAAAAAGCATTGTACGGCACGGTCAGACCCGCCCTCATAGGAGAGGTAAGCCTATCTGGAGAGGCCGTTTTCGGGCAAACCCTGACCGCAGAAGCCGACCTGAGCTCCGTGCCTGACATCCATGATTTAGGCGAAGTGAGCTACCAATGGCGGAGAGGCGCTGAAGAAATCGACGGTGCCATTCACCCGACATACACTTTGGCCGAATCCGACATCGACGAAACCATCATCGTGAAAGTGACTGCCGAAAACTGCATCGGAACCATTACCTCTGCATCGGTTGGGCCTGTTTTGAAGGCCGAACAATTACCGCCCGAAACTCCACAAATCGAAAGCAACACCGAAACGGGCATCACCCTTGTGGCCGTGGAAGGTTGCGAATACAGCATCGACGAGGGGCCGTGGCAATCGTCGCCGGCATTTGCGAACCTTTCCCCAAACACCTCTTACGTTTTCGGGCAGCGAAAGATGGAAACGAGTACGCATTACGCCTCCCCAACGAGTTATGAAGCCGTGTTTTGCACGTTGGCGACCGACCGGCTTGAAAGCGATTGCCAAGGCGCTTTCAGCATCTATCCCAACCCCTCAAAAGGAATTGTAACCATCAAAGGATCAGGCCGAATGAGCATCATGAACGTTCTTGGCCAGATAATCGTATCAAAGGAAATCAACGGTTTGGAACAATATGAATTGACGAGGGGCGAATATTTCGTGAAGATGGGCGGCGAAACGCGGAAATTTGTGGTGGAATAGGGATTATTCCCGCCTTTTCGAGTCCATTATTATCGTCACAGGCCCGTCATTGAGCAGTTCCACGGCCATCATGGCGCCAAACTCGCCGCTTTGGACCTCACGGCCAGAGATCTCGGCCAAGCGTTTCAGGAACAGTTCATAAAGCGGAACGGCCTGCCCGGGACGGGCGGCACGGATGAAACTCGGGCGGTTGCCTTTCTTCGTCAAGGCGTGGAGGGTGAACTGGCTCACCACAAGAAACGAACCGCCCACTTGGTTGATGTCCAAGTTCATCGCTTCGTTGCCGTCGTCGAAAATGCGGAGTTTGGTGAGTTTCTGGCAAAGCCATTCCACATCCTCTTGCGTGTCGGCCTCCTCGATGCCGAGCAAAACCATCATTCCCAAGCCGATTTCCGACTTCAGTTTGCCTCCAATAGTGACGGAAGCGTGAGATACTCTTTGTGCTACAATACGCATATTCTTTTGACTGCGGGACACGAGACTGCGGGACTGCGAGACTGGCATCCACGGGGGTTAAAACTATTACTTCTTTCCATTGGCAAGATAGGCAATAAAGGCTCCTATCGCATTGGTCAATGACTTGCATTTGCTGATTAACTCAACAGCTTTTTCCTCACTACAATAACCTAATTTTGGACAAAGATAAAGCCTATTCTTAACTTCACCACAACTTCCTTTCGAGATTCTCAAATATCTAATCATCATTGCATCTGAACTGTATTCCGAACCTTCGGCAATGTTGTTTGATATGGAAATGGCTGCCCTTTGGATTTGGTCTCTGAAACCATAGTCTTTAATGTCCTTGAACATTTCATAAATCTCCAAAGCAACTTCTTGTGCATCCTTCCAAATCCGTAAATTTTCAAAATCTTTCATAAAATCAATTTTTTCTGTTTTTTTAAAGTCTCGCGTCCCGAAGTCCCGAAGTCCCGAAGTCCCGCGTCCCGAAGTCAAATATGCATTAATTTGAAAATCATTTCCCTATACAAATCCTTCTCGCTCACTTCGCCGGTTTCGTAGCCCTTCGACTTCATATCGAATTCGCGCAAGATGGAGATATTTCGGATGCACATCTGCGGAGGAATGTTGCGGGCTGCGGTCAAATAATCCTTGACGAAAAACGGACTGACACCCAAAACACTCGCCAAATTGCCCTGCGACTTGTCCTGAGCGCAGTGAAGTTTCAGGATCTTAGCGTAATAGCCATAAAGATTGATTGCCGTGACCAATAGCGGATTCTCTTTGGTGTTGTCGCCGAAATAGTTCACGATGCGGTTGGCCTTCAGCACGTCGCGGTTGCCGATGGCGTTTTGAAGCTCGAACACGTTGAAATCCTTCGAGATGCCGATGTTGCGCTCCACGTCGGCATCGTCGATGCTCTTGTTTTTGGGCAGGGCGATGGTGAGTTTCTTCAGTTCGTTGGCGATTTTGTGGAGGTCGGTGCCGAGGAAATCGGCCAACATCTGCGTGGCTTTCGGCGTGATGCTGTAGCCGTCGGCCTTCAGATAGTTTTGGATCCAGCCCGGTATGTTGTTGTCGTACAGCTTCTTCGACTCAAAGAAGACGCCTTTCTTGTCGAGCTTCTTGGCAAAGGTCTTGCGCTTGTCGAGTTTCTTGTATTTGTAGACGAAAACGAGGAGCGTGGTCGCGGGGAGGGCGTCAAGATACTTCTCAAATTCCTCGAGGTTCTTCACATCTTGTGCCTCTTTGACGATGACCACCATGCGCTCGCCCATCATCGGGAAGCTGCGGGCGTGGTTGGCGATGGTCTCCACATCCACGTCGCGGCCATAGAGCACGATTTGGTTGAAGGCGCGGTCGGCCTCATCTAAGGCTTCGTTCTCGATGGTATCCGAAATCATGTCGATGAAATACGGTTCATCGCCCGTCAGGAAATAGATGGGCGCGAAGTTCTTCTTGTGGATTTCGGAAAGAATCTGTTCGTAAGTCATCAGAACTTCAAGTGCTTGACGGTGATACCATTATTAATAAGTTGCCGTAGTGAGTCGATGCCAATGCGCAGATGCTCGCCGACGAAGTTCTTGCTGACGTGCTTGTCGCTCTCTTCGGTCTTGACACCTTCGGGCACCATTGGGTTGTCGGATACCAAAAGCAACGCGCCCGTCGGGATTTCGTTGTGGAATCCGACCATAAAGATGGTGGCCGTTTCCATATCGACAGCCATGCATCGGATTTTGCGGAGATAGTCCTTGAAATTGTCGTCGTGTTCCCAAACGCGACGGTTGGTGGTGTAAACCGTTCCCGTCCAATAGTCGCGGCCATAGTCGCGGATGGTGGTGGAGATGGCCTTTTCGAGGCTGAACGCCGGCAGCGCAGGCACTTCGGGCGGGAAATAGTCGTTCGACGTACCCTCGCCACGGATGGCCGCGATGGGCAAAATCAAGTCGCCGACCTTGTTGATTCTTTTCACGCCACCGCATTTGCCGAGAAACAACACGGCCTTGGGCTTGACGGCGCTCAGCAAGTCCATGATGGTGGCGGCATTGGCGCTGCCCATGCTGAAATTGATGATGGTGATTTCGCCGTCGGTGGCACAGGGCATCGATTTGTCGCGGCCAACCACCTCCACGCCTTGCCATTCGGCGAAACGGTCGACATAATTCTGGAAATTGGTCAGCAGGATATACTTCCCGAACTTCTCCAACGGCAGGCCCGTATAGCGCGGCAGCCAGTTTTCAACTATCTCTTGTTTGGTTTTCATTTGCTTTCGAATGTTTGTGCAAAAGTAAGACAACAATTTATTAAGCAGGCAATTGTTTCAGCAATTCCTTAATCACCTTCTCTGCAATCGAATCTTGGTCAGATTTATCGTAAAGCGCAAGCAAATAAACAACACCTTCTTCAATCTCAACCATTACATTCACATAAGTAATGACTCGAACACCACCACTTTTCCCACCGCCTTTTGAATGTATTGCTAATCGGATTTTGTGGACACCATGACCCAAACTTGCCCCCATCATAGGATTCTTCCGCAAATCCTTTACGAGAGCCTTGACATCATCGGGTAACGAATGATAACGTTTGAGCAGCCTTTTGAAGTCCTTATCAAAAGAAGCCACGGATTTAATCTTATAACTCATTGAGTAACTCCTCTATAGGTCTTCCGACCTCTTTACCTTCTTTAATAAGTTTCAATTCCCTGAAAGCCTCACGAATACTTTGCATTACCTGCTCCTCTGAATCCTCTTGAGGTTCAGCTGCCATTTCTTTTTCCGCCTTCCTTTCCCGACGGATCTTGCGAAGCGACTTCAAGGCCCGCTCCATCATGGTCTCATCCGTCACGATGTAACTCATTTCACGCTGCAAAGCCGATGTCAGTTGTACTGTTGTCATTGTTTTTGCCTTTTATAACTTTGCAAAAATACATATTTTTCTGAAAACACATATAGGCATTTGTTTTTGAAACAATATGACACCTATGGATATATCTAAAAAAAATCCATTTAGGGTGCATTTGTCCCCCTACTGATTCCTCAAACCAGCCCATAATTCGTTGCAAATGCCAAAGCCTCGGTAATGTTTCCAACTTCCAATTTCTCAAACACTTGCTTGCGATAAAACTTCACCGTGTCGATGGATTTGCATACCTTTTCGGCGATTTCCTTCATCGTATAACCTTGAGCCGAAAGCACCAAAACTTCCTTCTCTTCGGGCTTCAACTTG
>CACXQV010000004.1 GCA_902769875.1 uncultured Bacteroidia bacterium
AGCTTTGCCGACCCGAATGGCGGCGGCCTGTTCCAGCGCGGCGAGAGCACCGAGCAGGGTATGACACGTACCGACACGCCCATGCTTCCCACACACGGAGAAACCACCAACCAAGACGCTCCAGTAGGCAGCGGCATCGCTGTGTTGCTCGGCCTTGGCGCGGCCTATCTTGTGGGCAAGAAGCGCAGGGAGGAATAAACGGGGTAAAGACACCCTATGGAAGGAGGCATCAACAGATGGTGCCTCCTTTTTTTTGCGCTTGGCGGGAGGGTTATGCCCCAAAAAATGCTGAATGGAAACGCGCTTGTTACGCTATGAAACTTTGTTTTTTTGGGGTGTTATTGATTTTTTTCGTACTTTTGCAGCCTCATTTTCGATTGAAATGGCAAAGCAACCACATAATAAGAAGCATAAGGATTGTACTCCGATGCAGCCGCAAGTCCAGAAAAGCAGCCTGAAACATGACATTTGGACTGCCATATTGACGATTTTGGGGCTTGTCATTGTCTATGTCATACAGTTCATTCGCGCCGGTGGTTCAAGTGCTTTGAATGCTTACCTGTCATCGCAGGCCACGATTGCCACTTTTTATGTCAATGCACTTGCCATTCTTTCCATTACTTATGGCAAAGCTACCGCCAACTTTGATATCAACGGGAAGACCTATTTGCTTAGTATGTTTGGCTACTTGCTTGTGGCACATATCTTTGCGCAGGCTATACTTATGGTTTACCCAGAGATTAATCTTGGTGTCGGTTTTATGCGATCCAAATGGCTTTGCATTATTGGCAACATAGTATTCTTTGGCATTATTTTTGCCATTTCCTGTTCGAAAGGAACCTCTGACTATTCAAAAGAAACAATTAGCAAAACAATCAAGCGAAAAGCATAATGATTACTCTGATTACTTTTATATTGGCCACTCTGTTTTTCGGAGGTCGCATACTCTATCTTTTTCTTAGGAAAAGGAAAACCGTGAATCTGATGCTTGCCGAGGCAGGTCCTACAGCTGATGCCAAGGAAGAAGATTTTAGGACTCCCGTGCCAGTGCGTGTTGGTGACATGCAGATGGATTCGTCACTCGAATACTTTTTGGTCAAGAACAACTGCATGAATCCTCGCCACATTTATTCCGACGATGTCATTGGAGTCCAGCTGTTTGATGACGATTTCACCATTGCCGATGTCAAGCAAGGTGATGTCTTGTTGATTTATCTTGACGATGACAGGTTTCATGGTCACAAAATTCGGGTTATGGATTACCCTGAAGGCAATGCTTTCCATACTTATTATTATATTGGAGGCAAGATTCAGAATTCCTCCGAACCTCATGCTTTTGACACCATCAGAGGCGTTGTCAGGGAAATCAATCATCCCTATACTAATAAAAGCATCCAATCTTAGGATTCCCTAATTCGGGGTTTCGCATGTTGCGGCGCATCCCTATGGGATGCTTTTGTTCTATGGTTTCGCTTTTACCGAACGCGCATCCCTATGGGATGCTTTTGTTCTATGGTTTCGTTTTTACCGAACGCACATCCCGATGGGATGCTTTTGTTCTATGGTTTCGCTTATACCTAACGCATATCCCGATGGGATGCTTTTGTTCCATGGTTTCGCTTTTACCTGATGCGCATCCCAATGGGATGCTTTTGTTCCATGGTTTCTCTTTTACCTGACGAGCATCCCTATGGGATGCTTTTGTTCCGTGGTTTCGATTTTAACTGACGCGCATCCCTATGGGATGCCATTCCAATGCGTCCGACTAATCCCTTAGGGATTTACTATCGGTAAAACAAACAACACCAATCTTTTGCATCCATTCCAATGCGTCCGACTAATCCCTTAGGGATTTACTATCGGTAAAACAAACAACATCAATCTTTTGCATCCCGTAGGGATGCGCGAAGCCTGAATTCCTTAGGCAAAAGTAAACAGCAGGTTCCCGAAGAAATTCCACAGCGTTGACGCGCCCACGGCGAAGACCTTGCTGAGGTAGAAGTTCCATTTCAGTTTGCCGTTGAGGAGGTAGACCGTCAGCGTGTCGATGCCCAAGCCGACCAACGAAATGGCGAAATACTTGGCGTATTCCGTCCCGATTTGCGGGTTGCTGCTTTCGAAGGTCCAAATGCGGTTGAGGATGTAGTTGGTGGTGGCGGCAACGACGAAGCCCAAAATGTTGCTCAGGTATTTGTTCCACTTCAGCCATTCCTTGCAAACGTAGGTGACGCCGAAATTGACGAACACGCCCGAAAAGCCCACTACGCCAAATTTCACGAATTTCAGCAGAAATTCGCGGGTCAGTTCTATTTTTAGCAGGAATTTCATGGTTGAAAGATGGGGCAAAAATAGTTCTTTTTTGGTATCGCTTTGCGAGAAATCATTCAAAAATCGTCTTGGGAAGTGTTTAGGGAAGATTTTTGGAAGGTTTCTTGCCGTTAGGCAACCACAAAAACTGTACTTTTGCCGAAAATTTCGATGATGAACGGAGTAAAAGACATCAATATTGAAGCCTACGACTATCCCTTGCCCGATGAGCGCATCGCCAAATACCCTTTGCCAGAACGTGATGCCTCGAAACTTTTGGTGCTGAAAGACAATGGGATAAGCGAATCGCAATTCAAGCATGTCGGCGATTTCCTGCCGAAAGAGGCCTTGTTGGTTTTCAATGAGACCAAAGTCATCCGGGCGAGGCTGCAATTCCAAAAGGCCACCGGGTCTCGTATCGAGATATTCTGCTTGGAACCCGAAAAAGACTATCAAGTGGCGTTTTCAGCCGCCTCTCCGGTGCGTTGGAAATGCTTGGTCGGCAATTCGAAACGTTGGAAAGAAGGTGCGCTTTCGAAGGAGTTGGATGTGGGTGGTGTAAAAGTGGCTTTGGGCGCAGAACGTATCTCCCAAAACGACCAATACGCCGAAATCGAGTTTTCGTGGAAGCCTGAAAACCTGTCGTTTGCCTCGGTGCTTGAGGCCGCTGGCGAGATTCCGTTGCCGCCTTATCTCCACCGCGATGCCGAGCCCGACGACCGCGACCGTTACCAGACCGTCTTTGCCCGCTACGACGGCTCCGTGGCGGCGCCCACGGCGGGTTTGCATTTCACCCAGCCGCTCATTGCGTCGTTGCGCGAACAAGGCTTTGCTTTCGATGAAGTGACGCTGCATGTCGGAGCTGGCACTTTCAGGCCGGTTTCAACCGAGACCATCGGCGAACACGCCATGCATTCCGAAACGATAATCGTCCGCAAGTCGTTGATTCAGAATTTAGTTGCTCGGTTTGGGAAGCCCATCATCCCCGTCGGGACCACCAGCACGCGCACGTTGGAAAGCCTCTATTGGATAGGCGTGATGCTGAACGAACAGGGGATGGACCTGCGCCCGCTGCATGTCGACCAATGGTTCCCATACGATGAACACGCGCCGCTTTCGTCGCCTGAAGCCTTGAAACTCATTCTCGATTATTTGGAAAAACATAACCTGATCCGCCTCGAAGCCAGCACCGCCCTGATGATTGCGCCATCGTATAAAATGCGCATTATCACTGGGTTGATCACTAATTTCCACCAGCCGAAGAGTACCTTGTTGCTTTTGGTTTCGGCCCTTGTCGGCGACCGTTGGAAGGATTGCTACCATTTCGCGTTGGAACACGATTTCCGTTTTTTGAGCTACGGCGACAGCTGCCTTTTTTTGCCAAAAAATTGAATAATTGGACAATAAAACACTTTTTGGTACGTTTTTTGATAAATTCATAACCGTATTATTCATCTAAAACCAAACTGTTCAAACATGAGAAAGTCATTTTTATTCGGTGTTCTGGCGTTTTTCGCCGTGAGCGCTATGAGCGTCCAAAGCGTTGAGGCTCAAAACCCTGTGAAGAAAGCCACTACTGAGAAGAAAGTGGAAAAGAAATCGGAGAAGGCCGTTACAGCCGATTCGAAAGAGATGAAGAAAGGCGACTGCTGCGCCGAGAAGAAAGCCACTTGCGACAAGAAAGCTGGCGGCGAGTGCTGCGAAAGCAAGAAAGTGGCCGCCGACCAGAAGAAAGCCGATTGCTGCGAAGGCAAAAAGGCTGCCGACGGCAAGCAGATGAAGGCCGACTGCAAGAAAGATTGCAAGCACGGCGACAAGAAATGCGACGCCAAGAAGGCTGACGTCAAGAAGGCGGAAGCGAAGGAAAACGCAAGCGACAAATAAACTTGCAACCGCTTGACAAACAGCAAGGAGGCTTCCCACAGCGGGAGGCCTCCTTGTTTTTTGTGTGGCGACAAAACCTATTTTTTCCGCCCCGAAAGCAGTTCGGCGTAGGTTTTTAGGTGGATTTTACGCTCATTGGGCAAGTCGATGGCATCGAGTTCGGCCAAGGCCTTGCGGTCGTAGTCGAGCATGACCTGTTCGGAGGCTTCTTTCACTTTCAAACGGTCGTAAATGGCCTGCACTTCTTCAATCTTTTCTTCCTCGTCGTGGTCCATGCGGAGGGTGAAAAGGTGTTCAAGGCGTTTGCGGTCGTTTTCGGAAGTCAATTCCAAGGCTTTCAGGTAAAGGTAAGTCTTCTTGTTGTCGGCAATGTCGCCACCATGACGCTTGCCGAAAGTGGCCACGTCGCTGTAAAGGTCGAGGATGTCGTCTTGCAATTGGAAGCTCATCCCGATATTGATGCCGAAATTGTAAAGATGCTGGATGTCAGATTGTTTCGCGCCTGCAACGGTGGCACCCATCTGTAAGGCCGTGGCCAAAAGCACCGCCGTTTTCAGCCGGATCATCTCCAAATAATCCTCAATGCTGACCTCTTTTTGGGTCTCGAAGTTGAGGTCCATCTGCTGGCCTTCGCAAATCTCGATGGCCACACGGCCCAATTGTTGCGCAAGTTCGGCACCCTTTTGTGGCTTCAGCGCAAACTGGAAAGCCATCGCCAACATGGCGTCGCCCGAGAGGATGGCGATGTCGGAGTTCCATTTTTGGTAAACGGTCGGCATGCCACGGCGCATGGGAGCCTTGTCCATGATGTCATCGTGGATGAGGGTGAAGTTGTGGAAGGTTTCCAAGGCCAAGGCGGGCCAAAGGGCTTGCTGCTCGTCACCGCCAAACATCTCGTTGGCCAAGAGGCAGAGCATGGGGCGGAGGCGTTTGCCGCTTTGCAAGATGGTGTAGCCAATGGGTTCGTATAACTCGGTCGGCTGACCGTTGAAATCGCGTTGCGCCATGAAATCGGCGAAATCTTGTTGCAGTTGCTTGATTTTTTCCATCGTAGTTCGGTTTTGTGCCCACAAAAGTAAAGATTTTCGTCCAATCGCACAATTTTGGAGCGAAATTTGTAGTTTTTATTTTGTTGACACGAGACTTCGGGTCGACGAGACTTCAGGTCGTGCCGCGAAGTCACGAAGTCATGTGTTCCGAAATCAAATGACAAAAAGAAAACCTATGAAATACCTCCGACTGATTCCCGCATTGTTGCTCGGCGCGATGCTGACGGCCTGCAACACGACCAAGAAACTCTATGAAGCCCAAGAGTATGACCAAGTGATTCAACGACTTGCGCCTGACATTTGTGATGGCGATATGAACGCCAAACATATTAATATGGTGGCGGCATCGTACCACAAGGCCAACCAAGCCGACCACGAGCGCATACAAGCCCTGAAAGCCACTGGCCAACCCGATGTGTGGCCCGAAATCTACCAACGCTATTGCAACATGAAAGGCCGCAACGATGCCCTGAAATGTTTCCCGACCAAGGTGAAAAAGGGTATGAATTATGTGAAACTCGACCTTGACGAGGATATGACCGTTGCCCGTAATCATGCCGAGGCTTTCTTGGTGGCGAAAATCGACCAATTACTTGCCACAGGGACGAAAGAAAATGGGCAAGAAGCAATGAAATATGTTGTGCAATTCGCGAGGACAAATAAGGATAATCCAAATATTTCGAGGTTCGTCAAGAGGTCATCGCTTTGTATGGGTGATGCCGTGTTCATCGGCTTTGGCAATGCAAGCGATTTCACTTTGCCACAGGAATTTAAGGCGAATGTGCTCGCTTTTGATGCAGGTGAACTGCCGACCTATAATACTTTTCTTACCGAATGGGATCGAAAACTTTTTATCATGTATTCAGTTGATGCTGTGGTGGATGAGGTGAAAATATCCCCAGTCCGACTTGATGAGGTGACCTTTAATGAAACCAATAACGGAAAAACCGTTGATGTGACAGATCACTCTCAGAACAAGAGTGTTACAGTAAAGGGGCATATTGTCATGGATTGTGCGAGTTGCAGCCTTAGGAATGAAGACGAGCCAATGTATTTGGTACCCTTCGAGGTGAAATCCACCTTCAAGAACGACTACACTACCATCCGTGGCGACCGCGAGGCCTGCTCTGCGGAAACCTTGAGCCGCTTGAACACCAAGCCTGTGCCCGTCCCAACGGACGAGAGCATGTTGATGGATGCTGCTCGGAAACTGAATGATTTGATTGCGGCGGAGCTGAAGAAATAACGGAACCCCAAAGGGGTGACAGCATCATAGGCAGGCGGTGTAAACCCCTGCCGATGAAAAACCACGACGCAAAACGGAACCCCGAAGGGGTGACAGCATCGTAGGCAGGCGGTGTAAACCCCTGCCGATGAAAAACCACGACGCAAAACGGAACTCCCAAAGGGGTGACAGCGTTTTAGGCAGGTGGTGTAAACCCCCTGACGATAATTATAATGCGGTGTAACCCCCTGCCGGTAATGCGGTGTAAACCCCTGCCGAAAAATCAATCCCCAAACGCATACCGTTCATCATATTTCACATGGTATGCATCCAAGAATTGTTTGTATTCATCGACGAATGACTGGTCGCGATGGCGTGCCTTTTGGTTTTTGATGTATTTGGCCGTTTTGTCCAACACCGATGCACTGACACTGAATGCGCCATAGCCTTCCTGCCACATAAACGGTTCATAATACCCATCCAATGTTTTGATCCATTTGCTGCTGTTGGATTTGATGGTGCGGACAAAGTCTGCCAGGCTCATTGTTTTGGGCATGGATGCCAATATGTGGATGTGGTCGGGACGACCGCCTACTTGGATGGAAACCCCGTTGATGTTTCGGATGATACCGCCAATATAATCGAAAACACGCGACAAATCCTCTTCTCGCATTGTGATGCTGGTGCTTTTCGTGTGGAACACGAGGTGCATGTATTGTTGGACTAATGTGCTGGCCATGTTGTTGCGTTTTGGTTTGACGAATGGCAGAGGTTTACACCGTCTGCCTATGGGCTGTCGTCCCTTCGGGACTGTGTCGCCGTTGTTTTGTTGGTTGGCAGGGTTTTACACCGTCTGCCTATTGGCTGTCGTCCCTTCGGGACTGTGTCGCCGTTTTATGTTGGTTGGCAGAGGTTTACACTGTCTGCCTATTGGCTGTCGTCCCTTCGGGACTCCGATTGTTCCTTCGTCAGTCGTTGCACCACTGAGTCCATTATCTTTTCCAACACGGCAGGCCGCTCGGTGTAATACCTGATGTTTTGCTTGAAAATGGTGTCCGTAATCCCATAATGCTCAAAGAGTTGGTCGTAATACAACCTTGACAGTTTGACAGGGTCGATGGGCTTGCTTGGGATGGAATCTTTGTGCTCGCGCTCCTGTGTTTTTTTGTAGTTGATGTCGGCCTCGATGATTTGCACGTCGGTCATCAGCTCGATCATCTCTTGCTCGGTGAGCAGACGCTCAGGCATAAAACCTTTGTCCTTGCTTTCGCAAGCGCAGAGTAATAACAAGGTTGAGATTGTCAGAAGAAAATGTCTCATCTCCAATCAATTGCCCACGTCCGAGAGGAACTTGATGCGCATCAGGCGTACTTCCTCCTCCTCGTATTCGTCCTCGCCAAGTTCGCGCAAGGCGGTTTTGATGTCGTCGGATTCGGCATTGTGGAAGTAGTCCAGAATGTCCTCCTGATGGTAGATGTCCACGTTGTCCTCGATGTAGTAGTTGATGTCCAAATGCGTTCCCGACGAGACGATGCTTTCGATTTCGCTCAGCAGTTCGTCGAATTCCAAGCCCTTGCCGTAGGCGATGTCGTCAAGCGGAATCTTCTTGTCGATATTTTGGATGATGCCGATTTTGAGGGCCGAGTTGTTGACCACCGATTTCACCACCATGTCGTTCGGGCGGGTGATTTCGTTCTCATCCACATATTCCTTGATGAGCTTGATGAACGGTTCGCCGAATTTTTCGGCCTTGCCAGCTCCCACACCCGCAATTTGGGTCATTTCCTCTTTGGTGATGGGGTATTGGATGGCCATGTCTTCGAGCGATGGGTCTTGGAAGATGACGAAAGGCGGAAGCCCGTTTTGCTTGGCGATGGTCTTGCGCAGGTCTTTCAGCAAGGCAAAGAGGGTCTTGTCGGCACCACCGTCCTTGTTGGCGCCCATGGCCGCCATGGTCTCGGGATCGTCGTCGTCAGAGTTCTCATAGTCGTGGTCTTTGACGAGCATGATGGTGTAAGGCTTCTTGATGAAGTTCTTGCCCTCCTTGGTGATTTTCAGGATGCCGTAGTTCTCTATGTCTTTGGATAACAGTTTGTTGACCAATGCCTGACGGATGACTGCGGTCCAATATTTATCGTCGTGTTCGTCGCCGGCGCCAAAGAATTCGTTGTTCTCTTGTTTGGCCGCCTTGATGTCGCCGGTGAGTTTGCCGGCCAAAAGCTCGGCGATATGTTTGGTCTTGAAGAGTTGCTTGGTGTCTTCCACGGCTTCAAGGACGAGTTTCAGGTCTTCCTTGCCGTCGAATTTCTCCTTGGGCGAGCGGCAGTTGTCGCACGAGCCGCAGTTCTCCTTGTTGTATTCCTCACCGAAATAGTGGAGCAACAGCCTGTGGCGGCAAACCGCCGATTCGGCGTAGGTTACGGTTTCGTTCAGCAGTTCGCGGGCAATCTCTTGTTCGGCCACGTTCTTGCCTTTGTTGAACTTTTCGAGCTTGTGGATGTCCTCGTAGTCGTAGAAGGCGATGCAGTTGCCTTCGCCGCCGTCGCGGCCTGCACGTCCCGTCTCTTGGTAATAGCCTTCGAGGCTCTTCGGGATGTCGTGGTGGATGACGAAACGCACGTCGGGCTTGTCGATGCCCATGCCGAAGGCGATGGTGGCCACGATGACGTCGGCTTCCTCCATCAGGAACTTGTCTTGGTTTTCCTTGCGTGTCTGGCTGTCCAATCCGGCATGGTAGGGCAGGGCGCGGATGCCGTTGACGGCCAGCGTCTCGGCCAATTCCTCCACTTTCTTGCGGCTCAGGCAGTAAACGATGCCCGACTTGCCGGGATTTTGCTTGATGTATTTGATGATGTCCTTGATGACGTCTTTGGTCTTCGGGCGTACCTCATAATAGAGGTTGGGCCTGTCGAACGACGACTTGAACACCTTGGCGTCCATTATCTCAAGGTTCTTCATGATGTCGTTCTGCACCTTTAGCGTTGCAGTGGCGGTGAGGGCGATGACAGGCAGGTTGTCGCCGATGGCGTTGATGATGGGGCGCAGGCGGCGGTATTCGGGCCTGAAGTCGTGGCCCCATTCGGAGATGCAGTGCGCCTCGTCGATGGCGACAAACGAAATCTTCAGCCCGCGCAAAAACTCAACCGTTTCTTCTTTGGTGAGCGATTCGGGCGCCACATACAGCAGCTTGGTCTTGCCGCTCTTCAAGTCTTCCTTCACTTCGATCAGCTCGGCCTTCGATAGCGATGAGTTCATCACATGGGCTATGCCCAACTCGGTGCCGAAGTTGCGAATCATGTCCACTTGGTTCTTCATCAAGGCGATGAGGGGAGAGACGACGATAGCCGTGCCTTTCGACATAAGCGCAGGCAACTGGTAGCAAAGCGACTTTCCGCCGCCCGTTGGCATCAATACGAAAGTGTTGTTGCCGCCGAGGATGCTTTTGATGATTTCTTCTTGGTTGCCCTTGAATTGGTCGAAGCCAAAAACATTCTTCAGCAGCTTGTGTATCGCCTGGTCTTCTTTTTTAGCCATTGTTTCCTCCTTTTGGTATTGTCCGAAAATTTGTGTTATTTTGCAATCTCTTTCGAGAAACCACGTTCTCTATGGGGGATAGTCGCCCCTTGTCACAAAAGACAAAGTTATAGTTTTTAAATCATTCGGCGCAAGAAAAATTCGAGAAAAAATGAAAAAAAATGAAACAATTATCGAATTGGCAAATCAAATCATTGATAATGAAGCTGCTGCAATCATAGGGCTGAAGCGAAAAATCAATGATGATTTCCGGAAAACCGTTGAATTGGTGCTTGAAAACAAAGGGAACTTGGTGTTTTCGGGCATCGGTAAGAGCGCCATCATTGCCCAAAAGATTGTCGCCACGATGAATTCGACGGGTACGACGGCTGTTTTCATGCATGCCGCCGATGCCATCCACGGCGATTTGGGCATTGTCCGCGAAGGCGATATTGTGTTCGTTTTGTCGAAAAGCGGCGAAACGCCCGAAATCAAGGTGCTGGTGCCGCTCATCAAGCTGAGGGGCAACAAAATCGTGGCCATGGTGGGCAACCGCAGCTCGTTTTTGGCCTCGCAAGCCGACTTCGTCCTCGATGTGACTGTCGACGAGGAAGCCATTCCGGGCAGTTTGGCCCCAACGAGTAGCACCACCGCGCAACTCGTCATGGGCGATGCCTTGGCCCTTATATTAATGAGGTATCGCGGGTTCAGCACCGATGATTTCGCGAAATTCCATCCGGGCGGGGCGTTAGGCAAGCAGCTTTATCTGCGCGTCAAGGACCTTTATGTCAGGAATGAACGCCCTGCGGTGAGCCCCGACGACAACCTCACCCGTGTCATTATCGAGATGACGCACAAGCGCTTGGGCGCCACCGTGGTTTGCGAAGGCGAGCGGATTTTGGGCATCATCACTGATGGCGACCTCCGCCGGATGCTGATGAACACCCCCGACATCGAACATGTGAAGGCTTCCCAAATCATGACATCCAACCCCAAGACCATCAGCGACGAGGCCTTGGTGGTTGACGCCCTGCACAAGATGCGCTCCAACAGCATCACCCAATTGCCCGTTGTGTGCGATGGCAAATATTTGGGAATCATTCATTTGCACGACATCCTGAAGGAAGGAATTTTTTGATTCACGACTTTAAATTTCAATTCAATGATACTGAGGACAGAACATTTGGTGAAGAAATACGGCCAACGCACGGTGGTCAACAATGTGGACATCGAAGTCGAACAAGGCGAGATTGTGGGTTTGCTTGGCCCCAATGGAGCGGGCAAGACAACCACGTTTTATATGGTTGTAGGGCTCATCAAGCCCTATTCGGGCAAGGTGTTTCTCGATGCGCAGGACATCTCCGAGCTGCCTATGTATCGCAGGGCCCAGATTGGTATCGGCTATCTCGCGCAGGAGGCTTCAGTGTTTCGGCAGATGAGCGTCGAGGACAACATCTATTCCGTCATGCAGTTCAAGAGCGACATGACCGAGGGCGACCGACGCAAGAAGTTGGAGGAATTGCTTGACGAGTTCGGCTTGGACCATGTGCGAAAGAGCAAGGGCATACAGCTGTCGGGCGGCGAGCGTCGGCGCACCGAGATTGCCCGCGCCTTGGCGGTGAGCCCCAATTTCATCCTTTTGGACGAGCCTTTTGCCGGCGTCGACCCCATCGCCGTCGAGGACATCCAGCGTATCATCTTCAAGCTGAAGCGGAAAAACATCGGCGTGCTCATCACCGACCACAACGTCCACGAAACCCTGAGCATCACCGACCGCGCCTATCTGCTTTTCGACGGCAAGGTGCTGAAAGCCGACACTCCCGAAAACTTGGCACAAGACCAACACGTCCGTGAAGTGTATCTCGGACACAATTTCGTGTTCCATAAAAAGGAGTTGTAGGAATATGGTCGGTTTTGTAAATTATGTGTATTTTTGCCGTGGCAACTAAAACAGAATGACATGAATGCGGTTTCGATGAACAATTTGTGGAACTATTTGCAAGGACTTTCCATGTCGGCAAGCAATAGGCGTTGGTTGGCAGAGCGATTAATGAATCCTTCGGAAGTGGTAAACGACGAGGTGGAACAAATATCAAAAGAATTGGTGTTTCCGAAGATTCCGAAAGATTATCAAGCCTCTGACGAGGTGCTAAACATGGCCTGCGGCCCGTTTCCAGAAGGCTTTAATGTTGATTTGGAATTGGAAAAGATGTGGGAGGAGCGGGCAAGATGAATGTTTTTTTCTTGATACCAATGTTGTCATCGACTTTTATGGAAAACGCGATGGGTTCTTTGAGGATTCTTCCCTGATTTTTCAGATGCAAAAGGAAGGAAGATTGAACGCCACCATATCATCATTGACTGTGGTAAACTGCGCCTACATTCTTGGCAAGGCATTTTCGAAAGAGGTGATGCTGAAAAAGGTTGAGGAACTTTGCCGATTGTTTCAGGTTTCGGGCATTGACAGGACAACGATTATTTCGGCTCTCGAAATGAAATCTTATGACTTTGAAGATGCTGTGCAATACCTTTCAGCACTGCCTTATCAACCCGACATTATTATTACGCGAGACAAAAAGGGATTTTCCGCAATGGAAACACCAACTATGACCCCTGCAGAGTTTATTGCAATTTGCAGAAAGTAAAATCACTCCATCCTCTCAGCAAAGCAAATCGACATCAAAACATAAACCATCATCACAAAAGGCAAAGCCAAAAACCTGAAAATCACGAAACTGACAAGAGCAATCATCAGGAAAATCCATCTGACCTCGTTGCCTTTCCATTTCGCCGACTTCATCTTGAACGAGAAGAAACGCAGGCGGCTGACCATTATGAACGAAAAGATGAGCGTGATGCCGAGGCAGGCCCAATAGCCCAAGGCACCATCGGTGAGATGGCCTGTTTGGCTGAGAGCCAAAGGCAAAGACGCGATGAAAATGGCCATTCCGGGGGCGGGAATACCTCGAAAAGAGGTCTTTTGCGTGTCGTCGATGTTGAATTTGGCCAAACGGATGGCTGCAAACACGGGCAGCAAAAACGCCAAGCATGGCAACACATTGAAGTCCCCTATGCTTGGCCACCATTGATGGAACCAAAGCCGGGAATCGAAGGAGCGGCTCATCAGCCAATGCATGATGAACCCGGGCGCAACGCCGAAGGAAACCACGTCGGAAAGCGAATCCAAGTCCGCGCCGATGGGGGAGTGGGCGTGGAGCAGCCGGGCGGCGAAGCCGTCGAGAAAGTCGAAAAGTCCGGCCACGAAAATCATCAAGGCGGCTTTCACGGGCATCCCCATGGTGATGAAAAGGATGGAAAAGCACCCCGAAACGAGGTTGCCGCAAGTGATAAGGTTGGGAATGTGTTGTTTAAGGTTCATTTCGCTTTTTCTTTTGCTGCAAAGGTATATTATTTTTCGAAACCCGCGGCCCATTGTGCGAGAAAAGGCTATTTTTGCAGGATTTTTTGAAGCGTAGTTATGCAACATCAGTTTTATTCTTTAAGCCAGATTTCGGAAATCGTCAATGGCCGGGTTTTGGGCAGCTTGGCGGAGCGACAGATATGCGACCTGCTTATCGACAGCCGCCAGCTGATTGTCCCCGACCAAGCATTGTTTTTCGCCTTGGTCAGTGCGCGCAACGATGGACACAAATATATCAAGGAATTGTATGATAAAGGTGTAAGGGCTTTTGTGGTGAAGCGTTTGCCTGAAGATTCTTGTGCTGAGGCCACGTTCATCCAAGTTGCCGACACATTGAAGGCTTTGCAGACCTTGGCGGCCTATCACCGTCGCCAGTTCAGCATCCCCGTGATTGGCATTACGGGCAGCAACGGCAAGACCCTCGTCAAGGAATGGCTGTTCCAGCTGCTGAGCCCCGATTTCAACATCGTCCGCAGCCCAAAGAGCTACAACTCGCAGGTGGGCGTTCCATTGTCGCTGTGGCAGATGAGCGGGAAGAACGAGTTGGCCATTTTTGAGGCAGGCATCTCCGAACCCGACGAGATGACGGCTTTGCAGGACATGATTCGGCCCACCGTGGGTGTGTTTACGAACATCGGGCAGGCTCACGACGAGAATTTCATCAATCGAGTGCAAAAGGCTGGGGAGAAGCTGAACCTGTTCACCAAGGCCGAGCAATTGGTGTATTGTATGGATTATGCTGACATACAACAGGTTGTGATTCGGTCGGGAATCGCTTCAAAGGTTAGGCTGTTCACTTGGAGCCGAAAGTTTGAGGATGCCGATTTGTTTGTGAGGCGTGTGGCGAAAACCGACAAAGAAGCAACGATTGAATGTGTTTGGCAAGGCAACACTTTGTCGTTTGCCATTCCGTTTGCCGACGATGCTTCCGTCGAAAACGCCATCCATTGCATCTCGGTTTGCCTATTGATGCACTACGATCCTTCGCGCATCGCCGAGCGGCTCAAAGGCCTGACTTCCATAGCTATGCGATTGGAAATCAAGGCTGGCGTGAACAACTGCACCATTATCAATGACTACTACAATTCCGATGTCAATTCTTTGGCCATTGCCTTGGACGTGATGAACCAACAGCACCAGCACAAACGCCATGTCGTCATCCTTTCCGACATCTTGCAGAGCGGTCGCAGCGAAATGGACTTGTACACCGAGATTGGGCAGCTGCTGAAAAACAAGAATGTCGATATGCTGGTTGGCATTGGCGACGGCATTTCGCGGCAGGCCAACAAGTTCGGGATGGAGAGCTATTTCTATGCCAACGTGGCCGATTTTTTGGCGCATTTCCCGTTCTCGAAGTTCAACAACCAGACGATTTTGCTGAAAGGCGCTCGCGCTTTCGAGTTTGAGCAAATCGGCATGGAACTACAGGAAAAGGCGCATGAAACCGTGTTGGAAATCAACTTCAACCATCTCGTCAGCAACCTCAATCATTTCCGCTCCAAAATCAAGCCCGAAACCAAGCTGATGGTGATGGTGAAGGCCTTTGGATATGGCAGCGGCAATCTGGAGGTTTCCAATGTGCTCCAATTCCATAACGTTGATTATCTGACGGTTGCCTTTGCCGATGAGGGCGTTGAGCTGCGTCGTGCGGGTATCAATCTGCCCATTATGGTGATGAGTCCGGAGGTGAACAGCTACGACAACATTATCAAATACCATTTGGAGCCGGAGGTGTTCAGCTTCCGCAATCTGGAGTTCGTCGAAAAGGCGTTGCAGAACTTGGCTTTGCCTGAGTCGCATCCGCTGAATGTACACATCAAGTTAGACACGGGTATGCACCGATTGGGTTTCTCTAACGATGAGCTTCCCGAACTTGTCAAGCGCATCAAGGCCAACCCGATGCTGCATGTGAAAAGCGTGTTCTCGCATCTGGCTACCGCCGACAATCCCGCCGAGGATGAGTTTACTTTGAGCCAAATCAAGAAGTTTGAGGAGGGAAGCAAAATCATCGTGGAAGCCTTCACGCACAAAGTGTTGCGCCATATCCTCAACTCGGCTGGCATCACGCGATTCCCTCAATACCAGTTCGATATGGTGCGTTTGGGCATCGGTTTGTATGGCGTGCCCACCTGCGAAGCCGACAAAGGTGTCTTGTATCCCGTTGTGTCGCTCAAGACGACCATCAATCAAATCAAGACTGTGCCAGCGGGTGACAGCATCGGCTACAACCGCCATGGCCGCGCCGTGAATCCCATGCGCATCGGCATTGTGCCCATAGGTTATGCCGACGGGCTTTCGCGTCTTTTGGGCAATGGCAACGGCAAGTTCTATGTGAACGGCCAACAAGTGCCCGTGGTGGGCGACATCTGTATGGACATGTGTATGCTCGACCTGACTGCAGTCGAAGCCAACGAAGGCGACATCGTGGTCATTTTCGATGCCGAGCACGACATCGCCGACGTGGCAAACGCCTGTCAGACCATCCCTTACGAAATAGAAGCGCGTGTATTATCAGGAGTGAGGATGCTGTGATGCTGCCAACTTCGGATTTGTTTCCCCTTAAATTCTAAAGACAAATACAACTTTAGACAGGAACTATAATCCAAGAAAATTTGGCGTATAGTTCGTTTTGCAAGTGCAATATGAACTATATGCCTATTTCTTTCCGTGAATCTTGTCCTTGATTGCATTAATTAATGCGATTCCATCTTCTCCTTCAAATTTGCGGGCAAAATTTGCTCCAGAATTAAGTATGTCGTCCAAATCACAAAAAAGTAAATTATGTTGATTTCGTTTTAGGCCAACATCTTCGTAAACCCAAGTTGAATACCATAGACTTGACGAGAACTCTTCATCAATAAAATTGAGTTTGCAACAAAACGGTGAGTTATAAACAAGTGTTTGCATAAAAATCTCGTCTCCACAATGGGAAAACCGCATCATTTTTCGAATTATGCGCTCATGATTAAGCACATAATCAAGGAAAGCATCAGTGATAGACCATAAAGCAAAGCCTTTTTTAAATGACATTTGAAATTTTCGAAAATGATCAATATTCAGTTTATCCTGTAATCGTATTATTTTCATAGAAAAATTCCACAAAATACGTTGTTTCCTCGTTTTCATGGCAATGCACTCGTTGAAATAGTAATGATGGCTCACTCGTTCCCGAAATGAAAGATTTCTATCTATGGCTATGAATTCTGTACCTTGATGGGTATCGTAAAACGTATGGAGTTCATCTTGAGACTTTAGCGGAAAAGAAGAACCCTGCAACAGATGGTAATAGGCATAAGGACCTTGTTCCTTTGCCTTTTTCATAAGCAACAACTCACAACGGATTTGTGAATATCCACCCCAATTGACTTCAATTGGATCCACGCGAAATAGACCTGCGTGATTTGTATGGAGATTTTTAAAATCCAAATCTTTTGATTTTGGATCTATATGAACAAATAAATCGTTCCTTGCATCATCAAGTTCAGCAATGAGAAGATCCACCAAATCTTTACGATGATGCAACATCAACAAATATGCGTGTTTTTTGTTTTCCATTACAAATTGTTTGCAAAACGCGAATAAGCCTCCTAAACTCAAGAGACAAATGCAACTTTAGACAGGAGCGATAGTCAATAATTTTCCTCGAAGAGAGAAAAGGGAATCTGTCCTTCTTCTCGCCTTCAGGATAGATGGAAAAGACTATCTTCGCCTCCATCCTATAAAGTGAAAGATGCCTCAAATAACTAATGTACAAAGGTATACAATTTTCGTATTGTGCAAGTGGAATTTTTCGCTGAACAAGATAACCGCCGCCATAAGCAAGCATAAGTCGATGATAAGCCGTAAGCCTCACCGAGAATCCCATGCGCATCGGCATTGTGCCCATTGGTTATGCCGACGGGCTTTCGCGTCTTTTGGGCAATGGCAACGGCAAGTTCTATGTGAACGGCCAACAAGTGCCCGTGGTGGGCGACATTTGTATGGATATGTGCATGCTCGACCTGTCCGCAGTCGAAGCCAACGAAGGCGACATCGTGGTCATTTTCGATGCCGAGCACGACATCGCCGACGTGGCAAACGCCTGTCAGACCATCCCTTACGAAATATACGAAATAATGACACGCGCCTCACAACGAGTGAAGCGCGTGTATTATCAGGAATAAAAGAAGCGCCGCCAAATGGTTCTGACGACGCTTTCAATTTGTAGGAAGTGATCTTGAACCATCACGATTCAAAGATTTGATTCCATTGGTTGCTTATTCCTTCACGAATCTCCTCACCTCAACAGCGTTGTTGGTGGTCAGGCGAATCATGTAGGTGCCGAAGGCGAAGTCTTGGACTTGGACTTCAATCCTATCTGAGCAGTTCTTCTGGCTGTAGACCAAAGCGCCGTTGATGTTGAAGATTTCAAGCAGGGTGACGCTTTCAGAGGTCTCGACAATGAGCTTGTCAACGACAGGGTTCGGGAACACGTTGACCATCAAAGTGCTGTGCTCACCCACACCTTCTGTGGTTTGGAATTCGGCAACGTAATGGGCACTTCCAGTCACTGTGAAGCTGTAAATCGGGGTTTGGGAAACCGTAACTCCGTCCTTTATCCATCTGACAAACACATAGTTTTCGTTTGGCGTGGCTTCCAATGTGCAGATTTCACCATAATCGAAGACACCCATACCGCTCACTTCACCGCCTTGGTCAGGAGAAGCCTCTGCGGTGATGGTGCAGCTTTCAATGGCGAAATAGGCCGTGAGATGGATGTTTTCGGTCACTGTGAAAGAGTAGGAAGGCTGCGTCGACACTTGCTGGCCATTGGCCATCCATTTCACGAAATAATAACCGTCATTAGGCGTGGCGACAACCGTGCAGGAAGCACCGTGGGCATACGTGCCAGCTCCTGATGCGTGACCGCCAACCGAAGGATTGACGCCTATAGTAACCACATGCGTTCCTGAAGTGAAGTGGGCAACATAGCTTCCGCTTTCGGTTACGTTGAAGTTGTAGGTAGCATTGGTTGATACAACGTTACCGTCTTTCGTCCAGTTGACGAAGGCATAACCCGAATGAGCCGTGGCGGTAAGGGTAGCAGTTTGGCCATAAGTGTAGGCACCTCCACCTGAAACCGAGCCAGCATTGCTTGGGTCAGCTGCGACTTCGATTTGATATTGGTTCAATGTGAAGTAAGCGACGAGCTCGGCATTTTGAGTGACAGTGAAAGTGTATACAGGATTGGTTGACACCTGAGTGCCGTTCATGGTCCATCTAACGAAGTGGTAACCTTCGAGAGCGAAGGCTGTAACGGTGCATTGCTCGCCATATTGATAGGCGGCTTCACCAGTGACTAAACCACTGTTAGCCGGGTTGGCCACGACGGTCACATAATACGTGTCGATAGCAAAGTGGGCCACATAGTGGGCGTTTTCGGTGACGGTGATGCTGAAGGCAGGACGAGTCGACACAACGCTGCCGTCTTTGGTCCAATGGGTGAAATGATAGCCGCTGTTGGCATTGGCTGACAAGGTGCAAATGGAACCGTAATGGTAGGAACCAGCGCCAGTTGTAGTGCCACCTATGGTTGGGTCTGACGAAGTCGTAATCACGCAGTCGTCGTGGTCGAAGTGGGCTACATAGCTACCTGCCTCCATAACGGTAAAGCTGAAGGATGTGTTGGTTGAAATAACGACACCTTCCTTAGTCCAGTTGATGAAGTGGTAACCAATGTTGGGCGTGGCGGTCAAAGTGCAAGTGGCTCCATAGTTATAGATGCCAGCGCCATTGACTGTACCACCGTTGGAAGGCATAGCTGTGGCAGTAATCATAAACTCATTCGGGGCGAAGTTGGCCACATAGCTGCCAGCTTCAACAACCGTGAAGCTATAAACCGGGCTGGTCGATACTTCTTCACCGTTCTTGGTCCAGTTGACGAAGATGAAGTTTTCGTCAGGAGTGGCAATCAGGGTGCAAATCTCGAAATGGTTGTAAGTGCCGGCACCGCTAACAGTACCACCATTGGTCGGGTTGGCCGTGGCGGTAATCGTATAACTAATGAGACTGAAGTTGGCCACGAAGTTGGCGTCTTCCGTAACGGTGAAACTATAGTTCGGATTGCTCGAAACCACATCGCCATTTTTGGTCCAGTTGACGAAAGTGTAACCTTCGCTTGCCGTGGCGGTCAAAAGGCAGGTTTGGCCATAGGTGTAGGTGCCAGCTCCGCTAACATTGCCACCAATGGCAGGATTGGCCGTAGCCGTAATGTCATAGCTGTTGATTAGGAAGTTGGCTACATAGGTGGCGGCCTCAGTCACAACAAAGCTGAAGCTGAGGTCAGTGCTGACTATTTGGCCATTCTTGGTCCAATTGATGAAGGTGTAGCCCGTGTTGACGGTAGCTGTCAAGGTGCAAGTGTCAAAATGGTTGTATGTACCAGCACCGCTGACAGTGCCACCGGCAGTTGGGTTGGCCGTGGCTGCGATTTGGTAGCTGTTGATTTGGAAATTGGCCACATAGTTGCCGCCGCTTGTTACAGTGAAAGAATAATTGGCATCTGTGCTTACCACTTCACCGTTCAGTGTCCAGTTGACGAAGTGGTAACCCGTGCTCGGCGTGGCAGTCAGGGTGCAAGTCTCAAAGTGATTGAAAGTGCCTGCACCATCGGCAGTGCCACCTTCGGCCAAGTTGACGCTAACCGTGATTTCGTAGCTGTTGAGTTGGAAGTTGGCAACGTAGGCTGCGGCTCCGGTGACGGTGAAACTTATGGAGGTCTCGGTGGAGACTTCATCACCATTCAAAGTCCAATTGACGAAAGTATAGCCTTCGTTGGCTGTGGCCACCAAAGTGCAAGTCTCAAAGTGGTTGTAGGTGCCAGCGCCAGTAATAGTGCCCCCTTCGGCTGGATTGGCCGTGGCAGTGATTCCATAGCTGTTGATTTGGAAGTTGGCCACATAGTTGCCGCCTTCGGTGACGGTGAAACTGTAGGTGGCTTCGGTTGACACTTCCACGCCATCCTTGGTCCAATTGATGAAGGTGTAGCCCGTGTTGGCAGTAGCGGTCAAGGTGCAGGTTTCAAAGTGGTTGAAAGTGCCTCCACCAGCCACGGTGCCGCCCTCGGTCGGGTTGGCTGTGGCAGTGATTTCGTAGCTGTTGATTTGGAAGTTGGCGACAAAAGAAGCGGCCTCTGTCACGGTGAAGCTGTAGGTGGCATCGGTGGAAACCACAACGCCGTCCTTGGTCCAATTGAGGAAGTGGTAACCCGTGTTGGGGGTAGCCACCAAAGTGCAGGTCTCAAAGTGGTTATAGGTGCCAGTGCCAGTAACCGTACCACTTTCGGTTGGGTTGACCGTAGCTGTGATTTCATAGCTGTTGAGTTGGAAGTTGGCTACATAGGCAGCAGCTTCGGTAACGGTGAAGCTGTATACGGCGTTAGTGGAAATCACCGTTCCGTTCTTGGTCCAGTTGACGAAGTGGTAACCTGTGCTGGGCGTGGCAGTCAGGTTGGCTGTGAAACCGTGGGTATAGGTGCCTGCACCAGTCACATTACCGCCCTCAGTCGGGTTGGCCGAAACGGTGATTTCATAGCTGTTGATTTCGAAGTTGGCCACAAAAGCGACAGCTTCCGTCACCGTGAAGGAGTAGGAAGCATCGGAGGATACCACCGAGCCATCCTTGGTCCAGTTGACGAAGTGGTAGCCTGTGATGGGTGTGGCGGTCAGTGTGCAAGTCGCGAAGTGGTTGTAGGTGCCCGTGCCGTTAACAGTACCCGTGCTTTCGGGGTTGACCGTTGCCGTAATCTCATAGCTGTTGATTTCGAAGTTGGCCACAAAAGCGGCAGCTTCCGTCACCGTGAAGGAGTAGGAAGCATCGGAGGAGACCACCGAACCTTCCTTGGTCCAGTTGACGAAATGGTAACCTGCGTTGGGGGTGGCTGTCAGTGTGCAGGTATCGAAGTGATTGTAGGTACCCGTACCCGTAATGGTACCACTGGCGGTTGGGTTGGCAGTGGCGGTAATCTGATAGCTGTTGATTTCGAAGTTGGCCACAAATGCTTCGTCTTCTGTTCCGACGACGAAAGAGTAGGAGGCATCAACGGAAACCACGTTGTCGTTTTTCGTCCAGTTGACGAAATGGTAGCCTGTGTTTGGTGTGGCGGTCAGGGTGCAGTTTTCGCCTTCCTGATAGTTGCCCGTACCAGTGATGGTACCACCTTCAGCCGGGTTGGCTGTGGCGGTGATGGTATAGGTTGGGACAGAGATGAAGCTGAACACTTCCGGGTTGAAAGGATCTCCTATTGCATCGTTGGTCACGAAGACGATAGGATCGTGGGTGCAAGTGACATCTAATTCTTGCTCAAGTGCATGATCGTAAAGCCGGAATGTTGAAATGACATCGCCATCATTGCCATACAACGAAGGCATGATGTAATAGTGACCCAACATGGAATACATCGCTGTCGGTTTGGCATGTCCACGACATTCATCACCGGCGAAAAAGCCGATTTCTATGTCTTCTCTCATTTGTTCCACACCATCAAGTTCGATGACTGCCATATAAGTCATGGTGTTGGGGTAGGTGTAAATGTTCACGTCAAAATAATAACCGTCGCTCCTTGTTTCACTATGTTGTGGAGGGTTGGTTGCATTCATACCGAAGGCGAAAGCCATCAGCAAGGTCAGTAAAAAATACTTTTTCATAATAACGCTTGATTTTGATTAATTATAATGTTGTTTGTTGAAGATTTATTTCACAATCAGTTTCTTGTGGCAAGTCTTGCCATCGGCGGTGATTCTCAGCGTGTAGATGCCTGCAACAGAAGGCGCTGTGATGCTGGCAGGTTGGCGCATCAGGTTTTCCACCCTTAGCACCGATCCCATCGCATTGATGATTTCAACTTGGATTTCACTTTCAGCCGATGTGCCGATGCTGAAGCTCTTGCCTCTTTCGATGGGATTGGGGTAGAGTTGAGTCGTGCTGCTGAATTCGTCCATTCCAGTGTTGGTGCGGAAGGCGACCTTGAAAGGCTCCATAGGTGTGCCTATGGCAGCATTGGTCGTGTAGCTGATGAAGTCGGAGCCGAAGATTTCCATTCCCGTTTCACTATTGTAAAGACCGAATTGGAGTGAGGTCGTCTCATCGCCACTGACGACAAGCAAAGCCATATAGCGGTTGAGAGGCTCGAAATAGGTCAGCTTCACGCTACCGCGACATTCGCCGTTGGCAAAAGCGGCCAATTCATAGTTGTCTGACGAAATCTCTTCACTGTCAAGTTCCACCACTGCCGAAATGGTCATATTGCTCGGATAGGCATACCTGTCAGCGAACCAATGATTGTCGTCGGCAATGGTGTTTTTGACCGATGGAGTATTACGGTCGATTTCAGGATAGGTGAAGGTGACAGGCTCGGTGTTCCTTGACAAATAGAGCAAGCCCATGCCGGGTTCAAAGTTTTGGAGAAGTCCAAACCAGCCTAACATTGGATAATAGTTGGCGTATACGTCGGCAATTTTCACTTGGTCGTTGGGTGTCGGGGTCAGGTTGGAGAATGCAGTGGCAATATCCATCGTGTTGATGCAAGGATAGCCGATCCAATTCCATCCTGGATAAAGGGTGATGGGATGGTCGGAAGGATGGACGACAGGGCCTGTGATGGTGCTTATCCCATCGCCAGTGGCTAAAATCTGGTAAGAGGATTCGTTGTTGAGTTCGCTCAGCAAGCCCATCCAGCCGATTACGGGGTAATTCTCCACATAACTGCCGTCTTGGGCCTTGATTCTCTTTCCGATGGTGCCGAGGCTTTGTTCCAGCATTTCCAAACCGTTGATGTCTTCTTGCTCAATGTAGGTGGAATACCAGTTCCAGCCCGTGAAGATGCTCGTGGTTTGGGTCACCGTGATTCTCTCGAAATTGGCCACATAAGTGCCACCTTCTGTCACTGTGAAGGTGTAGGTTTGTTCGGTAGAGACAAGTACTCCATCCTTTGACCAGTTGAGGAAATTGAATTGTTCCGCAGGATTGGCCGTCAAGGTGCATGAGCTTCCGTGGACGAAGGTGCCTCCGCCGTTAGCCGTGCCGCCATAGGAAGGATAGGCTTCAACGTTAATCACATAGCTGTTCAATTCGAAATGGGCTATGAAGTTGGCAGGACCCGTCACCTCGAAACTGATTACATTGCTCGATCCAACATTTATGTTGGCGTCGTTGGTCCAGTTGACAAAATGGTAACCTATGGCTGGAGTTGCCGTCAGTGTGCATGTTTCAAAGTGGTTATAGGTGCCTGCACCACTCACCGATCCGCCTTCGGTCGGGTCGGCTTGGGCCGTGATGTCGTAACTGTTCAGTTCAAATTGTGCTACATAATGGGCGGGACCATCAACAGTGAATGTGATGGCACTTTGTGTGGATACGGTCTCGCCATTCTTGAGCCATTTGAGGAAGGTGTAGCCTGTGTTGGCCGTGGCCGTCAAAGTGCAGGTCTCAAAGTGGTTGTAGGTGCCAGTACCACTCACCGATCCACCTTCAGTGGGATCGGCTTCAGCAGTGATTGCATAGCTGTTTAAACTGAAGTGAGCCACCAAATGGGTGTCTTCTGTTACAACGAAGGTGTATTCGGAATCGGTAGAGACTTCAACATCATCGAGCGTCCAATTGACAAAACTATAGCCTGTGTTGGGAGTTGCAGTCAGGGTGCATTGGGTGTTTTCTTCATAGCTGCCAGTGCCATCAATGCTACCACCTACGGTCGGGTCAGCCTCAGCAGTTACATCGTAATAAACAGTAGTGACGAAATTGAATGGGAATGGGTTGATGGGGTCGCCATAGGAAGCATTGACGGTAAAAGTCATGATTGTCAGGCAAGTCAGGTCAAGTTCTTGGCCAATACTGTGGTCGTAAAGGCGGTAGTTAATAAGGTCGCCTTCGTTGCCGTAGACGGTCAGGAACACCACATAATGGCCAATCATGTTGTAGTACAAATCGGAAGTCTTTTCGCGGCCACGGCATTCGTTGTTACAGAAAGCGCCGATTTCCAAGTAATTGGAGAATTGTTCCACGCCGTCAATGTTGACGATACCCATAATGGTCATAGTGGTGGGATAGGTGTGGATGTTGACGTCCCAATGGTATCCACCTGGAACTTCTGTAGCGAAGTTGGCCACCAAGGTCCTGTTGCTTGTGACAGTGAACGAATAGGTAGCTTCGGTTGATACTACAACATCGTTTTCTGTCCAATTGCTGAAGGTGTAGCCCGTGTTGGCTGTGGCTGTCAGGGTGCATTGAGAACCATGGTTGTAGGTTCCCGCGCCTTCAATGGTGCCGCCCTCTGATGGACTGGCCGTGGCGACGATGGTGTGTGAAAAGGATTGTGTGAAAAAGTCGAGCACATAAGGGGCGCCGGGATTGCCAAGCGTGGCGTTGGTTCCGAAGACCTCTGAATTGGAGCAGCTCAAGTCAAGTTCTTGTCCAAGGCTATGGTCATAGATGCGGAAAGTGAGCGGATCGCCATCATTGCCGTAGACCGTCAAGAACAGGTAGTAATGGTTAAACAAGTCAAAGTATTGGGAAGTGGTCTTTTCGCGTCCACGGCATTCGTCGCCACTGAAAACTCCAATTTCGAGTTGGTCGTTGAATTGTTCCACTCCGTCAATTTCGATGATGCCGCAGATGGACATGGTGTTGGCATATTGATGAATGTTGACATCCCAGTGATAGTCGTCACCTCCCGAAGGCATGTAGTCAAATACGTAGGGAGTGCCAGGGTCACCCAAGGTTTCGTTGGTGATGAACGTTGCGGTGTTGCTGCAATAGCCTTCCAATTCTTCACCCGATGCGTGATCGTAGAGGCGGAAACTCAACGGGTCGCCATCGTTGCCATAAACCGTCAGGAACACATAGTAATGGTTGAAGAGTGAGTAGTACTGGTCTGTGAGCATTGCGCGTCCGCGACATTCGTCGCCGCTGAAAGCTCCAACTTCAATGGTGGACACGGTTTGTTCCACCCCATCAATCTGAACCACGCCTATAACGGACATGTTGTTCGGATACTGGTTGATGTTGACATCCCAATGATAGGCATTGGCATGAAAACACAGCCCTAATAGCGTTACGAATAATAACAATTTTTTCATAATAATTTATTTTAATGATTAATTTAATTTTCAATATGTTTGCTGAATTTGCACATCAATGTGTCACGTTTGGTTCCACTTTTGGGGCGGAAGGTGAATCCGCCCCAAAGTGGAAGCGTTCTTTTATTTGATGATGAGTTTCTTGCAGTAGGTTCCACTTCCATCAATATGGATGCGAAGCATATAAACGCCCGCTGTCATTGGTGTCACGAAACTTGCTGGTGTTTCCGTAAATGTCTGGTATGAAACCGTTGCGCCCAAAACGTTCAAGATTTCCACATGGATGGGTTGTTTGCCGTCGGCATTTGTGAGGATGTTGATGCGTTCGCCAACTTGTGCAGGATTCGGGAAGATTTGGATATTGTTGCCAATTTCATCTATGCCCGTTGTGCTGCGGAATCTGATCACAAACGGATCTTCTGGGCTGCCGATAATGGCGTTGGTGACATAGACGATCCTGCTGTCGCTATCGAAGCATTCGAAGCCTGTCTCGCTATCGTAGAGAGCGAAGCTCAATTCTGCGGCTTCGTCACCGGCAATGGTCAGGAAGGCGACTTGGCGGTTTAGAGGCTCAACGTATGTCAGTTTCACGCTGCCCCTGCACTCGCCGTTGGCATCGAAAGCTGACAGCTCGTAGTTGTCTGTTGACAGCTCTTCGTCGTCGAGTTCCACCACGGCCAACACCGTCATGTTATTCGGATAAGTATGGACGTCGTTGGTCCAGTGAGAGGCTGAGGGTGAAGTGATGATTTCAGTGCTGCGACCTCCCTCGGGATAAACCAAGGTGTTTGTCGAGCCATTGTTTGACAGGTACAACAGACCCGTGCCCGGAGTGATGTTCTGGAGTCGGCCTATCCACATGCCGCTGTAATACATTGCATAACCGTTTTGCGACTTCAACTGGTCGTTGTTGGCAGGTGTGTAGCCTGCAAAGGCATCGGTCACGCTCATCGTGTTGGTGCAAGGATAGCCAATCCAGTTCCAGCCGCTATGGATAGTGATGGGATGGTCGGTGGGAGAGACGGAAATGCCTGTCAGAACCACCTGACAATCAGCTGTGTTGTTCAACATATAGGTCTCCTCGTTGTTGATGCTGTTGAGTGTACCCATCCAGCTTGAGCCGTAGTTGGTGACGTAGTCTGTCTGCGACTTGATTTGGTAGCCGTTGGAGCCGAGGCCTTGCTCAAGCATCGTCAGGCCGTCGATGCCCTCCTGCTCTATGTAAGTGCTCCACCAGTTCCAGCCTTGGACGAAGTTGGTGGTTTGGGTGATTTCGCCTTGATTAAGGCTGAAGTTGGCCACGTATGATGCATTCTCTGTGACAGTGAAGCTGTAGGTCGCGTTGGTAGAAACCGATACATCATTCTTGGTCCAATTGACAAAGCTGTAGCCTGGGTTGGCGTTGGCGGTCAAGGTGCACAGAGTGCCTTCGGGATAAGTGCCAGCACCTGACACAGTGCCGCCGTTAGTAGGATTGGCAGTTGCTGAAATGACATAAGACCCAGAAGCACTTTCCATACCGAGGACGATTTGGTTCTTCACCGTCATCAGTGTGCCATTGTAGCTTGAAGGATTATACGGATCGTAGTTGGTACCATCGCTATAGATGCGGATGGCTTGGTAGCCATCAGTATCAAACACGCGGCAAGCCATACCGCTCGACCAACTTCCTGTGTTGTCATCCGTAATGAGAGCAAGATTTGAGTTGACACTGTAAGCAAATGGTGTATCTAAAACGATAGTAGTCCAAGTACCTGTCTCCATCGTAACATCTCCGCTATAAACAAGGTCTTCTTCGGTTACGGCAATCCAATCGGTTGTGCTCTCGAAGACTGTTTTATCAGTATTTACCATATAGAAGTTATAATTACGGGTCTTTGTCGAACCGCCATTATAAAAAGCAATGCTGGTAATCAGACCATCCATTCCCATCTCGTCAGCGGTGTAAATTTGTTGGGAGAGGGTGTAGTTGTAAAAACTGTAGCTGGGAAGGTAAGAATTTGTTGCCGTGCCGCCACCACCAATAACAACACCCAATGAGAACATTGCTTCATAGACAGCTGATTCCGTCACCTCGAAACCATAGATGGGTGAAGTTGAAACGATTTCGCCATTTTTATTCCAACTTTGGAATAAGTAACCGTCGACAGGTGTGGCTGTAAGCGTACAGGTTTCTCCATAGTAGTATTCTCCTTCTCCGGTTACAGTACCTGCTGTTGCAGGATTGGTAATTGCAGTGATGGAATAGCCGCCTTCACCGAAATTAGCGACATAATTACCCGAATTGTTTACGATGAAAGAATAATCGTGCGCGGTTGAAACCACTTCACCATCTTTTGTCCAATTGATAAAATGGTAGCCGTAGTAGTCTGAGGCCGTCAGTGTGCAAGTCTCGCCTTGGTTGTAGGTACCAGCACCGCTTACCGAGCCACCTTCTTCAGGATTGGCTTCGACTGTAATGTCAAACACGGAAGTCGGCATTCCTTCGCAATCCACGTCAAAGTCAAAAGTGAAACTGCTGCTCAAGTTTTGGCCATAACAAATCAGGTTGCCGTTAGAATAGCTCACCGTGAAAGAACATTCACCAATATACGACCCTTGAATCCAAGTCAACGTGATAGGACTCCCATCAAGAATCGGGAGGGTATAGTAAGCATACGATCCACCTGTAAATGTAATTCTTTGGTATGTGTTATCCTCATAGTTTACGACCAAATAGTTGCCGTTCCATCCATCACCGTAGGAGTCGTAAAGGTCGAAGGTGATGTTACAATAAGATCCTTCTTCCATAAATTTTGCCACAAAAGTTTTTTCTTCGGTAACAGTGAAGGAATATTCAGGCTCCATTGTGACGACGAGACCTGTTTCATCCGTCCAATATGCAAATACATAACCTTCATTCGGCGTAGCTGTCAAGGTACAGGTTTCAAAGTGAGTGTATGTGCCTCCGCCCGTGACCGTGCCACCTTCTGTTGGATTGGCAGAGGCTGTGATTTCATAGCTGTTCAACTCGAAATTGGCAGTGTAGTTTCCTGATTCCATCACCGTGAAAATGTAATCGGCCTCTGAGGAAACCTCTTCTCCGTCTTTCATCCAATTAATGAAATGGTAACCTGTGCTGGCCGTAGCCGTAAGCGTGCAGGTCTCGAATTGGTTGTATGTGCCAGCACCATTGGTCGATCCGCCTTCCCATGGATTGGCCTCGGTCGTTATGTCAAACACTGAAGTTGGCATTCCTTGGCAGTCAATGTCAAAGATATGCGTGAAGTTACTGTTCATATTGTGACCATAATAAATCCTGTTGCCGTTGGAATAACTTATCGTGAAGGAACATTCCCCGATATAGGAACCTTGAATCCAACTCAACGAGACAGAGCTTCCGTCAACAATCGGAAGCGAATAGTAGGCATTAGAACCGCTTGGGACAGTATACTCAATGAAGGGGCCGTTTGCAAGGCTCACCACAAGATAATTGCCATTCCAACCATCGCCGTATGAGTCGTGGAGGTCAAACGTAATGGGACACATAGAGCCATCCTCTAAGAAATAAGCCGTCAACGACCTGCTTTCCGTAACAGTAAAGGTGTATTCAGCATCCGATGAGACGATGCGACCCGTCGTATCTGTCCAATAGGTGAACATATAGCCGCTGTTTGGTATGGCTATAAGGGTACAAAGGGAATTGTGTTCGTAAATTCCAGCTCCGTTGACAGTGCCGCCAACCGATGAATTGGCCGATGCGTTGATTTCGTGGTTAATGGTCAAGTGAAGCGTCACGATGCTGTCGCAACCATGGATGGTCTGACCCATATCCGAATAGTCGCCTGATTCGTAATATGTCTCTCCCGTCCATTCCCAAGTGTAGTAATCAAGAGCCGTTTCCACAAACTCCGTATAGTATGATTCGTATATATGCAATAACGTGCTAAATGTTCCAACCAAAGAATCATTTCCATTGCCGTCTAATTTATATACATCACACGTAACAGGGTAGTCACCCACATTGGCGTATTCATGCATAAAGGGAATACCTGAACCCGTCTGTCCATCGCCAAAGGTCCAGTTGACTTGGCTCACATTGTAGTTGTAGTTCAAGTCGAAATTGACCGTTTGACCACAAACATCCATCTCATCCGACGATGTTTGTCCATTGACCAGCATGTTCGTGTAAAGCTCTTGAACAGCATTGGAGCCAACGGAATAGGCATAGCTTTCATCGTCTCCAAGACCATACACATGAGCCACGAACCCATCTCCTGTGGTAGACAAGGTATGGGAGCCATGCTCAATGGCAACTCTTGCAAAAGAATACCCCGAATTGCCAGAAACGGTCTGGAATTCAGAGGCAATGCTGTTCCCGTCCAATTGCACAGCATTGACATCCTCAGTATTGGTAATTACATTGACGAAATGATACTGGGAAACACCAGAATTAAACGTGCTGAACGTAACATAGTCCATCCTTTGCTCAATCGGGCTAATCAGCACCATAGAGGGGTCACCGTTTTCTCCTGCGCAATCAGATCCCACATAATACAAGTAGACCATTGCAGGTTCAGAAGTCTCGAGATACAGTGAAGGATCGTCCGAATTGATTTCGAATTGGTAGGTCTGTTTCTGATTAATTGTAGTGACAAGAGAATTGTTGATGAAAACTTGACATCCGTTATTTTCAGCAGTGACACGCACAACGTCAAAAGTACGCATGGCAGAATTGGTCACCACAAAATGGTTGCCCCAACAAGAAACAGGCATCATTTGCTCAACAATATGGTCACAATATCCACAATTGTATAGAACATTCGTACAACGATTTCCTGCAAATACAGAAACCCTCTTATTACCAGATACAGATACTTGTGAACCGCTGAAATCACCACCATTAATAGACATTATTTGATAGCATTGTCCAGCATTTAAGGTCACCGAAAAAGGTTGGTTGGCATAATGACCATTGCTGGAGTTGTCAGTTAATGTGATGTAAACCGTTGTATTGTCTTCGACGGCAAGAACAGTAAATTCAGAACAACTGCTATCAGATCGACTATCAATGTTGGAACTCGGACTTGTAGTTATTCCTCTGTTAGATTCATTATAGGTTTGAATGATGTAGTTAGATCCCAAAGAGTAAGTGGGCAGGACATCCGTCACGTCAAACGTATAAGCCTTGAAATTGGATGCAAATAATGAAATGGAATCCGTTGTTACGATATGAAGACCCGTGTTAATCACACAGTCGGAATCGTAATGAGAGTAGGCTTCGCTCAAAGGAATCTCAATAATGGTTGTCGCTCCAACGGAAACTGTAAACTCAGTTGACCAGTCAGTGTAAGGATTTGTTACAGTTCCCGAGCAAGGTGTAGCTCCTGCTGCGATAAGGCTTAGGTTCACATTTCCGTCGTGATTTGGCAGAAACGTCACCCAGAAGTCAGTTCCTACCGTGCTTTGCGCATTTGTTGTCTTCACGCCTGCTACGTTCAATAGCAGTACAAGCAGGGCAAATGCCACCCTTTTTAGTTGTAAAATTCTACTTTTCATACTGATTCTATTTATTAGGTTAATTATTGAATGTTTACTTGATATGTTTTGCTTAGTGTCTCAGAGGGCAGATTTCCTGCCCCCTGAGAGCCAAGCGTTTTCATTTTATCTGACTATCAACTTACGGCATTGCATACCCTTGTCCTCGGTAATGATTCTCACCGTGTAGATACCAGAAGTCATGGGGGCCACAATGCTTGCCGGAGTGTCTTTGGAAGTCTCGTAAGCGACCGTCGCACCCAAAGCATTCACGATTTCCACGCGGATGGGGTGTTTGCTGTCGACAGTCGTGAGGATGCTGATGCGCTCGCCAGCTTGCACAGGATTCGGGAAGATTTGTACGTTGTTGTCAAGCTCATCCAAGCCCGTTGTACCACGGAAACTGACTACGAAAGGAGCCTCGGCATCGCCGACAACGGCGTTGGTGGTAAAGACGAGCCTACTGTCGCTGTCGAAGTATTCCACATTGTTTTCGCCGTCATAGAGAGCGAAAGTCAGCTCGACGGCTTCATCGCCTGTGATGGTCAGGAAGGCGACATGGCGGTTGAGCGGTTCGACAAACATCAGCTTCGCGCTGCCACGGCATTCGCCGTCGGCAAAGGCAGCCAGCTCGTAGCTTTCGGAGCTGAGTTCAACACCGTCGAGTTCAACGGTGGCCAACACCGTCATATTGTTGGGATAAGCGTGGACATCGTTAGTCCAGTGCAAATCCTTCGGAGCAACGGCTTCCTCGTCGCGACCGGCATTGGGATACACCAGTGTCATTGGGGCGGTGTTGTTGGATTTGTACATCAAGCCCATACCGGGAGTGATGTTTTGGAGTTGGCCGATCCAGATGCCGCTGAAGTACATGGCATAGTCGGACTGCGACTTGATTTGGTCGCCGTTCATCGGAGTGTAGTTGGCGAAGGCCTGTGTCACGCTCATCGTGTTGGTGCAGGGATAGCCTATCCAGTTCCAGCCTTGGTTGATGGTGATGGGGTGGTTGGCAGGCGAGACGGGCAGACCGGACATTTCCACCTGGCAGGCAGCATTGGTCTGGATCATATACGACTCGTCGTTGTTGATGCTTTGGAGCATACCCATCCAGAAGACTCCATAGTTGGTGACGAAATCGGTTTGCGACTTGATCTGGACGCCGTTGGCACCAAGTCCATCTTCGAGAGTGGTCAGTCCGTCGATGCCTTGCTGGTCGATGTAAGTGCTCCACCAGTTCCAGCCTTGACTGAAGTTGGTGGTTTGGGTGATTTCGCTGCCGCCTCCGATTTCAACCGTTTGCGGGCAGCTCATGGAACAGTAGATGTTGTTGTCGGGACAGATAGCAGGGCCGCCATACACCACACGGATGGTGTATTGGTGGTTGCCTGTGTTGCCTTCGTCCAAGTAGCTGTTATCGCGAGTGAAGCCAACAAGTTGGTTGTCGCGATAAATCATCGCACCAAGGACGAATAAGCCGCCTTCATACGGTATGCAGAATGACGTGTTTTCTCCCAAATCTGTGTTAAGGACTGTAGATGCACCCGTTTCTAAATCCACCTCAACAAAGGTACCATCTGTAGAATTTGTCCAATAGAGTTTGCCATTATAATAGTCAAGGGCACCTGACTGCCAATAATAGTCGCAATTTTGACCTGTATATCCCACAAATTCTAAAGAGGCGTCTGTTTTGTCTATCTTATATAAACCAGCGGGATTGCCAACCGCAATACCATAAAGTTCACCATTAAGGTCACAAGCGAGTACTTCGAAAGAGAGGTCGGTGCTTCCGATGTATTCCACCGTGTTGTCCTCAATATTCCAAATGTAAAAGTCTTGGTTTTGAACGGCATACATAGCGTTGGATGTGTAGTCCCAAGCACAGTCGTAAAAATTATAACCGATGTAGTTGGATTCTATAATAGTGCCTGTTTGTAGTTCTACCTTATAGGCATTACCACCATAAGTTGAATAGACATAACCATCAAGCCCGCAATAGTCTCCGCCATATAAGCTAATGTTGTTCAGAGCAGTAGTGTTGTGTGGATTGTCAGTATCATAACTGACCCACTCATTGTAGTTTCTACAAGAGTAGGCCAAACTACCTCTGGTATTGTCTCTTTCAATTTCAGGATATGTCCAACTCACAAGATTGCCATCGCCAGTGGTGGTAGCATTCAGGCCATTTGCACCTTCATAGTTATCGCAAGCCTGGTACACCCAATCCACTTCGGCCCATTCGGTCAAGCCTGAAGAATAGACGCTGGCCACTTTGCAGTGATAGGTTTCGCCTTCCACGAGGTTATCGACAGGCAGTTGGCAGAACTTGTTGGTCGTGTTCTCAGTATAAAGCACATTGCCTTGCAAATCGGTCAGCACCACTTGGTTGTACTCGTAGTGGCGGCCTCCGTCTCTGCCATCTGTAAGTTCAACATCGTCGACATTAATGATGAATTGGTCGCTACAGTTGAAGTGACGGATGGCAATGTAGACTGTCTGGCCTGTGTATGCACTTAGGTTAACGGTGTAATAATACCAACTGCCTTGAGCGCGGTTGCCACTGCGGGTGGCCACAGTCTTGGCTCCTTGTCCCTTTGCGGTCATTGTCCATTCTTGGAGCATTGTGAAGTTGGTGCCATCCAATGAGATAGCCACACCGAAATGATCGGCAGCATAGCTGGCATCCTGAGCGCAAGCCCAGAAGTTGAAGGTACTACCGGCACCGATGGTCACTTGAGGCGAAACAAGGTAGTTGTCAGGATACAAAACTTGTCCCGTTCCGTTGGCCCAAGAAGCTGAAATCACATAATGGGCGGAACTGTTATGACCAGTACCAGTCAAGTCAACGCCACTGTTATGATAGTCACCAGGAGTCGCGCTCGAAACCCAAGTATAACCATCACCGTCAGCGTCAATAGTTGTCCAATTTTCAGGAATGCCATTATCAAAATCGATACTGAAGCTGTCGCTTGAGGTGATTTGATTAAGATCATTACCCAAACCATTCCACTTGGCCCAGCCGGTGCTGGAAACATAGAGGTTAGAGGGCTTTTGCGTGGTCTCTTCCAGCACATAGCTCAACGAAGTGGCATCCCAAATGCTCACATTATCTGTAATGGTAGCATAACCTTCCTTGGCAATAGTCACTTGGTAGTCGCCCTTGCGGAAGCTGTCCCAAGTGTAGTAGCCGCTGCCGTCCAAAACGATGTCGTCAATAGGATATAACAGTTGCTCAGCCGTGTTGAGGTTGGTGAAACTGACCATAGTACCGGCAGGGCTGTCGCCACTGTTGAGGGCTACGGTAAGGTTCACATCACCATTGTTGAGATACATATCCTTGTCAAGGAAGTTGGACCATGTAATGGCTGACTCGCGCTCAATTTGGATGAGGTTGGCATCTGTAAGAATAGCAAAACCTGAAACTTGGGTTTCGAAATAACCAAGGGCTGTCAAGGAATAGTTCGCAAGGTTTACCTTGATTAAAGGATATGTGTTTTCCGTATTGTTAAGAGCGGCCCAATAGATTTCGTTGGTCTCACGGTCAATGGCAAAGTCCTGACCATAGTTGACATCCCAGTCGACATAAATAAGCGGAATCAGTTCTCCTGTTTCAAGGTCGTATTCCTTAATGCATTCTTCATCGGCATCACAAAGAATGAACCTACCATCGTTTGTAATGGTGAAAGTCATAAGGAAAGAAGAAGGAATTGTGGCAATATACGAACAAGAGCCATTCACAGGATTCACTTCATAAAGTTCTCCGTTCCAAGTGTTAGTTCCATATATCTTACCGTTAACCGGATTGTATTCTATCATATCAAACGGTGTATTGGTAGCAATGATTGTGACACCTGCTTCAGGATCAAACTTTCCAAACTTGTAATCATTGTCGGCAAAATAGATGGTACCGTTCATATAGCAGGCTCCTCTTGTGAACGCGTCATTCGATAAGCCGTATGAGTTCAAGTTGAATGGATCATTCAAGACAAATTGACAGAAATCATTGCCGTAGTTTGAATTCCTGACAACAATAGCTTCTGAATTGGATGCCCTAAGTATAGGCAAATCGGTATGTTCAGTTACATCGAAAGCAGGTGCTTGTCCGGCATTGGGTTCTTCGGTAATGTTCAAAACTCTGCCCAATGGATTACGCTTGGGGATGGAAAGGCTTCGTCTCAGCTCGCCCCAACTGATCTCGCTTTCGCGGTTGCCTTCGTAGACACGACTGACGCCCCACTTGTAGACACCCGCCTCGGCATCCTGCCAGCTGACATCTATTAATAAGGTGTCGGTCACATTGTCGGCAAGCAGCACCGTGTTATCTTCAGTGTAAGGCCCAAAGTTGTAGGCATTGGTGCGGTAGACGCGGTAGTAAGCAAAAGCGCGGTTGTTGTTGTCGCTTCTTTCGGCGGGAACGCCAACGTTGTGGGCTGTGGCATTGCCAGAGACCGAGAACAAGTTGTTGGGTCTGCCCTTTATGCGATTGGCGAACTTGGCAGGAGCGGCATCGGCACTGAGGCTCATAGGAGCATAGTAAGCACCTTCGGCTCTGGAAGTAACATAAGCGCGAATCATCCAAGTGTAGTCGAGGCCGAAGCCAGTCACGTCTTCCCAAGTGGCACCATCTATGCTAATCCAATGTCCATTGGTATCGCCTGTATTTATACAACAAGAAGCCACATATTGGCCATCGTTGTTGTTCATCACGATCCAGAGGTTTTGTGAAGGATCAATAGTCACGGGGTTGTTCAACGTCCACTCGACGAAGTCTTCACTGCCAGTGCAGCTGTAGGCTTGCTGACCCACCAAAGTTTCAGGAGCGGTGTCGCCGCCTTGGTAAACCAAGATGTTGCCAGTGTGAGCCGAGTAGTCGTACATGCTGACCTTGGTCAGGCTGTTGCCGGCATAGCTGCCAGCGGGGAACATGACACCCCAATAGAACGAACCACCGGCGGTCAAGCCAATGGCATCAACGTTGACACCGTCATCATAATACAACCAATTTGATGGATTATCAAAGCCCCAATGAACCTTCACATACGGACTGTTCGGGTTTTGAACATCAGGATAATATTCCGCAACGACATCCGAGACCGGATTGAACAATTCATCCAAGTTAATGTTGATGCCGCTGGTCAAGTTATTGAAGACGATACCAATGTAACTTCCATAAGATTTGTCTTGATAACCAGCGTGCGAAGCTACGGCAACATACGAACCTGCCCTCAAGCTGCCCTCATAGTAACCGTTGGCATCGGTGTTGAAATTGAATGTGTTGTAATAGCCATATTCATCGTAACCGGTGAAGGAAACCGTGGCATTCGCAATACCTGTGACGCCGTCTTGTTCGTAGATATGTCCATTAACGGTTCCCAAACCAGAAACATAGACCCAAACGTCGTTGGACGGGTCGGACTCGCCAGCGTCAAACACGCCAGTCACATAAAATTCGTAACCGCTCATATTATAGCTGAGGCCATCCACAACATAATAAGTATCCGTTGTGCTGCCAATCAGCACACCGTCCTGATAGACATTGTAATACTGCAAGGCACGATTCGGAACCGACCAGTGCAACACGGCACTGTTTCCTTCCATAATGAAGTCTTGCTCAGCATAAAGATTCTGAGGCGTGTTGAGACGGGTGGTGAAGCTCCAAACGGGACTTTCCACACCTGTTTCACAGCCATCGTTGCGCTCCACAACCTTCCAATAATAAGTCATCTCGTCCATAAGGGCGGGAAGCGTATAATGGCGGCTGAGCTCTCTCGTCCAGTCCACCAATGTCTGCTCACAGTTCTCCGTGACGCCAAACATCAGCTTATACTCCGTGGTTCTTGGACCCAATTTCCAGCTCAGCTCAATGGTGCGGTTGGGATTGACCTCGGCATAATTGGCTGGCGACGGGTTGTAAGCCGGATCGGGGCAAGGCACTTCGTCCGTATGGATTTCAATGGTCCACTCATTGCTGGTGGAGGAGGCCACAAGGTAATAGGTGCCTGGGATGACGGTCATATTGCTGATGTCACCTTCAAAGTCGTTACTGAAGGTAAAGCGAGTGTTGGCACGGGCGGTTTGAAGTGTCAGGTTGTAATATTCATTCGTCATATCGTATGGAGCATTGTCGGTATAAAGGCGTCCAGAAGCGTTGAATCCAGCATCGTGCGACTGCCAATTTACAGTTGAATTCCATTCCCCATTGTTTCTTTGCACGCAGATAAGGACATTGCTCACACCATCCCAAGCGAAGCTGCCTTCATTGAATACGAACTCGTTCCAACCCACTTCTGGGGTCATTGTGCCTGTATAAACCAAAGTCATATCGTTGGTGAGTACAGAAGTGGCTGGAATCTCGGGATAGTTCACATTGGCCATCCAAATGCTAATGCCTTGCTGTTCGAAGCCTGGGGCATTGGTGGCATACCAGCTGAGCTTATTAATAAAAGAGGTGTTGGCACCGGCATTGGCAAGTTCGCTGGCAAGGAAGATCTGTTCGCTGATGGAATAATTAAATAAGGTGTAGAAAGGATGGTAACCTGTTGTATTGGTTTCTTCGCCAATCGTCACATCAAACGCATCGTCCCTGTTGACGAGAGCCATCGTGCGTCCGTTTGCATTGGTCACGAAGCCGCGAAGCATCCAAGTGTAGTTCAAACCATAATTGGTGAGATCTTGCCAATCATAGTTGTCCAATGAAACCCAACGTCCGTTTGGATCGCCAGTATCATCGGAAGCTGCTGCAGGCCAACTATCACCTGAAATATAGTGCATTACAATCCAAAGGGGTTGTGAGGCATCAATAGTATAAGGATTGTTCAAGACAAACTCCACAAACTGTGACGAACCTGTCAAAGTGATGCTTTGCTGCTGTGCGGGTTCACCAGAAGGTGTTCCTTCGGTCTGGTAAATCATCACATCGCCTTCCATATAGGCACAGTCATAAACACTGACTTTTGTTAGTGATGCGCCTGCATAAGCCGATACGTCCAGCTTTATGCCCCACCAGAATTCGCTTCCTGAAGCACCGATTCCAGTTGCATATTCCCCATTATCATAATACAGCCAGTCCTCAATTTCCATCTCTGGACCAGTGTAATTATTATAGAGGTCAGGGCCACCAATACCGTTGAAACCTTCTTTATACAGGGCAACTTTGCCGTTTTCGCCGGTTGTGACAGAGGCGTTCAGGTAGGTGTCCTCAGCAAAGACGAGTTTATATACGGCATCAGCACCGTCAACAATGCCAGTTGGGGGCAAACGGTAGTTGTTGTAAAGCGGATGGTTGGCCGAGTTGAGCGTGGCCGTGAAGGGGAAGGAATTCACAGTCTGGGCGAGCTCCCAAACATCGGGGCTCACGGGATTGTAAGCTATGGCCGTCACGTCGTATTGTGTTTCCCCATTGTTGCCATAATTGATAATCAGGTTCGATTGGACTGTGCCTGAAGCGGCACCTTCTGTGCCAATTGTGAAGTCAAATCCATTATTATGATGCAAAACGAAAGGAACAACCGCATCCCCAAAGCCTAACTGGAAGTAATCATTGGTGACCGAAACATTGTTAATCGTGGTGCTTGCACCCTCGTTGAAAACATTGACCTCCAAAGGACGCATCCAAGCATTGTTCGGGCGATAGCCAAGGTCAATCGGATTGGGGGTAACGACAAGATTGGCTTCCGTGGAAACACCATCAAAATAGATGTCATCGATGAAATAACGGTCTTCATCGCTGTCGACACTACCATCCTTGACGTAGGACCAACGGAAGGTGTGAGTGCCAGCGCTCACCTCAAAGATTTGGTTAGTCCATTCACTAACACCACTTTCGTTAAGCATTTCATTACCATCAATATAGAATCTGCCAAAGTCCCAATTATACTCGGAAGAGATGCGGCTGAAGAAAGAGATATAGCCATCTCTTACGAAATCCGCCGTGACATCAATGTATGACGCAGAGCTTTGCACCTCAGAGTTGCCATTGGTCATACAATAATTGCCGCTGTGTGTATTGTCATTCCAAATCATCCATGGATAGCTGCTCACCGCGTTGTTGAACTCGGCTTGGCTGAAGTCGCCAGTCTCGAAGTCCACGGTACCATTGAAAGCTGGGTTATAATAGAATGTGGTCTTGGGCAGGAAATTGCGTTGGGTTGGAGCGATGGCATCCAATCCATTATAGCTGTAACCTTGCAACGAAGCACCATCAACGGTCTCACCAACCCATGCGATGGACTTGTAAATACCTGTGGTAATGTTGTAAACACCGACCAGCAGGTTGCCTCCATTGTAATGGTATGGCGTGCTAAAGTCAATTACCATTTCAGAGTCAGTGCCATTGAGGAGACCTTCGTATACAAAGGTAGCACCGTCTGTGCCAATGAATTCATCGATAGTGGCCTCGTCCACTTCCTTTATGAACACTTGGAAGGTACTTGTCCAAGCATCCGTAGCAGGAGTAGAGGCGTAGAACTTCATGCTGTTGATGTCAGTATTGGCCATTGCAACGAGTTCGCTGGAAGGATATACCATTTCAGCCTTCAGATAGGCATCGGCATAAAAGCCGTATACCGGGATGTAATTGTTGGTAGCTGTACCGTCATATACTGTAAGTTCACTGCCGCCGCCAGTGGTGATACCAAGCTGAAGGTTGGCACGTTTTCCTGAAACAGTTCTGTTACCGTTGAACGACTCCAAATCGTAAGGATCAGGATTTACATTATCACTGTGATGAGAAAGTACAGCATTAGGTGTATCTGTGTAGTAGAAATAACGAGTGGTGTAGCCCGGGGTGTATTCGTGCATAGCAATCAACAAATTGCTCGTACCATCGTATGCAAACGGGGTGTCAAGTGTGATGGTTGTCCAGCCTTGGTGGAAGGAAAGAATGCCGCTATACACCATATCCGAAGCCGTGACAGGCTCGTAATCCATATTGCTCGAAAAACTGTCTCTCGACACGTTTTTCATAAACACCTCAATATCATTTGTTTGATCGTTTTCTGACTGCATATTGAAAGCGATGGAAGAGATAGTTGCTGAAGTTCCAATTTCTTCAGCGAAGTAAATCTGCTCAACGAATGAGTAGCCCCACAATGAGTTGAACGGGGTGTTGTATGTCGTACTTGTTCCATCGCCAATCTCGATGATGTTTTCACCTCCATTGTAACTGAAGTTGGCCACAAAGTCGGCGTCTTCGGTTACGGTAAATTCGTAGGTGGGATTGGTGGAGACCACTTGGCCGTTCTTGGTCCAGTCCGTGAAGCTGTAGTTATCGTTGGCCGATGCCGTCAGCGTGCAAACCTCGCCATAAGTGAAGCTCCCTGTGCCACTCACCGAACCTCCCTGCGTTGGATTAGCCGTGGCAGTGATGTTGTAATAAGTCGGCGTTGTGCCGTCGCAGTTGACATCAAATTCGTAGGAGAAACTGCTGTTGAGGTTGGATCCTGAGAAAATGATGTCCCCGTTTTCATAGCTGATGGTGAAAGAACATTCTTCTGGCCAACCGCCTTCAATCCAACCCAAGACGATATGGCTTCCGTCTATCACGTTGCGGATTAAAGTAGTTGACGCACCATTGTCCAAAGTCAGTTCCTCGTAACTGTTGCAGCCTTCGCTATAGCTCACTGCAAGAGCATTGCCATTCCAACCGTCGCCATAAGAGTCGTTGAAAGTGAACAAAAGGGAGCAAGAGCCGCCACTTGCCTCAACAAAATTGGCTACTATGTTTCTGTTGTCCATCACGGTGAAAGAATAAGTCGGTTCGGTTGAAACCGTTGCATCTCCCTCGGTCCACGAACAGAACATGTAACCGTCGGCAGGAACAGCCGTCAAGGTGCAACCGTCTCCACAATCGTAATAACCGGAGCCATTCACCGTTCCACCGTAAGACGGGCTTGCCGTAGCTGTCACCTGATAGGAGGTGCCTGAAGTGCAGTTCGGGAAAATGTTGATGATGGCAAAGTTGCCATAACTGAAATTGTAGCCGCTTGGCGTAAGAGCGTCCACTGCAAAATAATTGTTATAGGATCCGGACCATCCCCAATTAAAGTGGAGAAGATTATTGGAATCGTAACCATCGCAAACGAAGGCGTGTCCCGATTGGCCAGAACCGTCATTGCCGCTATAATGGACAGGACGACCTAAGTCGAGACTGCTCTTTATCATATTCAGCCACACGGTATTGCTGTAATTGCTCTTGTAAACTCCTGTTAGTTGGTTGGAATAACCGAAATAGTTCACCAAAGCCGTTGCGACATCTTCAGAATACGCACCAGACCCATCTGCACCATACATCATTTCGACTGCCACGCCACAATGCCACATCAGTGTGGCTACGGCATTGATTTGAGTCGAACTTGAAGATGACGACAAGTTGTTGGGCATATTGGCCCACTGATAGGTGGTGGCGCCAAAGTTGGCGGTCTGTGTGGGATAGCCCGAAGGGGTGTAAGTGTGCGATCCTGTACCTGTTGAAGGATAGCCCCAATAGTGCATAATCTGTGCCATCGAAGTGGCCACACAACCGGTGACAACATGACCGCAATAGCCATCGGGGTCTTCAGGACATAAGCTGTTATAATAGCAGCCCTGGTCCCAAGTGTCGGTCAGCAAGGGTTGCACTGCGGTGGTGGCGCGGTTGAAACTGAGGTGTCCGATGGAACGTACCGCCGACCATTGTTGGGTCACATTTGCATCGGCAATGAGGTGATGCTCAATGCCGTACTGTATTTGCTCAACAAAACCTTGCAGATAGAATTGCATCTGCGGAGGAATGTTGTCCATATCGAATGCGCCTTTGTCGGAATAGCCGAGGATAGGCGTAGCACAGTCGTCAGCGGCAACGATGACGAACCCCCTTTCAGTGTTGAAGACATGGAAGGCAGCTGTGCCATCGCTCGTGTTGTACGTTGTGACAAGGCGCAGTGAGTTTGGGTTGGCCACAGTCATCTTCGTGTTCGCATTGATGAACTTGGCTCCCACTTCTCGAGCCGTTGAAAGGCCGATAGGGTTGGCTTTTGCCACAACAGCGGTTGCGAGCAAAAGCACCATAAGCGAAAGGAATCTTCCTTTGCCCATACTTGCACTCATCAGGGAAAAAACATCCCTAATCCTTTTTAATGTACTGTTTGTCATAATGTTATGTATTTTTGGGGTTAATGTTGCAGATAATGCAAAGTTAGAGGGATTTAATTATAAAAACTATTTTGAAAGCCCCTGATTGGTGTGCGTTTCTTCGCCGTTTTGTGTGCGTCTGCAAACGAATGGACTATTTCTTTTTCCTTTGTTCTTGGTAATGCCGCGAGAGAAGGGCGAAGAAATCGTAGTCCAGAATGTAACAGAGTTTCAATAGGATATGTGTGTCAATCCAATCCTTTTCATATATTTTGTATACGTTGTTCCTATGGCAGTGCAATTGATCAGCTAACCATGACACCCTGATGCCTTTGCTGTTCACATGTTCTTTCACGATGCTTCCCATGTGAATCTGATTGGCTTTGTCTTTTTCTCCCTTACACATAATTATTTTGTTGTTAAAAGCTATTTAAAAAACAATGAATCAACGTTTTATCACTTGTTTATAATTTCTTAACGAATTAAACAAATATATGGAAGTTTTTTCTAAACTTTTTCTGATAATTGCACCGAATAAAGTTGCAGATTGCACACAATATTTATGACAAAAATATTCTTGAAAAAGAAAAAGTGCTGCCAAATGATTTTATTGGCAGCACTTCTTGGATTATCATTTCGGCAAAGTTCACTTACCCATTCAAAGCCTCAGCGCCACCGACAATGTCGATCAATTCGTTGGTGATGACGTTTTGGCGGGCTTTGTTGTACAGGATTTTCAGCTCTTGCGACAGCTGTTCGGCGTTGTCGGAGGCGATGTGCATGGCCGTCATGCGTGCGCCGTGCTCAGCGGTGAGCGTGTCGAGCATGATGGAGTAGAAGTTGGTGCGGGTTACCTTGGGAACCAAGCTGTTGACGAAATTCTCCTTGTCGGGCTCCACGATGTAGTCCAACGTCGTTCCGTCGCTTTGCATCTCGGCTTTCAGCGGCAGCAATACTTCGCGGGTGGGCACTTGAACGCCTGAGTTCTTGAAATGGTTGAAAACCAACTCCACGCGGTCCACTTGCTTGCTCAGGAATAGCTCTACCATCATATCGCTGATTTCCATGGCCAAGTCGAAAGACATGCTTTCGGCCAAAGGTGCATATTGCTTTTCAACTTTGATGCCGAATTTCTTGGCGTAGTCGTTGATTTTCTTGCCGACCAAAAAGACGGTAACATTCTCTTTTCCAATGCTCTCGGCGTATTCTTCATACACCTGTTTGAACAATTTGCAGACGCTGGAATTGTAGACACCGCACAGCCCGCTGCTCGACGAGAAGGCCATCAGTGCCACCTTTTTCACCTCGCGTTTCTCGGCCAACGGGATGCTGACTTCGCCTTCCAACGAGCCGAGGTAGTTGGCCAAGGCCTCGCTCAGCTTGTTCTTGTAGGGCAGGAAACGTGTGGTGATGCCTTCGGTCTTCTTCAGTTTGGCCGCCGACACCATCTTCATCGCGCTCGTGATTTTCTGCGTCGAGGCGACGGAAACGATTCTGGCCCGTATTTCTTTCAGTGATGCCATTTTTTCTTTTTTTGGCTGTTGGCTGTTGGCTGTTGGCTGTTGGCAGCTATGACCATTTTAATGAAGCTGCCAAAAGCCAAAGGCCAAAAGCCAAAAGCAATTAAACGAAGTGTTCGCTCAGATTCAACGCTTCTTCCTTCAGCACAGCCTTGATGTCGTCGTCAATCTTTCCGGCTTTCAGTTGGGCCATCACGTCCTTGTGTTTCACTTCTATGATGTCCAAGAACTGTTTCTCAAACTCAAGCACCTTGTTTTCCGGCACTTTGCTCAAAAGTCCGTTAGTGCCGCAGAAGATGATGGCAACTTGTTTTTCGACGGGCATAGGCGTATATTGCGGCTGTTTCAGCAGTTCCACGTTCTTGCGGCCCTTGTCGAGGATGGCCAAGGTTGCGGCATCGAGTTCGGCGCCGAACTTCGAGAAAGCCTCCATCTCGCGGAATTGGGCTTGGTCGAGTTTCAGGGTGCCGGCCACCTTCTTCATGGACTTGATTTGGGCATTGCCACCTACACGCGAAACCGAAATACCCACGTTGATGGCGGGACGGATACCCGCATTGAACAAGCTGGTTTCCAAGAAGATCTGTCCGTCGGTGATGGAAATCACGTTGGTCGGGATGTAGGCCGACACGTCGCCCGCCTGCGTCTCAATGATGGGCAGTGCAGTGATGCTGCCGCCGCCTTTCACGATGTCCTTGAGGCTGTCGGGCAGGTCGTTCATCTGGCGTGCAACGTTATCGTTCTTGATGATTTTGGCGGCGCGTTCGAGCAAACGGCTATGGAGGTAGAAAATGTCGCCCGGATAGGCCTCACGTCCCGGAGGACGGCGCAAAATCAGGGACACTTCACGGTAGGCCACGGCTTGCTTCGAGAGGTCGTCGTAGATGATAAGCGCATGACGGCCCGTGTCGCGGAAGTATTCGGCGATGGCCACGCCCGCGTATGGCGCGTAGAACTGCATGGCGGCAGGATCGGAGGCCGTTGCGCTGACCACGATGGTATAATCCAAGGCACCATATTTTTCGAGGGTGTTCACGAGGTTGCGCACGGTGGAACCTTTCTGTCCCACAGCCACATAGATGCAGTAGATTGGGTCGCCGTTCTTGAAGTTGTCCTTCTGATTAATGATGGTGTCGATGGCGATGGCGGTCTTACCCGTCTGGCGGTCGCCGATGATGAGTTCACGCTGGCCTCGCCCGATGGGAATCATGGCATCGATGGCCTTGAGGCCCGTTTGCAGCGGCTGGTTCACAGGCTGGCGGAAGATGACGCCCGGAGCCTTGCGTTCCAAAGGCATTTCGTAGGTCTTGCCTTGGATGGGACCCTTGCCGTCGATGGGGCGACCGAGGCCGTCCACCACGCGGCCCAACATGCCCTCGCCCGCCATGACGGAGGCGATGCGTTGGGTGCGCTTCACCGTCTCGCCTTCCTTGATGCCCTCGGTGGGGCCGAGCAGCACCACGCCCACGTTGTCTTCCTCAAGGTTGAGCACTACGCCCATCGTGCCGTTCTCAAACTCGACGAGTTCGTTGCTCTGCACCTTGTCAAGGCCATAAACGTGCGCCACGCCGTCGCTCACTTGCAGCACCTTGCCAATCTCCTCAAACTGAACCTTGTTGCTCATGTTTTGGAGCTGCATTTGCAGGATGCTCGATATTTCACTTGGTTTGATGTTTGCCATATATGTTGTTGTTTATTGTTGTCTGTTTAATTGTTGGGCTGTTAGCTTTTAGCTGTTAGCCATTAGCTTGGTCGAAGCTGAGCTAATAGCTAATGGCTGATAGCTAATTGCCTTTTAACTTGTTCTTCAGCGCGTTGAGTTGTCCTGCCACGCTTGCGTCCATTCGCGTGTTCTCTATGTCGAGGATGAATCCGCCGATGAGCGAAGGGTCAATCCTGACCTCCATTTCGGCCTCGGCGTCGAAGGTCTGCTTGACGAAGGCCTTGATGCGGTCGTAGGTCGCCTCGGGCAATTCGGTGGCCGTAGTCACTTGCGTACTTAGGATGTTATGCTTGGCGCGATACATCTCCATGTATTTCATGGCGATAAAGAACATCTTGTTCTCGCGTTTTTGGTCGGCCACAAAGGCGATGAACTGCTTCAGTGTGTCATGCAATGGCTCGCCCACGGACATCTCCATCAACTTCACTTTCTCCTCACGCGCCACGATGGGGTTGGCCAACACCTCATTGAACTGGCTGATAGCCAAAAGGTAGTTGTGGGCAAAGCGCATCAGGCCGCTGTAAACAGCCTCTTCGCAGCCTTGCTCTTGGGCCAATTGGAACAAAGCCCGCGCATATCTCACCGATATTCTTCCGTTGTCCATAACTTAGGCTTCAATGCGGGGTTGGTTGTTTCTGAGCAGTTGCTCAATGTAGGCACTTTGTGACTGCTTGTCGTGCAGTTCGCGTTGCAGCAGTTTCTCGGCGATGTCGACGCTGAGGGCGATGACCTCGTTCTTGATTTGCGCCATAGCCTCGGCCTGCTCCTTTTCAATCTTCAGGCGGGCGTCGGTCACGATTTTCTCGGCTTCCATGCGGGCTTGCGTCTTCGCCTCCTCAATGAGTTGGGTCTTCAGGTCTTGGCTCTCCTTCATGATCTTGATTTGCTCGGCCTGCGCTGCCGCCATGGTTTCCTGCCGTTTCTGCTCGATGCCTGCAAGGGCATTGTTGGCCTCTTCAGCAGCAAGCAATGAGTCGGCGATTTGGGTGTTGCGTTGTTCCACGGCACCCATGATCATCGGCCAACCCACCTTCGCCAAAATGACGAAGACGATGAGGAAGCCTATGAGCATCCATATCACTAATCCACTTTCGGGAAGAAATAGTTCCATTTCTCTGTTTTTTTGAAGGTTAAGGCTTGGGGCTTAATCATCCCTCCTAATAGGGAGAGAGGCCAAGCCCCAAGCGGGGTTGGCTTATTTCATCACAGCCAACACGCACACGACGATGGCGAACAGCGTTGCACCTTCGACGAGAGCGCCGGCAATGATCATACCTGACTGGATTTTTCCAGCGGCTTCGGGCTGACGAGCCATGGCTTCCATGGCGGATTGTCCGATTTTACCGATGCCAAAAGCGGCACCAATCACTGCAACAGCAGCGGCGATGGCGGCCAAACCCGGCACATACGATACTGCTTCAAGAATGGTTGATAATAACATGATTTTTAATTGTTTAAGTGTTTATTGTTTAAGTGTTTAATTGTATATTTCAAATTCCAAAATTCCTAACTCTCAACTCTCAACTTTCAACTCTCAACTGATTACTCGTGTTCAGGTTCATGCTGTGCCATGCCGATAAACAGCGATGACAAAATGGTGAAAACGTATGCTTGGATATACGCCACAAGCAGTTCCAATGCCGTCATGAAGATGGTCATGAAGATGGAAACGACGCTCATTGCGCCACCCATGCCTGCACCATACATGCCGCTGATGATGAAAATCAGGGCCATCAGCACCATGATGATGATGTGGCCGGCAAGGATGTTGGCGAACAGACGCACCATCAGGGCGAAAGGCTTGGTGATGGTCGAAATCAGTTCGATGATGGGCATTAGCGGGAAAGCCTTCAGGAAGATAGGCACGTCGGGCCAGAGGATGTCTTTCCAATAGTGCTTGTTGCCGAAGACGTTCACGAAGAAGTAGGTCATCAAGGCCAAGACCAAAGTGATGCTGAGGTTGCCCGTCACGTTGGCACTGAAGGGGAAGAACGGGATGAGACCGAACAAGTTGGCGAAGAAGATGAAGAAGAACACGGTCAACAAATAAGGTGCGAATTTCTTCACTTTCTTTTCGGGGATGTTGGGGCGGATGATGCCGTCCAAAACCATATAGGTGAGCCATTCCACCAAGCCTTGGTACTTGGTGGGTTTGCCCATCGGGTCTTTCTTGTATTTCTTCGCGGCGGGCAGGAAGAAGGCCAACATGAAGCCGCACACGAGGAAGATGCCGAAGGCGTTTTTGGTGAACGAAATGTCGAACGGGCGCGAGATGCTGCCGTCGGCTTTCACCTCCACCAACTTGCCCGGATACCTCTCGGCACTAATGGGCGGGATGTAGAAATTGGCGCCGTTGTGGTTGAAGGTCTCGCCCTCTTTCAACTCGCAGACGTGCTTCGACGAGAAGCAGTGCCAGCCGCCGCCGTCCTTGCACTTCACGATGACGGGTAGCCACACGCACACGGGATGCCCGTGGATTTCCGTGATGTGGAAGCAATAGCTGTCGCCCGTGTGGCCGAAGATGAACGACTTGGCGTCAAACTCCTCCGACTTCTCCTTTTCAGGCTCTTGCGCAAAGCCTTGTTCGGGCGCAAAAGCCATCATAGCGAGGAAAAGGAACAGCGCAATATGTTTCAGAACATTTTTCATGCCTTGCTAACTTTGTTCAAGTTCTTGATAAAGTGGTTGTAAACGCAGGTTTCCGCGAAAAGTGCGATGAGATAGGCCGAAGCCGTGATGATGACAAAAGCCCGACTGCTTTCCTTGACGAAGACGATGTAAAGCACCAAAGCGGCCACTGTAAGCACCATCTTGATGCCTTTGTAAACCAAAAGCCAGGTGAGCTTGTTGGGATGGGCTTCCACGTTCTTTTGCATCAGGTGGCAATAGAAGGCACCGAGAATCATGAAGAGGTTGGGAGCCATGATCATCCACTTGTTCCACCAAGGCTTGTCGGCAAAGAAGCAGAGCAGAATGCCGTCAAAGACGATGCAGAGCAGCAGAAAAACAGCCAAGTATTTTGTCAGCACTTTCTTTTTCATAACTCAACGCAGATGGTCAGTTGGTTGTCGTGGTTCTCGGTGAAGCCGCCCTTGATGTCGAACTCCTTATGCTCGCCCTTGCCGTCGGTGAGGCTTACTTTGCCGGCCTCAAGGATGGCGACGATGGCGGCATGGTGCTCCAGCAGGGTAAATGGTCCCATCTGGCTCGGCACCGTGACACTGGTGGCTTCGCCTGCAAACAGCGTTGCGCTCGGTGAAATGATTTCGACTTTCATCACACCTTATATTAATTGTTGGCAGCGTTTTTCATCAGTTCCTCACCCTTGGCGATGGCCTCGTCGATGGTGCCCACGAGGTTGAAGGCCGCTTCGGGATATTGGTCGACTTCGCCGTCCATGATCATGTTGAAGCCACGGATGGTTTCCTCAATCGGCACCATCACGCCCTTCAAGCCTGTGAATTGTTCGGCAACGTGGAACGGCTGCGACAGGAAACGTTGCACACGGCGGGCGCGATGCACGACAATCTTGTCCTCCTCAGAGAGTTCTTCCATGCCGAGGATGGCGATGATGTCTTGCAGTTCCTTGTTGCGTTGCAGCAGTTGGATGACGCGCTGTGCGGTGTTGTAGTGCTTCTCGCCAATGATGTTCGGGTCGAGGATGCGCGAGGTGGAATCCAAGGGGTCCACGGCGGGATAGATGCCCAACTCGGCAATCTTACGGCTTAATACCGTTGTAGCGTCCAAGTGCGAGAAGGTGGTGGCGGGTGCCGGGTCGGTCAAGTCGTCGGCAGGCACATAGATGGCTTGCACTGAAGTGATTGACCCGTTCTTTGTTGAAGTGATGCGTTCCTGCATCTGGCCCATCTCTGTGGCCAAGGTGGGCTGGTAACCTACAGCCGAAGGCATACGACCCAGTAGGGCCGACACCTCCGAACCAGCTTGCGTGAAACGGAAGATGTTGTCGATGAAGAGCAGGATGTCGCTTTGGTCGTCGTTGGTGTCGTCGCGGAACGACTCGGCCACGGTCAGCCCTGAAAGGGCGACAGACACACGCGCCCCAGGAGGCTCGTTCATCTGGCCGAAGACCAATGTGGCCTGCGAGGTGGCAAGGGCTTTCTTGTCAATCTTCGAAAGATCCCAATCGCCTTCTTCCATGGCCTTGACGAACTCGTCGCCGTATTTGATGATGCCCGACTCGATCATTTCGCGGAGCAGGTCGTTACCCTCGCGGGTGCGCTCGCCCACGCCAGTAAACACCGAGTAGCCGTTGTAGCCTTTTGCGATGTTGTTGATGAGTTCCATGATGAGCACGGTCTTGCCCACGCCTGCGCCACCGAAGAGGCCGATTTTGCCGCCTTTCAGGTAAGGTTCAAGCAGGTCGATGACCTTGATGCCCGTGAACAGCACCTCTTTCGAGGTGGCCAAGTCCTCATACTTGGGCGGTTCGCGGTGGATGGGGTATTCGGTTTTGCGGTCAAGCTGGCCGATGCCGTCGATGGCGTCGCCCGTCACGTTGAGCAGTCGGCCTTTGATTTGGTTGCCGATGGGGATGGAGATGGGCTTGCCCGAAAGGGTGACTTCCATGCCGCGCATGAGGCCGTCGGTCGAGTCCATGGCGATGGTGCGCACCGAATCCTCGCCGATGTGCTGCTGACATTCCAGCACCACGCGCTTCCCGTTGGGGCGAACCACTTCCAAAGCGTCGTGAATCTTCGGGAGGCTGGCTTCGCCGCCTTCGAAGTAAACGTCAACCACAGGGCCGATAATCTGAGTGATTTTACCTTTTGACATATTGTATCTTGTTGTTTCTATTTCTATTTCAAACCTTTTCAATCCGTCGGAACGGAATGAGCCGCAAATTTATCAATTATTGTTTTTCGCTCGGCAGTTTTTTTTAAAAAAAGAAAAAAAGTCTTTCAAATGCATTTTTTTAGGCCGTTGAATATCATAAAACCTTATTTTTGCATGATGATTCAGATAAAAGAAGTTACGACGAAGCGGGAATTGAAGGCTTTTGTCCATTTCCCGAACGCTCTATATAAAGGTAATCCGTATTACGTTCCGCAAATCGAGTCGATGGACCGCGATACGCTTTCGCCTTCGAAAAACCACGCCTTTGAGGTGTGCGAAGGCAAGTATTGGCTGGCTTGCAACGAAAAAGGCAAAGTGGTGGGTCGCGTGGCTGGCATTGTCAACCGGAAATACAACGAAAAGACAGGCGAGAAGGTCTGCCGTTTTGGCTGGATTGACTTCATCGACAACCGCGAGGTCAGCAAAGCCCTGATGGAAACCGTGGAAGGCTATGCCAAGGAAAAAGGCATGGACACGATATGCGGCCCTACAGGCTTCCTCGAATTCGACTCCGCTGGCGTGCTGGTGGAAGGTTTCGACAAGCTGCCGACGGCCTACGGTAAATACAATGCGCCTTATTATGAGCAGCATCTGCTCGACTTGGGCTACACCAAGGATATTGATTATGTGGAATATCTGATCAAGGTGCCCGATGTCATCCCTGAGCGTTATGCACGCATGGCCGAGTTGGTTTCGGTCAAAAACAGCCTGCATGAGGCCCCTATCAGCAACCGTGCCGAGCTGATGCCTTATCTCGACGATGTGTTCAAGTGCCTCAATTCGGCTTATTCGCAGCTGCATGGTTTCTCTGAACTGACACCCGGCCAATGTGAGGACCTGAAGAAACAGTTTGTGACCAATATCAATGTGGACTACGTTTCCATCGTCCTCGATGCCGACGAACACGTGGTGGGCTTTGGCGTGGCGTTGCCTTCGCTTTCGAAGGCCATGCAAAAAGCCGGCGGGAGCCTTTTCCCTATGGGTTGGTATCATTTGCTGAAGGCGTTCAAGCAAAACGACACTATCGACTTGCTGCTCATCGCCATCGAGGAGAAATACAAGAACAAGGGCGTCAATGCGATGATTTTCCACAAGTTCGCCCAAGGCATCACGAAGAATGGCATCAAGTTCATCGAGTCGACGCGCGAGCTCGAAGACAACACCAGCGTGCAGAACCTGTGGCGTTATCTTGAGCGCGACCTGATCAAGAGGGCGAGGACTTATTCAAAGAAAATTTAAACACAACATAATGAAAACTAACTTATTACGACAATCTTGCGCTCGCTACAGGGCTCCCCAAGAGGCCAAGGCCAAAGGGATTTACCCCTACTACAAGCCTATAGAATCGGAGCAAAGCACGGTGGTGAAAATCAACGGGAAGGATGTGCTGATGTTCGGTTCGAACAGCTATCTTGGGTTGGCCAACGACCCGCGACTGAAGGAAGCGGCCATCGAAGCCATCAAGAAATATGGTACAAGTTGCTCAGGATCAAGGTTCTTGAACGGAACACTCGATATTCATGTCGCTTTGGAGGAAAAATTGGCCATGTTGGTGGGCAAGGAAGCCGCCGTGTGTTTCAGCACGGGTTTCCAAGTGAATTTGGGTGTGGTGTCGGCGCTTTGCGGACGCAATGATTACCTGCTTCTGGACAGCCTCGACCACGCTTCCATCATCGAAGGCAGCCGCCTCTCGTTCGGCAAGGTGTGGAAATACAACCACAACGACATGGACAACCTTGAGGCCAAGCTGAAGCTCGCCACCCCTGATAGCGTCAAGCTTATCGTGACCGACGGTATCTTCTCGATGGAAGGCGACATCGCTCCCCTGCCTGAAATGGTGGAGTTGGCCGAAAAATACAATGCCGACATTATGGTCGATGATGCCCATGCGCTCGGCGTGTTGGGCCATCAGGGGCGCGGCACAGCCAACCATTTCGGCTTGACCGACAAGGTCGATTTGATCATGGGCACGTTCAGCAAGTCGTTTGGATCGCTCGGAGGTTTCATCGCCGCCGACTTCGACATCATCAACTACTTGAAACACAACGCCCGTTCCCTGATTTTCAGCGCAAGTATGCCGCCCGCCAACGTGGCTTCTGTCAGCAAGGCCATCGACATTATGCTCAACGAGCCTGAACGCATCAAGCATCTCTGGGACTTGAGCGACTATGCCCGAAAGCAGTTCCAAGACCGGGGCTTCGACACAGGTCACAGCTGCACGCCTATCATCCCCTTGTTGGTGCGCAACTCCGAGAAGGCTTTCTGGTTGTGCAACAGGCTTTTTGAAGACGGAGTGTTCGTTACTCCCGTTATCGCTCCTGCCGTTCCCGAAAACGACGTGATGATTCGTTTTGCCTTGATGGCGACACACACTTTCGGGCAGGTGGACGAGGCGGTCGAGAAAATCACGAGGGCTTTTAGGGAGATAGGAGTGATATGATCGCCTATCGGGGTGCTGCCGTAGGTCACGACCTACGGTTACTGAAGTATCGCCCCTTGGGGCGAAAATAATCCGCAGAATCCGTGAAATCCGTAGTTTTCATTACAGGCATATCATCAGGCTTTGGCCTCGAAACGGCCCGAATGCTTTCGCGAGAAGGTCACACTGTTTATGGCACGGTGCGCCGCGAGGTGGAGCCTTTGCCTGATGTGCATTACCTCCGTCTGGATGTCCGCGACCGCGAAGCCGTGAACGAAGCCGTTAGGCAAATCGTTGAAAAAGAAGGTCGTATGGATGTGTTGGTCAACAATGCCGGTATGGGCATCGGCGGCCCGCTGGAGTTTGCCTCCGAGGAGGAAATCAGTATGCAGATGGACACCAACTTCATGGGTTTTGTGCATTGCGTTGATGCGGTCTTGCCTTATATGCGCAAGCAAAAAAGCGGCAAAATCATTGCCTTGAGCAGCATCGGCGGCCTGATGGGACTGCCGTTCCAAGGCTTTTATTCCGCCAGCAAGTTCGCCATCGAGGGCTATTGCGAGGCCCTGCGTCTGGAGACCAAATCCTTCGGCATTCAGGTCGTGGTTTTGCGCCCCGGCGACTTTGCAACGGGCTTCACAGGCAGCCGCAAAAAAGTGGCCGACGAGGCAGCGCTTCAAGCCTATCCGGTTTATCAAGTAGCGATTGACAAAGTGGAACACGACGAAAACGGTGGCCTCAAACCCGTCGTTTTGGCCCGGAAAATCAGTCAAATCATCAGGAAAAACAACCCTCGAAACGGCTATGTCGTGGCTTCATTCGAGCAGAAACTCTCCGTCTTGCTGAAGCGCATCCTGCCCGGCCAATGGTTTGCAAAAGTTTTGGGGTCGTATTATGGGCTTTGATGAAATATTTCCGTTTTCTTTTCGTTTTGTGATTTGGAATGCTTAATTTTGCATGCAAATCCAATGGCAACAACAAAACGAAAAATATATGCAAGACAAACTGCAACAATTGACCGACAGGCTCTATAACGAGGGCTTGTCGAAAGGAAAACACGATGGCGAAGAACTGGTGCAAAAGGCTCAGGCTGAGGCCAATCGCATTGTGGCATACGCCAAGGCCGAGGCCGACCGCATCATCGCCCAAGCCAACAAGGAAGCCGAAGAACTGAAAACCAAGGTGACCGCCGACGTGAAGATGGCCGCCACACAAAGCATCGCCGTGACGAAACAGGAAATCGAGAAAATGGTGGTGACCAAGGCCGCCCAAGAAGGCGTGAAAGCCAACATGGGCAATGCTGCTTTTGCGAAAGAACTGATTGCGAGTGTGGTGAAGGCTTTCAACCCACAAAACGCTTCGCCTGTCGATTTGAGCCTTATCCTGCCCGAATCGCTGAAGGCAGAGGTGGAGCCTTTCGTGAAAAACGAAATCGCCAAGCAATTCAAGGGCGAGGTGAAGGTTGACTATTCCAAGAAGATGAACGGCGGCTTCAAGATTTCGCCCAAGGAAGGCGGCTATATGCTTAACTTCACCGACGAGGAGTTCACCCAACTCATTGCCAACTACCTGCGTCCCGCCACCAAGAAAATCCTCTTTGGCTGATGGATAACTACGTCTATATCGTGGCTGGCTTGCCGGAACTGACTTCGGGCTTCGAAAACGCGGGCTTCGACTATGCCGCTGTGAAAGAGTCGATTATGGAACTGCTTTCCGAGAAAGACCAACAATTGGTCGAACTTATGGAGGATGGTTTCGATGAAAACTCTTTGGGTGCCGACTTCTACACCAAGGCCGCCGAGAGCAAGAACCGCTTCATCCGCGAGTATTTCGACTTCGACGGTCGCCTGCGCAATATGAAGGTGAACTATTTGGCCAAACGCCTCGGCAAGAATGGGGAAGACTACATCGTGGAACTGCCAGAGGCCGACTTCGAGGAGGAGAAACAAATCCAAGACATCCTCGCCGATGCCGACTTCGTGGAGCGCGAGCAGAAAATGGACGAACTGAAATGGGAGAAGGCCAGCGACATCGCCCGCATGGACTACTTCAACATGAACGCCATCCTCGCCTTCCTCGTCAAGGCCAAGACCGTCCAACGCTGGGCCGAACTCGATGCTAATAAGGGTCGGGAAATGTTCAAGAAATTGGTTCAAGAGATTAGAGGCACGAGCGCGAATTTGGATTTGAGCGGAGGAGGGAAAATATAGTATCAAGACGCTATAAAGTGCAAATATAGTGTCAAGACGCTATAAAGTGTAAATATAGCCTCTAAAGGTTATAAGAATGAGATATAAGTTCTGAGCCTAATAAATGGAAAATATAAGTTCCAAACCTTATATTTATATAGAGATAAAAGAGAAAATAAATGGTAAGAGCAACAATTTCGGCAGACATCGTTTCTTCCACAGCATTAAAGGTGGAGGAGTTGACCCTTTTGCAATCGGAAATACGTCGTTTCCTTGATGAACTTGCAGAAAAGTCGCAGGGCAAGAATTGGGGAAGGTTGTTTAAAGGCGATTCGGTTGAGATTTTCTTGTTCGACCCGCATGAAGCATTTAGAACGGCATTGTTATTGAAAACTTTGGTGAAAAAGACTTTTTCATGGGGAAAAGAAACGAATGTCAAACGTGAGTTGTTCAAGAAATATGGTGTTCGGCTGGCTATTGGCGTTGGCGAAATGCGCACCGTTGATAAAAAACAAGATGTTCTGGATGGGGAGGCAATCTATTATTCAGGGAGATTGTTGGAAAACCAACTAAAATCGGATAAAGGCAGGACTTCCACGAAAAGAACAATGTTGTTTGGGTGCAACGACGAGTCACTTTCTGAACAAATAGATACCATGTTGGGATTATTGGATGTTGTGCTGAAAAAGGCAACATCCATCCAAAGTGAAATCGTATATAATAAGTTGTCGGGAAAACAGGAGAATGAAATAGCAAAGTTGTTGAATATAAAGCAACCGACGGTAAATCGACATAGTAATTCTGCTGGTTGGCCTGCCATCGAATCCGCTGTAAACTATTTTGAAAAACTGAACTTCGAACAATGATGTGCAAACTCCTCATATTGCAACTTTTGGCGCACCTTGTCAGCGACTTCTATTTGCAGACAGAAAATTCCTGCAAGAGCAAGGCCGACAATGCGTTCAAATCGAGGCATTTGTACATTCATGCGTTGATTACCTTTGCTTGCGCTTGGTTGTTCTCGCTGAGTGTGGGCTATTGGTGGGCGGCGTTGCTGATTGCGGTGCTGCATCTTGTCATTGACGGCTTGAAATCGGTTTGTAAGAACCTGAAAGGCGCGTTCTTCATTGACCAGTTGCTGCATTTGGTGGTCATTGTCGCGGTGGTGGCTCTTTTTAATAAAGGTGTAATCTCGCTCCCGATATGGTTGCCCGAAACGAAGGTGTTGTTATGGATTGTGGCATTCGCGTTTTGTTTGCGTCCTGCCAATTTCATTATCCAGAACATCTTTAAGGAGGCAAAAATATCTATTCCTGACAGCGGAAAAGAACAAAGTTTGCCCAATGCGGGTCGTGTGATTGGCAATATGGAGCGGATGCTTACGCTGGTTTTTGTCATGTTGGGACAATATGAAGCCATAGGCTTTTTGTTGGCTGCCAAGTCTTTGCTGAGATTTAGGGAAACGGATACGGTGAAGTCGGAATATGTTTTGGTCGGCACTTTGTTGAGTTTTGGCATCGCGATTCTATCGGGGGTTGCCGTTGTATTAATTTTGAAATCTTGAAATCTTGAAATTTGAAATAAGAAATATAGAAATTAGAAATCTTGAAATAAATGAAGACAAAAGGAAAAGTTACAGGAATCATTGCAAACCTCGTCACTGTGGAGGTGGACGGCCCTGTGGCACAGAATGAAATCTGCTTCATCGACTTGGCGGGTACCAAGCTGATGGCGGAGGTCATCAAGGTGAACGGGAACAAGGCCTCCGTGCAGGTGTTTGAGAGCACGCGCGGCCTCCAAATCGGCGACAAGGTGGAATTCCAAGGCTATATGCTTGAAGTGACCTTGGGCCCCGGTTTGCTTTCGAGCAACTTCGACGGCCTGCAGAACAACCTCGCCACCATGACGGGCGTGTTTCTGAAACGCGGTGAATACACCAAGGCCTTGGACGAAGAGAAACTTTGGGACTTCACGCCCCTCGCCAAGGCTGGCGACCAAGTGGTGGCCGCCGACTGGTTGGGCGAAGTCAAGGAAGGCTGGCTGCCCCACAAAATCATGGTGCCGTTCAACTTCAAGGGCACTTACACCGTGAAGGCGGTGGCCAAAGCCGGACAATACAAAATCACCGACACCATCGCCGTGCTGACCAACGCGGAAGGCGAGGAAGTGAAGGTGACGATGATTCAGAAATGGCCCGTCAAGGTGGCCGTGGGCGGCTATGCGGAGAAACCGCGTCCCTTCAAGGTGATGGAGACAGGTGTGCGTACCATCGACACGCTGAACCCTATCGCGGAAGGCGGCACGGGCTTCATCCCCGGACCTTTCGGCTGCGGCAAGACCGTGCTGCAACATGCCCTCGCCGAGCAAGCCGACGCCGACATCATCATCATGGCGGCCTGCGGCGAGCGTGCCAACGAGGTGGTGGAAATCTTCACCGAGTTCCCCGAACTGAAGGACAAGCACACAGGTCGTAGCCTGATGGAACGTACCATCATCATCTGCAACACGTCCAATATGCCGGTCGCGGCTCGTGAGGCTTCGGTCTATACGGCCATGACCCTTGGCGAATACTACCGCGCCATGGGAATGAAGGTCTTGCTGCTCGCCGACTCCACATCGCGTTGGGCGCAGGCCTTGCGTGAGATGAGTAACCGCTTGGAGGAACTGCCCGGCCAGGACGGCTTCCCTGTCGATTTGTCGGCTATCATCTCCAACTTCTACGCTCGTGCGGGTTATGTGAAACTGAACAACGGCCAGTCGGGTTCCATCACCTTCATCGGAACGGTGTCGCCTGCCGGCGGTAACTTGAAGGAACCTGTCACCGAATCCACCAAGAAAGCGGCCCGTTGCTTCTATGGCCTTTCGCAGAACCGCGCCGACAAGAAGCGCTATCCCGCCGTCGATCCCGTGGATTCCTACTCGAAATACCTCGAATATCCTGAAATCATTGAATATCTTGACAACAAGATTGAAAAGGGTTGGGTCGATAAGGTGACGAAGACGAAATACATCATCCGTAAGGGTAAAGATGCCTACGAGCAAATCAACATCTTGGGCGATGACGGCGTGCCGATGTCGTACCACGAGCAATATTGGAAGTCGGAACTCATTGACTTTGTGATACTTCAGCAAGACGCTTTCGATGAAATCGACGGCTCAACGCCACTTGAACGCCAAAAGTTCATGCTCGACCTTGTGCTCGAAATCTGCGACCGCAGCTTCAAGTTCGACAACTTCGAGGAGTGTACGACCTACTTCAAGGGCCTGATTAACATCTGCCGACAGATGAACTACTCGGAATTCAAGTCGGAAAACTTTGAAAAATATCTTGGACAGTTAAAGGAGGAACTGAAACATGAGTGAGAAAGCCTTTCAACGCATCTATACGAAGCTGACCGCCATCACCAAGGCCACCGTGACCCTTGAGGCGCAAGGCGTGGCCAACGACGAACTCGCTGTCGTGGCGGGTCGTTTGGCGCAGGTGGTGAAAATCAAGGACAACGCCGTCACCTTGCAGGTGTTTGGCGGCACGGAAGACATCCCGACCAACGCCGAAGTGACCTTCTTCGGCGAGCCGCCCACCTTGAACGTGAGCGACGAACTGGCTGGCCGTTTCTTCAACGCCTACGGCGAGCCTATCGACGGCGGTCCGGCTGTGGAGGGCGAGAAACGCCAAATTGGCGGTCCCTCCGTGAACCCCTACAAGCGTCGTATGCCTTCCGAGCTGATTCCCACGGGTATCGCGGGCATCGACTTGAACAACACTTTGGTTTCGGGACAGAAGATTCCGTTCTTCGCCGACCCCGACCAGCCTTATAACAAGGTGATGAGTATGGTGGCCCTCCGCGCTGATGTCGATAAGATTATCCTCGGCGGCATGGGTCTTTCTAACGACGACTACCTGTTTTTCAAAAACGAGTTTGAGAGTGCCGGAGCCTTGCACAAGATCATCAGTTTCGTGAACACCACCGACCAACCGCCTGTCGAGCGTCTGCTGATTCCCGACATGGCCTTGACCGCTGCGGAATATTTCGCCGTCGATAAGAACGAGAAGGTGTTGGTGCTGCTCACCGATATGACTTTGTATGCCGACGCTTTGAGTATCGTGAGCAACCGTATGGACCAAATCCCATCCAAGGACTCTATGCCCGGATCGCTCTACTCCGACCTCGCGAAGATTTACGAAAAGGCCGTGCAGTTGCCCGATGGCGGTTCCATCACCATCATCGCCGTGACGACCTTGAACGATGGCGACATCACGCACGCCATCCCCGACAATACGGGTTACATCACTGAAGGTCAGTTGTTCCTCCGTGCCGATGCCGATTCGGGCAAGGTCATCGTGGACCCGTTCCGCTCGCTGTCGCGTTTGAAACAGCATGTGCAGAACAAGAAGACCCGTGAGGACCATAGCGCAGTGATGAACACTTCGGTGCGACTCTACGCCGATGCCTCCAACGCCAAGACCAAGCTGGAGAACGGCTTCGACCTGAGCGACTACGACCTGCGCTGCCTCGATTATGCCAAGGAATACGCCACGCGCCTCCTCGCCATCGACGTCAACATCCCGATTACTGAGATGCTCGACACGGCTTGGGAGTTGTTCGGCAAGTATTTCACTAAGGCCGAAACGGGTTTGAAGGAGAAACTCATTGAAAAATACTGGAAAGAGAAAGAATAATATGGGAACATCTCACTTGACCCTTAATCGTCATTGCGGGCTTGACCCGCAATCTCCCAAGCGTGAAAGACTGTCTTCGCGCATAGGAGATGGCGGATTTTTGTCCGCCATGACGGTAAAAGGCGTTAGGGTAGTGAACCCCATGCACACATCCATTATAATGTAATCATGGCCATCAAATTTCAATATAACAAGACCTCGCTGAATGAGATGAACAAGCAGCTCAAGACGCGGACTCGTGCCCTCCCCACGCTGAAGAGCAAGGAGAGCGCGCTGCGCCTTGAGGTGAAGAAAGCCAAGCAACATTCGGAGAGCCTTGTCGCACAGTTAGAGGCTGAACTCAAGTCGTATGAGTATATGGCCCGGCTTTGGAATGAATTTGAGCCAGGACTGATTTCCGTGACCGATGTCAAGCTGAAGACCGTCAAGATTGCGGGCGTGCCCGTGCCGTCTTTGGAAGAGGTGCTGTTCGACGTGAAGGACATCAACCTCTTCACCAAGCCGATGTGGTATGCCGACGGCGTTCAAATCCTGAAAAACTTGGCGCAGTTGGGCATCGAGTCGGAGGTCTATACCGAGGTGAGCCGCGTTTTGGACTACCAACGGAAAAAGACCACACAGAAAGTCAACCTTTACGAGAAGGTGCAAATTCCTGGCTACAACGAAGCCATACGTAAGATCAAGCGATATATGGAAGACGCGGAGAACCTCGACAAGGCTTCGCAGAAAATCGTGAAAAACAAACACATAGAAGAGGAGGAGGCAGAATATGGTAACTGAAATGACAAAATATGATTTCATCCTTATGAGCGGCGATGCCGATGCCTTCTTGGAGAAGTTGCAATCGGTGGGCGTGGTGGACATCACCCGCTCGCTGAAGCCCATCGACGAGAAATCGGAGAAGCTGTCGGCGCGGGCGGAGGTTTACCGCGATGCGCTTTCGGCTTTGAAGGAAGTCGAGAAAGCGGAAGACCCAGGCCAGAAGCCGACCGACTTCGCCGTGGAGGTGATGGAGACCGTGCGCGACAAGGAAGCCATCGAAGCCCAACTGCCGCAACTTCGCAAGGATGCGGATGAGTTGGTGCCTTGGGGTCAGTTCGACGCCAAGAGTTTCGACCGCCTCAAGGAAACCGGACTGAAACTCCACTTCTACAAGGCGAAAGCCATCGCCCCCGCTTGGAAAGAACAATATGCGCTGAGCGAGATTTCGAACCTCGGCGGCAACAGCTATTTCGTGGTCGTTTCCGATTCCGACGACTACGACTTCCCGCTGAAGGAACTGCCTGCTCCCGACCGCGACTATGCCGCCATCGAGAAGCAAATTGCCGACTTGGAGGCGCAGGTGAAAGAAAAAGAACATCGTTTAGCCCAACTGAAATGGCACGAACCTGTGATTCAAGCCGAGTTGGACAAGACTTTGTCGAAACTCGATTTGCATTTGGCCAATGTTGCGGGCGAGAAGGCTGCCGAAGACTATATCACTGTCTTTGAAGGCTTTGCTCCCGCCGAAAACGAGCCTGCCTTGCACGATATGTTGGAAAAGGAAAACATCCTTTATTTGGTCGATAAGGCCAAAGCCGATGATAATCCGCCAATCAAGTTGAAAAACAACAAGTTTGTTTCGATGTTTGAGATGCTTACCGATATGTACGGTCGGCCCAAATACGACGAGTTCGACCCGACCGTGTTCATTTCCATCTTCTTTATGCTCTTTTTCGCCTTCTGCATGGGCGACGCGGGCTACGGCCTCGTGCTCATCTTGGCGAGCCTCGGGCTGAAGAAAGTGTTGGGCAAGATTGCGCCTCTCGGCGTGACCTTGGGCATTGCCACCACGGTCATCGGCTTGCTGTTCCACACCTTCTTCTCCACGGATATGCTCTCTTGGAAGTGCATCCCCGACGCGGTGAAGCGTTTCATGCTGCCTTCGCAGATTGCAGGCTATGACGGCACAATGGTTTTGGCCTTGCTCGTAGGTATCGTACACATCTGTCTCGCTATGATTGTCAAGACTTACCAAAGTACCAAGGTGAAAGGCTTCGCCAACTCCTTGGGCACTTGGGGCTGGACGTTGCTCATCGTGGGCGGTGTCATTGTGGGCGGTCTCGCCTTGATGGGCGTGATGGACAAGGCCCTGACGAAGTGGATTATCATCGTATTAGGCAGCCTCTCCGCCTTGGGCATTTTCTTCCTCAACGACCTGAAACGCAATCCTTTGCTCAACTTCGGTTCAGGCTTGTGGGATACCTACAACACGGCCACGGGCTTGCTCGGCGACGTGTTGAGTTATTTGCGCTTGTACGCCTTGGGTTTGGCTGGTGCCAAACTTGGTGAGGCCTTCAATGCCATTGGCTTGCAAGCCCTTGGTGATGGCGGTTTCGGTTGGGTGGCTTTCATCCTCATCGTGGTCGTCGGCCATGTGCTCAATGTCGCCATGTGCGTGTTGGGTGCCTTCGTGCATCCCTTGCGACTCAACTTCCTCGAGTTCTTCAAAAACTCAGGTTACGAAGGAACGGGTAGGAGGTATAAACCATTACAATCATGAATATGAAGAACTACGGATTATACAGATTAAACGGATGTCGGACAAGAAATCAAAAATTCTGAATTGGATCTGTAAAATCCGTGAAATCCGTAGTTAGTATTGACAATCAACAATTAAACAATAATCAATAAACAATCAAAATCATGTTAGCAACAATTTTAGGTTATCTCGGTTTAGGCCTCGTGTTGGCCTTGGCAGGTATCGGAAGTTCAATCGGCACTTCGACGGCGGGCAACGCTGCCGAAGGCGGCCTCAAGAAACGTCCCGAGGCGTCGGGCAATTTCATGGTGCTGTCGGCACTGCCGGCCACGCAAGGCATCTACGGCTTTGTGGCCTTCTTTATGCTGTTGAGCAAGATGCAAGCCGACCCGTCGAATGGTCTCGTCATCTTTGGCGTGGGTCTTTGCGTGGGCTTGGTCTGCATGATTTCGGCTATGCGTCAAGGGCAGGTTTGCGCCAACGGTATCGTCGGTGTGAGCCAAGGTCACGACGTGTTCACCAACACACTGATTTACGCCGCTCTTCCCGAGTTCTATGCTATCTTGGGCCTCGTCGGCGCATTGATGGTGTAATTTCCGAGAAGACAACCATTCAAAAGCAAAGGCGACTCCGTTTTGGGGTCGCCTTTGGTGATTAATTTGGCCACTATCCTTGTTTGGAGGAAAAATGTTTATATTTGCAGGCGGAAAAACAAAGAAATGGGACAACTTGCCTTCATAAAACTTTTCATGCTTGTGTCGATACCAACGGACAAAAATGACAATCGTCGGCATGTGCATGTGTTCTTTAGAAATGGCCGTCACCAACGATCTATAGCAAAGATTTGGATTGAGAAGAATGGTGAGCAGTGTGTTGAAATCGCTGAATCGAAATTGTCGCAAAAGGAAAACAAAATGCTGGTGGAGGCAATATCCAAGAATTGGAAGTTCATAAATGAGCAGATTTCCCGTTGTTTTAATGGTGAAAAGACAATAGTTAGAAATATTGAATAATTATGTGTAAGATAAAGGAGACAAATGTGGGCATTAAAAGCCTCAATTTCAGCGAATATCGAGGCAAATTGTGCGCGGTGCTGACTGACGGACGAGTTGTCATCGTGCCTATAAGCTTTTTCCCCGACATTAAGAAACTGTCAGTGAAGGAACGCGAGGACTGGATGATTCTTGATGACCAGTTTTTCACCTTCCATAACCTCAGCCGTGTTTATGCTGTTACGGATTTGATGAGGTTGTGAATCATAGAGTTACATAAGAGAATAGAATCATTAGTTGAACCAAAATAATCAAACAAAAGAAAAAGATAAACCCAAAAGGCATATTATAATCAGATAGCACTTGTTGCTGTCCTTGACATCCACTTTTCCACTTGTCCTCGTTTGACGGGGGCAACTCTTCAAGGGCAAGTAAACAAATGCCGTACTTGGTACGGCGTGGAATACTTGTTAGAAGAGTGGGCGTGGAAACCCGGATGTCAAGCAAGGAATTGATTCCACGCTGTTTTTTGTTGGGTCAGATAGGTAATTCAAATCAATTAAATCAATAACAAACAATTAGAAGTTGCGCCCGTCACGGATTTAGGGTAAACAAAATGAAACGTTTTTTCTTTTTAGTTGCAGTATGTGCAGCATTTTCATCATGTGCACCAACTACCTATTACCAAATGTACCAAGCACAACCGATTTCTGACATTTCAATGCAAGAAAACTGTATGGTTTTTGAAGATGAGAATTGTCAGATCCTCTATAACTTCTGGAAAGAGTATGGAGAAATAGGTTTTGTGTTCCATAACAAGACTTCAGAAAACATTTACTTGCATCTTGATGAGTGCTTTTATGTCGAGAATGGTGTAGCCTATGATTATTATCGAAATAGGGTCTTCACAAACAGCAGGTCTTATGTTGCGTCGAGTCAATTAACCAATATTTATGGTTCATATGTCAACAAATCAAATGCTTCAGCAAATGCAAACTACTACCAAATGGGTTCGTATGGCACAGGTAATGCGTATGGCAATCAAACTACATACAAAAATGGATATGTTTATGGTTCAACGAGAGCAGTTACGAATGCTTCCTCAAACAGCGTTTCAGTAGCAGAGAAACAAATTATATGCATTCCTCCAAAAACTTCCAAAATCATTACTGAATTTGACATAAAAACTTCCATCTATCGTTCTTGTGACATCTTTAGGAATCCAGGGAGGAAAGATCCACATTGCGTATCGTTCAGCAAAGAAAACACGCCCTTGGTATTCGGTAATCGCATCGCTTATTCAAAAGGTGATGCAAAAGAATTGGTTCGTGTGAATAACGACTTTTATGTTTCTAAGATTTCAAATTATTCAATGTTGGACATTACCACTTTTCAAGAAGAAAAGGAGTGTGGAAAAAGAACAGGGTATCGCATTAGAGTATTCAAAGAATCTGGTCCCAACCAATTCTTCATCAGATACTCACTTTCTGATAATATAGATAAGAAGCACTAATGTATGGAAAGAAATCCCAAACAAAGGCGATTCGTTGTTTTCGGGTCGCCTTTGGTGTTTCAATAGCAAACAATCTTTACGCCGACTGATAAAACACCTGCCCCACACGGTCAATATGGTCGCCGATGGGAGTGTTGACGGTTTTGTAATAGTCGAGCAAATCAACGGAATAAAGCAACTCCAAGTCATCAATTTCGGTCAGGATTTGCAGCAGCTGGTTGTAGTCTAAACCTTTACCCAACGCGGCAAGGTCAATGTCTGAGCCTTCACGGTAGTTGCCTTTGGAGCGACTGCCGAAAATCAACACCTTTTCGATGTTGGGATGACGGCGAAACACTGCTTGCAGTTCGCTGATGACTGAATCGCTTAGTCCGAATTTCATGATTGCTGATAGTCTTTGTTTTGTGATAGTTGCTCCAATTTCTCGTCCAACAATTTCAACAAAGGAGCGTAACGGCTGAAAATGAGTCTGACAATGGCATCGGCTTCTTCCTCGTCGTATACATGACTCAACATGTTGCGCGATTTTGCCATTTGCCGCCATCCGTCATGGTCGGAAATGAGGCCATCCTCGAAAGCCATTTTTAAAGTGCCGTTGGGTCCCAACATGAATTCGTATCCTTTGTAGATAAGCAGGTCCTGCATGACTTTCCACGACAATTCAAAGGTGTACTCAAAACGTTGTACGAGACCTTCTTGTTCCAATTCTGACAAGTCGTCAATCGTTGTGCCACTTTCGGTCACTTCGACGAGTCTTTGACAAGCCTTGTGAAAGTTGGAATAGCGTTGCAACCAACGGATGTCTGCCTGTTGTTCCATCGTCTCAATCGTTTTTGTGGTTATTCTGTGGCAAAAATAGAAGTTTTCTTTATTATGCGCAATAGGTTATCACATTTCGTCCTTCAACCGCTCAATCATCCTCCGTTCCTTTTTGGTCGGGCGGCCTGCACCACGGTCGCGCCACTCGGCTTTGTAGGCACGCATGAACTCGATGCGCTCGTATTCTTCCTTGGGTGTGAGGTCGTTATAGACTTCAGGCACTTGCTTGGCTGAAACGCGGTTCTTGATGACCGTTTTCACCTCCACCACCTTGTGCAACTGCTCAATCTGCACTTGGATGACATCGCCGACTTTCACTTCGCGCGAGGGCTTCACGGGGTTGTCGTCAATCTTCACCTTGCCGCCTTTGATGGCATCGGCAGCCAGCGAGCGCGTCTTGAACAGGCGCGCCGCCCACAGCCATTTGTCTATCCTGACGATATTTTCTTCTTCGGTCATAATGTGTGTTCTTTTGGGGATTGGCCTGCGGCCAAGAAATCTTTCAAAAATCGAATCTAAAGTTGCAAAAACAAAAACAATGAATTTTTGAGTGATTTTAATAATGATTTTTGAGTGATTTCTTGCGAAGCAATCCCGAAAAACTACTTCTCTTTAAAGATGAGTTGAATCGGGACACCGTTGAAGTCCCAAGTCTCGCGAATCTTGTTCTCCAAGAAGCGCTTGTAGTTGTCCTTCACATCCTTTGGCAGGTTGCAGAAGAAGATGAACTGCGGCGCGATGCTCTTCAGTTGGGTGATGTACTTGATCTTTAGGAAACGTCCGCGCGAAGCAGTAGGCAACGGCACGGAATTGATGATTTCCTGCATCTTGTCGTTCAACTCACGCACGGGCACGCGACGCTCGCGGTTTTCGTAGACCTTATGGGCGGTTTCCAGCACCTTATAAATACGTTGCTTGTTGATGGCCGAGGTGAAGATGATGGGATAGTCGGTGAAAGGTGCGGTGCGTGAACGAATCAGTTCCTCGTAGGCCTTGTGCGTGTTGGAATCCTTTTCGACCAAATCCCACTTGTTGACGACCATCACCAAACCTTTTTTGTTGCGCTCGATGAGGCGGAGGATGTTCATGTCTTGGGCCTCGAAACCTTGTGCCGCATCGAGCATAAGGATGGCCACGTCGCAGTCCTCGATGGCGCGGATGGAACGCAGCACGGAGTAAAACTCGATGTCTTCTTCCACCTTGCTCTTTTTGCGCAAGCCTGCCGTGTCGACGAGCATGAATTCCATGCCGAAGGCCTTATAGCGTGTGTAGTTGGCGTCGCGGGTTGTGCCGGCGATGTCGGTCACGATGTGGCGGTCGACGCCGAGGAAGGCGTTAATCAATGACGATTTTCCGACATTGGGCCTGCCTACCACGGTGAAGCGCGGCAGGTCGGTATTGAAATCGGTTGTATCGGAGGGCAAGAGTTCAGCGATTTTGTCCAACAATTCGCCCGTGCCCGTGCCCGTCATGGCTGAAATCGGCCAAGGCTCATCCAAGCCCAAACTATAGAATTCACCAATCAGGTTTTCCTTGTTGGGTTCATCTATCTTGTTGACAGCCAATAGGACAGGCTTCTTTTGCAAACGCAAAATTTGGGCGACTTCCTCGTCCAAGATGTGAAGTCCGTCGCGACCGTCCACCAGGAATACGATGACGTCGGCTTCGTCGATGGCCAAGTCAACCTGCTTGCGGATTTCTTCTTCAAAGATGTCGTCCGACCCCACCACATAGCCGCCGGTGTCGATGACGGTGAATTCCTTTCCGTTCCAGTCGCTTTTGCCGTAGTGCCGGTCGCGCGTCACGCCGCTCGTTTCCTCCACGATGGCCATGCGCTGCTTCAGCAGTCGGTTGAAAAGCGTCGATTTTCCCACATTGGGTCTTCCCACAATTGCTACAATGTTTGACATGTCTTTGATGGTATTAGTTTTGGACTGCAAAGGTAGGGAATTGGCCGCAATTATGGAGATTTCTGGAAGATTTTTATCATGCCATATCACCATTCGAATTATTTGTATTACTTTTGCAACATAATCAATAGCAAAAGTAAGTCATTATGGAAGCAACCGTTCAAAGAAAGCAGACCTCTTTTCGTCTGAGGACCGACCTGCTGGATTTCATGAAAAAAGACGCCGAAAGAGAAAACAGGACCCTCAACAACTTCTTGGAGAGTTTGTTGCTGGACTATTATTACAACGAGCCTAACGAAGTCACCAAGGCCGCGATAGAGGAGGCAATGAACCGAAAAGAATACCCCGAAGAAGAGTTATACGACAGTGTTGACGATCTTTTTAAAGCCCTTGATGCAGAATGAAGCGACTTTTTCCCTCCACTCAGTATAAGAAGGACTACAAGCGTTACCGCAACAACCCCCAAAAAGTTGCTGCATTAAAAGAAGTTCTTGATATGTTGGCAAGTGGTTTGCCCATCCCTGCCGAATATCTGCCCCATCCGTTTCATGGAAAATATAATGGCTGCCTCGAATGTCATATTCAAGGCGATTTCCTTCTGATTTGGTTTGACCCGAAGAGCAATGTCATCGAGTTGGTCAGATTAGGCACACATTCTGAACTGTTCGGGAAAAACAAGTAGCGTTTTTACGCTTCATACCCAAACCGCTTCAATTCGGCCTCGTTGTCGCGCCAGTCTTTGTCGACTTTCACGAAAAGTTCGAGGAAAATCTTCTTTCCCGTAAACTCCTCGATGTCGGCGCGGGCCTGTATTCCGAGTTTCTTGATGGCGCTGCCGCCCTTGCCGATGATGATGGCCTTTTGCGAATCGCGAGCCACGTAAATGACGCTGCGGATGTGGATGCGCTTTTCGGTTTCCTCGTAGCTTTCCACCTCAACTTGCACAGAATAAGGGATTTCTTGTTGATAGTTGAGCAAAATCTTCTCGCGGATGATTTCGGTGATGAAGAAGCGCATCGAGCGGTCGGTGAGTTCGTCTTTGGGAAAATAAGGCGGACATTCAGGCAGTTTCTCCAAGATTTGCTTGAAGATGAACTCCACATTGGCGCCATATTGCGCCGAAAGCGGAAAAACGGTGGAGTTGGGCAGGGTTTCCCTCCATTGTTCCACGGCCTGTTCCACTTGCTCTTGCGTCGAGAGGTCGATTTTGTTGATGAGGACGAAAACGGGTATCTCGGTGGTTTTCAGTCGCTCGATGGTCTTTTCCTCAATCTTTTTGTCGGTGATGTCGACTACAAAAAGAATCAAGTCGGCATCGATGAGGGCCACGTTGACAAACTGGTTCATCACCTCGTGCATCTTGTAGGCGGGGTCTTTGATGATGCCGGGCGTGTCGGAGAAGACGATTTGGAAGTCGTCGCCGTTCACGATGCCGAGGATGCGGTGGCGCGTGGTCTGCGCTTTCGAGGTGATGATGGAGATTTTCTCGCCAACCAACTGGTTCATCAGGGTTGACTTGCCCACGTTGGGGCGGCCTATAATGTTGACATAGCCTGCTTTATGCGTCATAATGAAATTTTTTCTTGGTTTTTTGCCTTGCAAAGAAACAAAATTATTATTTTTGCAGCCGATTTCAGGCACGAAAAATTTTCGTTGACCGAAATTTTGACACGATGCGGGGTAGAGCAGAGGCAGCTCGTCGGGCTCATAACCCGGAGGTCGGAGGTTCGAATCCTCCCCCCGCTACACAAAAAAACCAGCCTTGCCGAAGCAGGGCTGGCTTTTTGTCTTGATGCGGCCATCTCCTTATTCCACCTTCGTCAGGCTGCCGCCGATGGTGCCTTCCAACTCAAGGGTGCCATTGTAGATGAAAAGGTGAATCTCTCCGTTGCCTTTGCATGTGCCGTCGAGCATCAGCTTTCCGTCATCGAGGGTGCCTTGGATGGTGTAGGTCATATTGATGGGAACCTCAATATTCATACCGTTGAAGTCGTAGTTGATGGTGTAAACATCGTCGATGCCTTCAAAGCTGACCACGTTGCCTTCTACGGTGCCGGTAATCGTCATGGTTCTATCTCCGATTTGGCAGGTGGCGTCGACCTTGTTCATGTCTTCGCCAGCGGCAATGCCGAGAATGACAGGCACTTCGCGGTCGGTGAATTCCTGTTGTATGGGATCCATACCTGAAATTTCGGCCTTGTAGCTGCCTGTGGACAAGGCGTTGCCTTCGTAGTTGCCGATGAACTTGGCGTTAGGTTTCTCGTTATAGTTGATGTTGAAACTCTTCGAGGCGGTCAAGCCGTTGGCATCGGTCACGGTGCCTTCGATAGTGACAGTGCCGCTTGCCTCCACCACAAAAGCATGTGTATAGGTGAACGGAGCAGCTTGGTCGCTTTGCAGCATACGGAAGTTGTCGGAATGGTTGGCCAACACAGTGCCATTCTGCGAAAGGACGATTTGGATTTGGGTCAGGTTTTCGCCCGTGCCCGTGAAACCAACTAAAATCGTGTCGCCCGAATACACTTGGGCGTTTTCGGTCACGCAACCCATGCCAGTATAAATGTTGATGGTGGGTGCGACAGGGTCTTTCTTGCAGCTTGCCAACAGCATCAGGCCGATGCAGCAAGCCATGAACAATGTGGGTTTTTTCATGTTTTTATGTGTTTGAGGTTATTGTTTCTGAAGTTCTCCGGCAATCGTCCCCGAAATCTCGTCGAAAGTGTTCCACGCGCCCATGATGGAAGCCACGCCATGGCCGCTGAAGTCGCCGGTGATGTTCAGCTTGCCATCGTTTTTTGTGCCTTCAAGGTTGATGTTGCCCTCGATGGCGAAATCGGGCCTGTCGAGGTTCAGGGGGATGGGGTTGAAGTGGATTTGGCTCTCGGTCACCGTTCCCGTGGCTTGGTAAGGCTCGCTATCGATGGTGACGGTGGCAATGATGGCGTTGAGGGTTTCAGCCTTGTCGATGCTCATCGTGATGCTGTCGATGGGGAAACTCATGCTCGATTGGGGCTGATTGTTCATCGAGGTGATGGTGAGCGTGAATCGGCCCAAATGGTTGCCCACATAGTTTGCGGTGTAGTCGACGGGCTCGGCCGGTGGAGTGGGTTTCTTGCAAGCTGCAAACAGGATGGCTAAGCAGCCCAACGCGATAATAAGTGTTTTCTTCATGATGGTTAGTTTTGATATTTTCAAATTGTTGATTCCAAATCCGATTAGGCTTGCAAAAATAAGGCCAAAACTGATAGGTTGGATGTTTTTCTTCAAAAAATGCTATTTTTGCGTTTCAAAATCGCTTCTATGAAGAAAAAATGGATAGGTTTTTCGGTAATTTTCGCTTTGGTTTTGGGCTTTGTGCTGCTCTGTTCAAGTAGTCCCGCAGTAGGTCCGATGCCGATGTGGATGTCGGTATTGCCGCCTTTGGTGGCCATCGTGATGGCCTTATTAATGAAAGAGGTGATTTCGTCGCTTTTTGTCGGAATCCTTACGGGCACTTTCCTGATGGCGTATTACGGCGGGGCAAGCCCGGCAAGCGCTTTGGGTGGGGGAGTGCTGCGTGTGGTCGATACCTATGTCGTTGGCTCCCTGTTCGATAAAGACCATGTGACCATTATTGTTTTCACCATGCTTATCGGCGGCATGGTGCGCATCATCACGGCCAACGGCGGTATGCAAGGCGTGGTCAATTGGCTCTCGCGGAGGGCGAAAAGCCCCCGTTCAGGCCAACTGATGACCTTCTTGATGGACCTCTGCATCTTTTTCGACGACTATTCCAACACCCTCGTGGTGGGCAACACCATGCGCCCGATTGCCGACCGGCTGAAGGTGTCGCGCGAGAAGTTGGCCTACATCGTCGATTCCACTTCCGCGCCGGTGGTGGCTGTGGCTTTTGTCACCACTTGGATTGGCGCGGAGTTGAGCTACATTCAGGACGGCATCCGCAACATCGGATTGGAGGCCTCAGCCTATTCGGTGTTTTTCCATTCGTTGGCTTACAGTTTCTATCCTTTCCTCACGCTCGGCTTCGTGCTGATGATTATTCTCAGCGGTCGCGACTTCGGCCCCATGCTGACGGCGGAAAGGAAGGCACGCATGGCCTCGACGATGGAAGCTGAAACGACAAACAGCGTGGCCAAACCAGCCCACATTATGGATGCCTTGATTCCCTTGGCAGTGCTGATTTTCGGCACCATTATCGGCTTGATTGTGACAGGGTATGACGCTTCTGTTTGGAACGACAATAGCGAGGGTTTCTTCCCCAAACTCTCCGCGACCATCGGGGCGGCCAATTCCTATCAGGCTTTGCTTTGGGCTTCGCTGTGCTCGATGCTGACGGCCATTGTGGTGACGCTTTTGCGTGGCGCATTGGCTTTCGGCAAGGTGATGGATGAGATGGTGGAAGGCTTCAAATCTATGTTCAACGCCGTGCTGATTCTGACGATGGCTTGGTCCATCGCTTTGGTAACCAAAGATATGCACACGGCTGAGTTTGTTTCGCAATTGCTTTTGGAATGGTCGCTGTCGCCCGCTATAGTGCCCGTGCTGACTTTCCTTTTGGCCGCATTGATAGGCTTTTCGACAGGCACTTCGTGGGGCACGATGGCCATCCTCTACCCGCTGATTCTCCCCTCTTCTTGGCTGCTTTGCCAAGAACAAGGCTTGTCCGTCGATGCCACGATGCCGCTGTTCTACAATGTGGTGGCCTCGGTGTTGGCCGGCTCCGTTATGGGCGACCATTGCTCCCCGATTTCCGACACGACGATTATGAGTTCACTTGCCTCAAGCTGCAACCATTTGCAGCACGTCAGTACGCAGATGCCCTACGCCCTCACCGTGGGCGGCGTGGCCTTGCTGATAGGCATTTTGCCCACGGCCTTGGGCCTGCCTTCGTGGGCGGCCTTCCTGATGGGCTTTGTCGTTTTGGGATTGGTGGTGCGGCTTGTGGGGAAGAAGGTATAAAGATTTTGCCTATTTTTGCCGCGATGAAGCCGTTGGGAGAGTTCAGAGTTCAGAGTTTAGGGTTTAGAGTTTAGGGTTGTGGGAAGTCGAGAGTGGAGAGTTAAGAGTGGAAGGATTTCGGTTTTCTTCTATGAATATGGAAGGAGATTTGTATTTTTGCAGTTGACAAACCAGATAATTTGTTTTGTTTAAAGGGCTTTTCATTGACTGTTATGAGTGAAATAAAGAACAAATACTTACACGAACTTTCGTTGAAGAAAGAGTCGGAAGACCATATAGAGTTTAAAGAGGCAAAACGTGATTTCAATTTCGATGGAGGGTCGCACACCGACCCTAAGAAACGTCGGCACTGCGTGCTTGGATATGTGGCGGCGTTGGCCAATGAACGAGGCGGCAGATTGGTGTTTGGGATGAAAGACAAAAAGCCTCACGATATTGTGGGTACAAGTTTCGCCCAAGACAAACTTGGTGATTTGGAGGATGAGATGTTCACCAATTGTATTATGGAGGCCAAACCTCTCCCCGACTACTCGGCCACCGACAACTATCAAGTGAGCCTTACACTGCGTACTGAGATTCGCGATGTGGCTTTTATGGTTTACATTAGGCAGGAGCAGGCCAAACGACCCGAGCATCACAAACTGAATGTGTTCCAACTTTTGGCCATCTACAAAGTGCGTTTTGGCGAGAAACTGGAGGTGCTGGCAACAACAGTGGATTCTCTTGTGTCGGAAGGAATACTTATGCGATCAAAAACGGGTAGGTTATCTATGTCAAGAGCGTATAAGAAGATTGCATCGGAGATTGGTAATAGTAGCGTGAAAGTCAAAGAAAATGGAGGAGTAAATGGGGGAATAAATGGGGGAATAAATGGGGGAATAAATGCTCTTAGCGATAGCTTAAAGCGGTTGTACATTTTAGTTCGTGATCACCCTGGAATAAACTCGAACGGAATTGCTGAATTGCTCAAGGTCTCTCCACGGACAGCAGAAAAACAGTTATCGAATTTGAGAAAAAAGAATCTGATAGAACATCGTGGCTCTCTTAAGACTGGAGGGTATTATACCAAGAGTTAAACCCTTGTTGTTTTCGAACTATTGCGGTGTGATTTCAATTTTGACTACTTTTGCAGGCGATGAAATTGCGAATTTATATATGGATTGTTTTGATGGTGGCGGTGATGATGGTTAGGTGTAAGACTCCACCAGACTCCCCCGCCCTGACGGTCACCCCCTCTCAGATGGGTACGGCCTCACGGGCACTGGAAAACATTGATAGTTTGATGTGGAAGGAGCCAGATAGCACCTTGGCGGTGATGATGGAATTTGCGGCAAGCCCCAAGGCCGACAGCCTCAATGTGTTTGAGAAGCATTATTGCCAACTGCTGGTTTCAGAATTGCTTTATAAGAATGACTATGGACAGAGCAACCGCACGGAATTGTTGCAGACTGTTCATTATTTTGATAGTCTAATGCAGGTCCCTGAGCTTGTCGAAGGGCCGTCTCGATACGTGAATGTTTTTCTCTCGGCCCGCGCCCATTATATGAATGGCGTGGGCTATTACGAGCGTGATAGCGTGGTGGCGGCTTGCGGTGAGTATCTGAAGGCGTTGGAGATTGTGGAAACGCATTTCCCGAATGTAGAAACACGGCGCGCCACGTCTCTACAACCCAACCATCTGCCACGGTTTATGGCGTTGACTTACGGGCGCCTTGGTGAATTGTTTGATAACCAATTCATGCAAAATGCCATCTATTGTTACAAGAAAGCCCTTGTTTTCAACATCATAGAACCTACGTCGCCTACTGGCATGGTCAATTTGTTGAGTTCACTTGGGCGAGAATATCACTTTTTCAGTCAGATGGACAGTGCCGAATACTATAACAATGAGGCTTGGAAGTATGTATCTGACACAAACCATTTGACTTACAGGAATTTGTTTTCACAACAGGCACTACTTAACTATTATTTGGGCAAAGGCGTTGAGCCTGCTGTAAACGATTTAAGATATATGGTGGCAAAATCCCAAAATGAAGATGAAAAGCTAACACGTTTTGCTACCATTGGCCACATTTATTATGAAGCCCAGAACTATGATTCGGCTTTGTTCTATTTGATACAAGTATTTGAAAATAAAGATGATGCATCGTTAAAATGGGATGCCGCCGAGAAACTGCGCAGCATTTACCAAAGCCGAGGCGACACACTGAAGGTTACTCAATATGCCATATTTCAGGCGGAAAATGCTGTTTCGGAGGTGGAAAGCAATTATCAGGTCTCACAACTCAACGAATTGTTTCAACAACATTTGCAGTGGGAGCAAGAGCGAGCCGAGGCCGAAAGACAGCAGGCGGCGCGGTTGCGGAGGAACAGGATGATCGTTGTGGTGAGCGTTCTCGTTGCGGTGGCGGCGCTGTTGGCTTGGCTGCTGCACAGGCGCAAGATGAAGCAGCAGCGCGACGAGGCGAGCCAACAGATGGAAGCCGAACGAGAGGCGCACCGATTGGAGAAAGCATCTATGTCGGGGAGGCTGAAACGGAGCAACCAGGAGCTGCGCGAGCTGAAGGACCAGATGCGGCAACAAGTGGGCAACGGTGCGCCGAAACAGGAGGCGCAAGCCGAATCGTTCAACGATGAGCCTATCTGTCGCCTCATTATGGAGCGGGTACACGAAGGGCAATTCAAGGCGCAGATGGATTGCAAATTGTACCAGGACTATGCCTTGGGCAAGGAGCAGGTGATGGCCTTGCGCGAGGCTGCCGACCGCCACTTCAACCAGTTCACCGTCCGTTTGGCCAAGGCCTATCCCAACCTCACCAAAGGCGACCTTGACTATTGCTGCCTCTACCTGCTCGGCCTTTCGGATGCCGACGTTTCGGCCTTGATGCAGCGTGCCTACAACACCGTGAGCGAGCGCAGCCGCAAACTGAAAGGCGTTTTCGGCAGCGAGGAGCCGCTTTCCGCGACGCTTCGGAATTTTGCACAATTCGAATAATAATTGTAGTTTTGCCCCGAAATCACAAAGCACTATGAACAACAAGGACTTTTGGGAGTCAATCCATACCATCATCGCGGAAGGTTTTACGCCTGAAGGTCTGCAAAAACTTGATTATTATGCAGAACAGTTTATCAATGGAAGGCTTGTATATCAACGATTTTCACCGTTCGAACAGCATGGCTGCTCAGCGGGAGGTGCTACGCATGTCATTGCATCCCTTCTCGCGGGAGCAGAAAGTCAGGCAGATAGAAAGGCTGCACAAGGAATCAGTGATTTCAATTGAGTGACATGCATGACGAGAATGTCATTAAATCTGTTTCGGGAACGATTTTCGTTGTGGATTGCGACATTCGAATCAACACACCGGAATTGCGACAAGGCGGAAGAAGAACACTTTCGACAAAAGTAGAGTTTCTTTAAGGCCATTTTCCAATTTGCAATCTTTTGATTATAGGGACGATAGCCAAAAACCCGCACAAATCCGCACATTGTTTTTCTTGACAGGTGCGGGGATGTTGGTGTAGTTTTGCCGAAAATTTCAAATCCTAATAGTTATGAAAACGACAAAACAATTCATGATGCTTTGCTGCCTGATGGTGATGGCGGCGATGGGTTACGGACAAATTGAGCCTTGGGAACTCTATTATTCTTATCCTTGGACCGGTTATGACTTCAGCAACGAGTGCGAAACGGGACAAACCTTGTATTATAGAATCACCGATTCTGTCAATTACGAGGTGGCATTGACACATCCAGCTCCTTACAGCTTTGTGACACTGGATTTTTGGGAGGGGTATGAAAAACCTACGGGTAACATCATTTTTCCGTCGGAAGTGACCCACGAGGGACAAACCTACACTGTTACAAGCATTGATAATGGTGCGTTTAGGTTTTGTAGTGGAATGACAGGTACATTAGTGATTCCAAACACAGTGACTTATATAGGACATTATGCTTTCGATGCATGCTGGCGGTTTTCGGGCAACTTGGAAATCCCCAATTCGGTTGAAGTCATTGGTCGTTATGCTTTTAACAGCTTTAATAACATCACTGGCGAAATCAACATTCCAAATTCGGTGGTTGCCATAGGAGAAAAGGCTTTTGCCAGTTTTTGGAAAATCACCGCATTCAGGATTCCCGAGTCGGTCACTTATTTGGCACCTGGTTTCATTTGGGCCTGTGAGAAACTTGTGACCTTGGAAGTGGACGAGAACAATCCGGTCTATTATTCCGAAAGCAACGCCGTTATCGAGCGCGAGACAAAGAAACTGGTGCAGGCCACAAAGACCACCGTCATCCCCGAAGATATTACCATTATTGGAGCGATGGCATTTGAAGCCGTCGAGAACAAAGGGAACCTTGTCATTCCGCAATCCGTTATCTCTATCGAAGACGAGGCCTTCAAATATGCGCACTTCACTGGCACCTTGAACCTTCCAGAGAACTTGCAGTATATTGGGAAATACGCGTTTTATTTCAGTTATTGTACGGGAGCATTGTATATTCCCGACGGTGTCTCCTTTATTGGCGAATATACATTTACCAATTCAGGGTTTTCGGAAATCCATCTTCCCAAATCGTTGAAAACCATTGAAGGAAATACTTTTTACAATTGCACCCGTTTGGAAATGGTGGAAATCCAGTCGGAGGTGGACAGCATCGGATCGGGAGTTTTCCAACACTGCGATCGGCTGAACTGCCTGAAAGTCCATTGCGAGGTTCCGCCAGAGTGTTGGTACAGCGCTTTTAGTGGGGTTTCGCGTGATATACCCGTCCACATCCCCATCGGGACGCTTGCCGACTATCAGAGCGCACCATATTGGAACGAGTTCACCAATTTCATCGAGGACGGTTTGATGTCGGTGGATGAGGAAGAAACGAGCCAAGTTCAAGTGACTTGCTATCCCAACCCCGCCAAGGAAAAGGTGATGATAGAAGGCATTGAGGCTGCCGAAGTGCAGGTTTACAACGCCCTTGGGCAGGTGGTGAAGACAGTGCGAAACTCAAACGAAATCAAAATCTCAGACTTGACGGAGGGCGTTTACCTGCTGCGGATTAGGGATGCAAAGGGAGTTTCGCAGACGGAACGCATCACTGTGATAAAATAAGCCATGAAAAAAACATCTGCATCTATGTTCCTTGTATCTGCGTTGGTGGTCATGGCCGCCCTGCTGCTGGCGGGATGCCATCAGAAGAAACACGAAGTGGGCACGATGCCTTCAGCCGAACAAGCGAAAGCCGAAGTGGACACCACAAAGGAAGACACGATAAAAGCTTTCTACGAGCGGATGATGCGGTGGAAAGTGCTACATGGTGGGATGAGTAGGTGGGAGAGCGATAAGTGAAATGTTGTAATCTAGAACTGCAACGTGTTGTAAAACAACAAAGTGACTTTACAAATGTTTGTAATGGCCTTTGGACTTGAAAAAACAGCGAAAATTTGCTATACTTTTGCATCATGAAATTCAAAACAAATTATTAATACCTAAAATTAAAGTTATTATGAACAACAGAAAATTCAGATTCGGAACGCTGCTGGTGTTTTTAGCGGCAATGACTTTTTCATTGAGCTCTTGTGAGTATATGGTGAATGTCGATTTTAAGATTGCTCACAACGATAACGACACGCTTGTGCTAACAGGATGGAATGGGACAAATGAGGTTATCTACACGAGTCCTTATACCAGCAATTCTGGCGATGTGTTCGACAAAACGACTATCAGCTCTTTCAGGGCGGGTGGCGGTTCTTCCACTACCGTTACGGAAGAGCAAGCCTTCATGCAACTCATGTCGGACTATGACAGCGTGATGATTACGCGCCGTTCTGACAATAAATCTACTATCACCTACCGCCATGATGAGAGCGCGACGGATGCACAACGCTATTTCTTCACCCGCGAAGCGTGGAACTGCACCCCCGAAGGCGAGACGGAAAAAGACAGGACTTACACGCTTATATTGAAGGAGGAAATGTTTAGATAAACTGATAACATTAAACAATGATAACAACAATGAGAAAAGTGGTATTATTTGTAGTTTCCATGTGCTGCATGGTGTCAGCCTTTGCGCAACAAACCAGAGATGGACAGGAATTGCTCAAACAGATGCAGAGCAAATTCAAGCAGGTGGAAAAATGGAACCGTTATGCCAACACCTTCAGCGAACAATTGGATAGCATTTACGGTGACTTTCAAAAAAGTATTTTTGAATATGACGAGCGCTTCAACTGCGTGAAAATCGACTATTACTGGTTTGATGACGGTTGGATGCACGACTATACCGAGAAGTATGCTTATGATGAGCGAGACCGTGTCACAATGATCATGGATAGTACAGAAAGCCATGCCAGTAAATCTGTATTCCTATATGAGAATGGCGAATGGATTTCAGATGAATACGAATACGAACTTGATGGTGATGAGTGGGTTGCCATCGGCAAATACACCTACGAATACGATGCGGACGGTCACATGGTGCTGTCGGTAGGTTATGCTCTTGAAGAGGATTGGGTAGCGGAAAACAAGATGACATGGGAATACGAGGATGGAAAACTACAGAACGACATCTATTATTACCATGGCGAAAACAGTTGGAATCCTCTCACAAGAAACGATTATTACTACAACGCCGAAGGTCTCTGCCGAGAACAGTTACAAAGCAATTGGGAGGGTGACTGGATAGAAAGCTGGAAGGTTGAATACGAATATGATGAAGCAGGCAACCGACATACAGAAACCACATCAACCATCTATGAACTTGACGACTGGGTTTATACCTACATGACTGAATATTATTATGATGCCAACGGGAATTGCTATTCTTCAGCGAGTTACTACAACGGCGACTTACGGGATTGGGAACCGGAAAGCACAATGACTTACAATTATGATCTTTCGGTGCCAGTGGAGACCGTTGCGGGTATCATGATGGTTTGGGATGAGGAGTTGCCCATCCATAACAAATTGCTGGATTGGCAGTTGCGGGCAAATGGCGATGGCTATACCACCACATTCTATTATTCAAATTGTGTGGGCTTGAACGAAAAGCCGGAAAGCTTGTTGACTATTTATCCCAACCCAGCCAAGGAAAAGGTGACGATAGATGGCATTGAGGCTGCTAAAGTTCAGGTTTACAACGCCCTTGGGCAGTTGGTGAAGACGGTAAGAAACTCAAACGAAATCGGCGTAGAGGGCTTGCCGGAAGGGGTTTATCTGCTGCACATCCACGACAAGCAAGGCGTTTCCCATACGAATCGGATAACCATCGCGAAATAAGCCATAAAAAAACATCTTTGGCCTGATTTTTGCATAATAATCATCTTGTAATTTCAAAATCAATAACATAATAATCATCTTGTAATTTCAAAATCAACAAGTTATGAAAACAACAATGAAATTAATGCTGATGCTGCTGGTAGTGGCAGCAAGCATGTTGACCTTCACTTCGTGCAAGAAGTGGTTTGATGTTCCTGAAAAAGTCACCGTCTACGGTCAAGTGACCTACGAAGACGGGCAACCCGCTGAGGGCGTCGGTATTATTGTGAAAGAAAGCACTTTTATGAGTTTGATTATTCCCGTTACAGGCACTAAAACTGACGGGAACGGCCATTACGAACTTGAAATCGACAACCCGAAGAAAGATGTTTTATATTCGATAAAGTTCACGATTACCAAAGATGGTTGCCTCTATTCATATTCGGATAGTGTGGACGAATACAAGGCCCGTCAGAAAATCAATGCGGTGTTGAAGAAAGAGGGGAAGTGAGCACATACTTTTATAAAATTCGGAATTCAATTCCGAAAATTTCGATAAAATTCGGAATGGTATTCCGAATTTTTTTATTTTTGCGGCAAAATTAACGGCTATGATAGAGCGTTTCTTAAAGGCGGAAACCCTTGGTGAGGACAACACTTTCCTGTTTGGCGCGCGACAAACGGGGAAAACCACCTTGTTGCTGCAATTGTTTCCCAATGCCCGCTTCTACGACTTGCTTGAAAGCAACACCTATGAACGCCTGCAACGCAATCCTTCCCTGTTGAGGCAAGATTTGGAAATGTGCGAAAGCGGCACTTTGGTCATCATCGATGAGGTTCAGTCGCTGCCCATTCTTTTGAACGAGGTGCAATGGCTCATCGTTCGGAAAGGCCTCCGTTTTATCCTCAGCGGGTCGAGTGCTCGAAAACTGCGGCGCGGTGGAGCCAATATGCTTGGCGGTAGGGCAATGCAAACCAACCTCTATCCTTTGGTGAGTGCCGAAATCCCTGATTTCGATGTGGTTAAAGCCGTCAACCAAGGTATGATACCGAGGCATTATTTGGCCAAGTCGGACAAATACTGGTCGATGTTGCAGGCTTACGTGGCTGTGTATCTTCGCGAGGAAATCAAGGCAGAGGCCTTGGTGCGCAACCTCTCCACCTTCACGCGCTTTTTGGAGGCCGCCGCCCTGACCGACGGAGAAATGGTGAACTACAGCAATATCGCGCAAGATTGCGGCATCGATTCCAAAACGGTCGCGGCCTATTTTTCCATTTTGGAGGAAACTTTGGTGGGCTATATGGTGCCTGTATATTCCAAGGTCGTGAAGCGCAAAATCAGGCAAGCGCCGCGCTTCTACTATTTCGATGTCTCCATTCCCAATTATCTGTTGGGCCGTCGTGCCTTGAAACCGGGTTCGACGGATTTTGGACACGCATTCGAACATCTTGTCATTCAGGAAATTATCGCTTATTTGGGCTATCGTGGGCAATTGGATAAATTGTCATATTGGCACACCTATACCGATTACGAGGTGGATGCCGTTCTGGGCGATGCCGAGGTGGGCATTGAAATCAAATCGACGGACGAAGTGCAATCGCGGCACTTGCACGGTTTGAAAGCCTTCAAGGAAGAACACCCCGACGTGCGTATGATTGTGGTTTCCCTCGACCCCAATCCCCGCTTGCTCAAGGAGGTGGAAATCTGGCCCGTCAGGCAGTTCTTTGAACAACTATGGGTCGGGAAAATCTATTGAAAAAACTGTGAAAATTCGGAGTCGTATTCCGAAAATTCCGATAAAATTCGGAATGGTATTCCGAAAATTCGCACAAAATCAACCCTCGCAGCGTTGACCTTCGTACTGCTGGACTTCGTCGTATTTATACTCCAACTGAATGCCCACTTGCTTGAACATTTCCTCGCTTTCTTGGCCAGAATGGTAGCGGCGCTCGCACACCACGCGCACGATGCCGCAGTTGATGATGAGCATAGCGCAAGTGCGACAAGGGGTCATACGGCAATACAAGGTGCTGCCGTCCAAAGCGATACCTCGTCGGGCGGCCTGACAGATGGCGTTTTGCTCGGCGTGGACGGTGCGCACACAGTGCTGGGTGACGCTGCCGTCTTCGTGGATGGTCTTGCGGAAGAGGTGACCTACGTCATCGCAATGCGGAAGTCCACGCGGCGAGCCGACATAGCCCGTCACCAAGATTTGCTTGTCCTTCACGATGACGCACCCGCTGCGGCCACGGTTGCAGGTGGCTCGCTCGCTGACGGTATCGGCTAAGTTGAGGAAATAGTCGTCCCACGACGGGCGGACGTGCAGTTGCGTCAGCACTTTTTCCACTTGCTGGTGCAGTTGGGGCACGGTGCCGTCGTTCATAAACACGAAATCCGCCTCCTTGATGCACGCGCCGAGGTTCTGCTTGTTGGGGTCGGTAGCGGTCATCTCGCGCTCCTCGTTGGCCACAAAGGTTTCGAAATCAATGTGGTCGGTCTCTGAGCCGCGAAGATAGATGCGGTCGTAGCGGATTTTGCGGTCGGCATCGACGGCGAAAAGATAAAACTCGCCTTTTTGTCGGAGCGACGCAATCTCGCCCGGCGTGCGCACGCTCTCGATGACAGCGTTCTTGCCTTCGGTCTTGGCGCGCTCGAAGAGTTGGTCGGTGATATAACTCGGTGAGTTTGCGGCGCGGAGGTCGTTGCCCACGAGGGTGAGCGTGTCGCGGTTCACTTCGAGGCCGCGACGCTGACATTCTTCCGCAATATAAGCCCGCACCGAATAATGCACGAAACCTTTTTCCTTGACGAGATAATCGACTATGGTGCCTTTGCCCGCACCGAGGGTGCCTGTGATTCCTATGATGATCATGATATTATATTGTTGTTTTTGTTGTCACTGTTAGCGCAGGGACTTACGTCGCCTGCTTACTGATGTGTCGCCCCTACGGGGCTGGTATAAACTCTAAATGCTCATACAGGTCGTTGAGCCTGTCGAAACGCCGTCCATACAAAGTCGGCCCTTCGACAAGCTCAGGGACCTTAGTTCTTCACTTGTTCCTTAATCTCACTCACCCACTTCTTCAATTCCACTGGCTTGAAGTTCTCGATGCCCTCCAAAAGCGCTTTCGGGTCGTCGCTGACGATGAGGTTGTCGGTGTGTTCGCGGTGGATGAAACCGTCGTTGGTGGCGCGGTCGAGGAAACGGACAATGTCGTCATAGAAGCCGTTCACGTTGAAGAGCGCGACGGGCTTGTCAAAAACACGCAACTGGCTGAGCACCATCACTTCAAAGAACTCGTCCATTGTACCCACACCGCCTGGCATAGCGATGAAGGCATCAGCCATATCCTCAAGGATTTTCTTGCGTTCAGACATCGTTTCGACCACAATCAATTCGTCAATATCGGGCCGCCCCACCCGCATATCCAACAGGTGTTGTGTAATGGTGCCCACAATCCGGCAGCCACGTTCCTTCATCACTTCGGCGATGATGTTCATCAAGCCCACGTTGCCGCCGCCGTAGAGCAGTTCGCAATGGTTGTCAGCCAAAACGTGCCCCAATTCGGCTGCCTTTTGGCGATAAATCGGGTCGAAGCCCATACTGCTGCCACAAAAAATACAGATTTTCTTCATTCGGTAAATTTTTGCAAAGGTAAGATTTTTTATTTTTGCAGCCTGAAATAAACTACGAATTGCACGAATGAAACGCATTTTGACGAATAATTTTGCGAGCATGCCGCAGATGATTACGAATTTTTGTGACAGTCATTCGTGTTCATTCGGACGCTTGCGTCCAAAATTCATCAAAAACAAGATTCGTCAAATTAGTGAAATTCGTAGTTAAAATTTGAAACTATGACTCGAAACATCGGAATATTAGGCGCGATGGCGCAGGAAATCGACGAGGTAAAAGCCCTTTTGACGGAAAAGACCGTCGTCAAAATCGCCAACCGCGAGTTTGTGGTGGGCAAAATCGGCAACGTGCGCTGCGTGGTGGCGTTCTCTAAATGGGGCAAGGTGGCCGCCACGATTACCGCCACCTTATTAATACAAGAGTTCGCAGTGACGGACTTGATTTTCATCGGCACGGCAGGCGCATTGGCCGACGGCCTGAAAGTGGGCGACATCGTCGTTTCCAAACGCTTGGTGCAGCACGACTTGGACGCACGCCCCATCATTTCGCGCTTCGAGCTTCCTTTGCTCAACCGCGTCTATGTGGACAGCGACCCCGACCTGACCGCTTTGGCCGGACGTGCCGTGAGCAACCTTATTAATAAAGGTGTAGAAAGCATAGTGGGCAAGGAGGCCGTAAAGGAGTTCAACCTCAATCCGACTTTGCATTTTGGCGACATTGCCAGCGGCGACCAGTTCATCAACAGTGTTGAAAAACGGGATGAAATATTGTCCTTGTTGCCAGATGTACAATGTGTTGAGATGGAAGGCGCAGCCGTGGCGCAAGTCTGTTTGGAGTTTGGCACGCCCTTCACCGTCATCCGCACCATCAGCGACACCGCCGACCACAACGCCCGCGTTGATTTTGGGAAGTTCATCGTCGAGGTGGCCAATGCGTATTCGCGGGCTATTGTCCAAGAGATAATGCGGTTGGTGTAATCATTTCCGTACCCCAAAAATCGATAGTACAGAATTTCATCCTGCCGTAAAAGTGTACTTTGTTTTCTTTGTGCACCACCCAATTTGGTGGTACAAAATTTTAAAAGTGTATCACCGTACCCAAACTGTACCACCTATTCGGGTGATACACATTTTATCAAAACAGCCCATCCGCTTGTGTTGTTATTGGTCGTTTTTGTTATGTATCCTTTTTCTTGAAATTGTTTTACTTGCTTTTGAATGGCGGATTTGCTGATGCCTGTGGCTTGGGCGAGAGCACGTATTGATATTTTGGAATTTGTTTTCATGAGGTTCAATATCTTAATTGATGTCTCATTCTTAAACTTCACAAACTCTCCGTCGAACCACCATACGGCATCGTTTTTCTCCTTCAAGAAGTCTAAATTGGCAGCCAAAGTGATTTCCACTTGCTTAATAATGTAGTTGACGAAATCTTTGGCTTGTTCCAATGTGGCATGGGCACCTTCTGATGGGATTGGGCCAACAATTTGGTCAACTTTGTGGAGGGCATCCAAGTAGGCTTTCTTGTTTTTGCTGCGAATGACAATCATAGGGTAACCATACTTGGCCAGAATATAGTTCATCAACAATCGGGCGATGCGGCCATTGCCATCTTCGAAGGGATGGATGCGGATGTAGCGATAATGGAACAATGCGGCCAATTCAACAGGTGAAAGTTTTCCTTCCGAAGCGACTTGGTTATACCAACTTACAAGGTCCGTCATCAGAGCAGCCGTCTCCTCGGGCGATGCGTATTCGAAACGCTCTCCTGTTGGCGTAATGACCGAATTGGGACGGGTTTTGTAGCAGCCGGCATGGACTACATAACTCGTGGTCTCGCCACCTGGCAATTGGCGGTAGACGGTGTAGTCCTCGCGGAGCATGGTTTGGTGAAGTATGCGTATGAAATACTCCGTTAGTGGTTTGTCTTTTTCCTTGGCCTCTTCAATCATCATTTTCAAGCACACATTATGAGCCTTCATTTCTTCCAAATCCTTCATCTTGGCTTCGCCTACCACACGACCGAACAGCAATAACAGTTCCGTCTGCCCGTATGTAAGCGTATTGCCCTCAATATGGTTGGAATTGTAGTTGAACTCCAACATGAATTTTTGGTCAAGGCGACGCTGCATTTCCTCCTTAACGGGCTGAAGGGCTTGCCATTCCTTATATAAAGTGTCAAGGTTATTCATATTTCTATCTCATTATAGTCTTTTTCGATATTATTATAATTGGCCTTTATAATGTCAAAAACTTCGCTGATTTCAGATTTATAATCCTCATTATCGCAATTATAAGTGCCCGCAATGTCACAAATTGCATAATCAAGCGAATCGTAACTATAGTCTATGCAATCTCTTTTATGTTTTATGGTAGCACTAACAATAATCACAATGGCTTTAACTATGGACATCTTGTCGTCAATGTATTTGTCCGTGTTTACTTGCATAATGCCTAAAGTATGCGGCTTTTTCGTAATATAGAAACATAAATATTCAAGCCTTCGAATAATTTTAGGACGATTGAAATTCTCATATATCATAATAGAATAAGTTGCAGCCTCATAAAACTCATTTGAACACTTTTCAGAAATCAAAGAACCAAATTCGGACTTAAACTTGGTGTATTGATGATTAATATAACTCTTTCTTCTTTTTATGGTTCCCTTGTGTGATAATTCAATGTTATTCAATACGCTATATAAAAAAATGATAATCAGAATCCACATTTGATCCAATAATGACCGTGGGTCGGGCAAAAGTTTATCCACTTTTTCAACAAGTAAATAAATCCATATCGATATGGATATGGATACAATCCAGTACACGATATGAAGTCCCCAATTTGTCAGTTTTTTTCGTCCAAACAGAATAATCACAATTGTGCGGAAAATCCAATAGTACAGAATTATCAAATAACTAAAACGGACAAATTCCGGATGCTCTAGGCTCTGAACAACTACAATAAACAGCACATAATACACAATAGGGGACAAAATCCTGAATATGAAATTGAAGGCAGGTGCTGTATCTTCTTTTGCCATAATTGACAACTGAATATAACCGATAGAAATGGAATGAGCACCAATCCAATTGACAATGAAAAACAGTACAATAGCAGATATAATATGAACTATCGCTATATTCAAAGAATAATTGGAAAAAACGTCATTAAGAATGTCTAACATAAATTATTCAATTTAAAATTTAGTAACCAAGTCTAATTGTTTTCTCTCCTTTTGTCTTGTTGTCTTGCATCTATTATGCTTCTCAAAACAAAATATTTGCAAAATTACAACTATTTTGGAAAATTGCAAACAATCACCCTTCCAACTCCAGCCGGATTATCTCCCAAAACATCCCCATTCCCACTTCCAAAATGTCATCAGGGAAGTCAAACATTGGGTCGTGCAACGCAGGTTGTTCTACACCTGAGCCGAGGCCGAAAAATCCTATTGGGCAGACACTCCCAAACCTTCCGAAATCCTCCGACCAGCGGAAAGGCTCGTCCAAATGGCCGTGGCTCAATTCGAGGTTTTGGGCGGCTTGTTCGATGGTTTTCACGCAATTGGGGTCGCTGTTGGTGGCGGCAAAGGCTTCGTGTTCGGAGAAGTTGAAGTCGAAAAGGTGGTCTTTGGCTTTGGCGCGACAGAGTTCGATGATTTGGGTGGCCATCAGTTGCAGGTTGCGGTCGTCGAAGCTGCGCAAGGTGAGCCAAATCTCGGCGTGGCCAGGCGAAACGCCGAAGGTTTCCTCGCCCAAAATGGCGTGCGTGATGACGAAGGTCGTCAGTGGCTTCACCTCTTTTAACAGTTCGCGTTTTTTCTCCAAATGGTGGATGAGCAAGGCCAAGAGCTCCGAAGGGCTGTGTCCCGTTTCGGGCTGCGAGGCGTGTGCCGTGCGCCCGTCGAAGATGAGTTTCAATCCGAAGGAAGCCGCCGCATAGCAACCATCCTTCACCATAATTTTACCTTTGTCGAAACCGGGCAGGTTGTGCAGCCCGTAGGCCACATCGGGCTTGATTTGCTCGAATTGAGGGTCGTCTATGATGGCTTGTGCGCCTTGTCCGGTTTCTTCGGCGGGCTGGAAAAGCAGTACCACTTCGCCTTGGTCGGGGCGTTGCTCGCCAAGCCATTGCGCCAAGCCGCAGAGGATGGTGGCGTGGCCGTCGTGGCCGCATTTGTGCGAAATGCCTTGGTTTTGTGAGCGATAAGGCAAGTCGTTAGGCTCAGGGATATGGAGCGCGTCGATGTCGCCACGGATGAGGATGCACTTGCCGGGCTTTGCACCTTTGTAAATGGCAGCCAAGCCGTAGCCGCCTATTTTCTCGATGATTTGGTCGGGGCGGGTTTGTTTCACCCATTCGTTCAAGATCCTGTTGGTCAGCATCTCCTGTCCCGAAAGCTCGGGGTGCGCGTGGAGGATATGTCTTAATTCGATGAGGTTTTGCATGGTGCAGATTCTTTGGCGCAAAAGTAATGTTTTTTGCTAAAGGACTTCCCGTTATAGAAAATTTTCGTATTATTGCAGTCCGAAAAAGAGGACTGAAATGACTACAATGACCATCAGTTACGATGAAAAAAATGTTCAGATAATTGATCTTATCCGCAAGTTGATAGCAGCGGGGGCCATCACTTATCCTGAATGGGAAGAATGGACCGAAGAGGAGGAAAAGCAAGCATTTCTTCGTACTTCGAGGGCTAATGCTGCAAAAATGTTTTCAAAGCATTTGGTATGAGATATTCACAGCGCGACATTGTGGAAATCAGTTTTCAGTTTCCGGATGGCTCATTCAAACCACATCCAGCCATTATCGTTTCAAATGATGAACTTCAAGACAAGGAAGGTTTCATTTATTTGTGCATGATTTCCTCCAAACCGTATCATCCTGACTATTGCTATGAGTTGGATAATGCAATGTTGACCGTTCCAATGATGAAAAAGAGTTATGTCAAATGCCATATTTTAGTGGGCAATATTGAGCGGGATGTTATTCGCAGAATAAGCAGAATGAAACAGCCCTTCTTTGACGAGATGGTGGATAAAGTTATACAATCAATATTCTAAAGACTATGAAGCAAAACGTACTTTATCCACTTAAATTCAAGCCCATTTTCAAGGACAAAATCTGGGGCGGGCGAAAAATCAAAGAGCAACTTGGGCTGGACTTTGGCCCGCTGCCGAATTGCGGCGAGGTGTGGCTGCTTTCTGGCCTTTGGGACGAGCAGAGCGAAGTGGCCAACGGCGACTTTAAGGGCGACGAAATCAACGACTTGGTAGAAACTTTCATGGGCGACTTGGTCGGGGAAAGCGTGTTCGACAAATATGGCGAACAGTTCCCGTTGCTGTTGAAAATTATTGATGCCAATGACTGGCTTTCGGTGCAAGTGCATCCTGACGACGAATTAGCCGAAAAACGTGGCATAGGCAATGGAAAAACCGAAATGTGGTATGTGATGCATGCCGACAAGGATGCCGAACTCGTGATGGGTTTCAATCGCGAAATGACTCGGATGGATTATGTCAAAGTGATGAAGAACAATACTTTGCGTGAAGTATTGAACTATGAGAAGGTCGAAGCGGGCGATGTCTTTTTCATCCCTGCGGGGCGTGTTCATGCCCTTGGCCCTGATATTATGGTGGCCGAAATCCAGCAGACAAGCGACACTACCTACCGCATTTACGATTGGGACCGCATCAATGAGGCGGGCATGAGCCGCGAACTTCACATTCCGCAATCCGTTGAGGCCATTGATTTTGCCATCCCCGACCAGTACAAAATCGAGGTGCAAGATGTGATGAACAAGACCGTTCCCGTCGTTGATTGCCAATATTTTGTGACCAACTTGCTCCAACTTCAGGGTGAGATGGAAAAGGACTACAGCAACCTCGATTCTTTCGTGATTTTGCTCTGCACGGAAGGAATTTTTTCGTTGGTTTGGGAAAATGGCGCGGTTTTTGTAAAGCAAGGCGAATGTGTCCTGATTCCGAACATCGTCAAAAAGGTGAGCATCAGGGCGGAGCGGTATTGCAAGTTACTGGAGGTATATTGTCAGATTGAGGAGAGGTAGGAGGTATGAAGTATGAAGTATGAAGTGTGAGGTAGGAGGTATGAAGTAGGAGGTGTAGGGCTGTCGCATTGTGGCAGCCGAAAATCTTGAAATCTTGAAGTTTTAAATTAGAAATCTTAAATCTTTAAATATCAAATTATTATGAAAAAACTTATGACACTGGTGCTGATGGCCTTGGTTTTCACGGGTCTTCATGCGCAATCGAAATCGGACCTGCCGAATGTCACCTTGAAGGACCTGAACGGCAAAGATGTGAACATTTCAAAACTGTCGAACAACGGCAAACCCATCGTCATCACGTTTTGGGCCACTTGGTGCGGTCCCTGCATCAAGGAACACAACGCCCTGAACGACGTGTATCAAGATTGGCAGGACGAAACCGGCGTGAAGATTTACTCGGTTAGCATCGACGACTCGCGCTCGACCGCCAAGGTGAAGCCCACCGTGGAAGGCAAGGGCTGGGAATTTGAGGTGCTTTTGGACGTGAACAGCGACCTCAAACGCGCAATGAACGTGAGCAATCCGCCCCACACTTTCCTGATTGATGGCAACGGCAAAATCGTCTATCAACACACTGGCTACGTTGAAGGCGGCGAGGAAGATCTTTATGAAGAAATCCTGAAAGTAGCAAAGAAGAAATAGTAATCATTTCACACAAGACCACCCAATAGACCATCATATCGGGCTTGACCCGCTATCTCCCGGGCGATAATGTTTTGTTTTCGCGCACGGGGGATGGCGGATGCCCCTCCGCCTTGACGGCAAAAGGTTTATGATTGTCTTGCAGGGGATTAGCCTTGTACCAAACAGTTTTGTTTTATGCGAAAAAACATATTACTATTACTTGCACTCGCCCTGACTGGTTTTGGAGCGAGTGCCCAGTCGTTCATCGAGAACAGCCAAGTGAACGGCAGCTACCAGACCGATGCGCAATACTATATGCTCGACGAAGGCATCGGCATCACCCAGCTTGAAGAAGATGGCAAGAAATTGGGCATCAATGGCTTCGGCAAGGTGAACTACAGCAACGGCGACTTTTCGGCTGGCATCCGCTTCGAGGCTTTCCTGCCCCAAATGAACGGCTTCCGCAAGGAACTGAAAGGTGTGGGCCTGGCCAATTTCTTCGCCACCTACGACAACGGCTTCATCGGAATGACCGTGGGCGACATCTACGACCAGTTCGGATGCGGCTTTGTGTTCCGTGCCTACGAGGAATGGTCGCTCGGCATGGACAATGCCTTGCGAGGTGCAAGAGTGGTGTTGCGTCCCACCCGGGGCGTGACTTTGAAAGGCTTGTATGGCCGCCAGCGCTTTTTCTGGGCGCCCTATCTTGACCGCGACATGGGCAACGACGATTACCGTGGCGTGGTGCGTGGCGTGGATGCCGAGTGGGACTTGAACCAAAGCATCCCATCGATGAACGAATCCGCGTTCAAGATGAGCCTCGGCGGAAGTTTCGTCAGCAAGAAACAGGTCGACCAAAGCTCGTTCTACAACATCCCCGAAAACGTGGGCTCGGCTGCCGCCCGCATCAACTTGGGCTATGCCAATTGGGCCTTCAGCACCGAGTATGCCTACAAAATCAACGACCCGTCGGCCATCAACAACTTCATCTACAAGGAAGGCCGGGCCTTGCTGTCGTCGCTGAGCTATTCGCAAAAAGGCTTTGGCGCGGTCTTGCAGGTGAAGCGTGTGGACAATATGAGCTTCAAGTCGATGTATACCGGCAAGGAAAACGACCTCGACATCAACTTCATCCCGCCCATCAACTACACGCACACCCACAGCCTGCCGTCGATGTACACTTATTCGACCCAGCCAAGGGGTGAGATGGCTGCCCAGCTGCAAGTGAACTACACTATCCCGAAAGGCACCGCCCTCGGCGGCAAATACGGCACCAAGCTCGCTTTCAACATGAGCCAAGTGAACGACATCGTCCGCGATTCCGTCAAGGTCGGCAACATGACGGCTTTGAACCAACCGGGCACTTTGGGCTACACCTCCAAGTTCTTCGCCATCAGCGATCACCGCTTCTTCCGCGACATCAACTTCGAAATCGACAAGAAAATCAGCAAGGACTGGCACGTCACGGCGCAGTACATCAACCTTTACTATGACATCGAGACGCTCGAAGGCCACGCCGAAGCTCCCGCCGTCAAGGCCAACATCGGTTTCGTTGACGTGACCTACAAAATCAACAAGAAGCAAAGCCTGCGCCTCGAGCTTCAAGGATTGTGGGAAAACGAGGTTCACAAAGGCTATGCTTACGATGAAGACGAGGATCTGGAACACTACCAGAAGCGTGGCGATTGGGCGGCTGCCTTGTTGGAATACTCCATCACACCGCATTGGTCGTTCTCCATCGCCGACAAGTGGAACTACGGCAACCCCGTCGAGGAATTCCGCGACCATTACTTCACCGGCACGGTGAGTTATGTACACGAAGCCACTCGCGTCATGCTGAGTGCAGGCCGCCAAAGCGCGGGCGTGGTGTGCGTGGGTGGCGTGTGCCGCAAGGTGCCTGCTTCAAGCGGCGTGTCGCTGACCGTTTCAACGAGTTTTTAATAGATGTTTAATTCTAAGATTGGAACAATGAAAAGATTTTTTGGAATAAGTATGGCGTTGATAGCCACGATGTTGTTCGTGAATGCCTGCGATGTCGAGAAGGAACCTTACATACAAGGTGCTGAAGACGAGAAGCAAATTTTGGATTTTAAGGTGGATAGCATATATGGCTCCATCGACACCGAAAACAAGACGGTGAGGCTGGATTTGCCGGCGGGCACCGATGTGACCCGTCTGACCCCGACCATCGAGGTTTCAACCTACGCGACCATCGAGCCTGAGTCGGGTGTAGCACAAGACTTCACCAACCCCGTTTATTATACTGTCACTGCCTTCAATGGCACCACGGCGCAGTATATGGCCACCGCTGTGGTTCACGATGCCGAGAACGAGAAAAGCATCTTGTCGTTCCGTTTCGATGCGTTGGACGAAGACGGCGTAATCGATGAGTTCAATCACAGGATTTCTTTCGTGCTGCCTGCCGAAACCGATGTCACGCAATTGGTTCCCACCATCGTGGTGTCGGAAGGCGCCACGGTCAGTCCCGCTTCGGGTGTGGCCCAAGACTTCACCAACACCGTGAACTATACCGTGACGGCCCAAAATGGCACGACGGCGGTTTATGCCGTGTCGGTCATCGTGGAAGGCGGCGATGTGGTGCCTACGGGTAAGACGGTGCTCATCAAGGACTTCACCGGCGCCCGTTGCAACAATTGCCCTGCCGCCGCCGAGGTTGCCCACAACCTGCAACATCAGTTGGACCAAGACCACATCTTTATTTTGAGCGTCCATGCCGGCTACTTGGCCCAACCTACAGGACAGTTCCCCGACTTCCTCACCGATGAGGGCACCGAGTGGTACAACAACAACTCGTCGAATCCCTTGTTTGCCGTCGACCACGTTGCCCTGACGGATGGCAACACGCTGTATGTCGAACAAATCGATGCCCCCGTGATTGCCGCTTTGGACGAAGACCAATCGTTTGAAATCCTGATCACTCCACAATACAACGAAACCAATCGCCAATTGGATGTGATGGCCAACATCGTTGCATTGGATGACAGGGACGGGCAGTTTTACGTCACGGTATGCTTGGTTGAGGACAACATCGTGGGATGGCAAATGTTCCCCAATGGCATCGACAAGGAATATGTGTTCCACAATGTGTTTCGTGGCACCCTCAATGGCGCTTACGGCGAGGAGATTGAAGGCTCTCATGTTGATGCCGACGAATCCTTCTATCTCAACTACAGCGCTGAGCTTGATGCCGACTATAATGCAAACGAGTGTTACCTGATGGTTTATGTGTACGACAAGAGCCAAGGCGACAAGATTTTGCAGACGGCGGTAAGGAAAATCAAATAACGCGGCGTAGGAGTTCTTATGGTATTCAACTCCATAGAGTTCCTCATCTTTTTGCCTGTTGTGGTGGCGCTGTTCTACCTGCTGCCCCACAAATGGCGTTGGCTGATGTTGCTTGCGGCCAGCTGCGTGTTCTACATGTGGTTTGTGCCCAAGTATATCCTCATCCTGCTTGTCACCATCGTCATCGACTATTCGGCTGGCCTCCTGATGGAACGCTTTGCCGGCCAACCACGAAGGAAAAAGATTTTCATGGTCACCAGCATCGTGTGTACGCTCACGGTGCTGGTGGTTTTCAAGTACCTGAACTTCATCACCGCCAACTTGGACCGGCTATGCGCCTCGTTGGGGATGGAGACCCACTTGATGACGCATATCATCCTTCCCATCGGCCTTTCATTCCATACCTTCCAGAGCATGAGCTATGTCATAGAGGTGTACAGGGGGCGCCAAAAGGCGGAACGGCATTTCGGCTACTATTCGCTTTATGTGATGTTTTTCCCGCAATTGGTCACGGGTCCCATCGAGCGGCCGGGCAACTTGCTTCGGCAGCTGCACGAGAGGAAGGAGTTCCAATATGAGAACATCTCGAAGGGCATGCGCCTGATTCTTTTCGGGTTTTTCGTCAAGATGGTGGTGGCCGACCATTTGGGTGAGTATGTCGACGAGGTGTACGGGCATTTGGACGAGTACAATTCTTGGAGCGTGCTGGGTTGCATGGTGTTCTACAGCTTCCAGATTTACTGCGACTTCTTCGGCTATTCCACCATCGCCTTGGGCTGCGCAAGGTTGATGGGTTTCGACATCACCGACAACTTCAAGACACCCTATCTGTCGAAAAACATTGCCGAGTTTTGGCATCGTTGGCACATCTCGCTCTCCACTTGGTTTCGCGACTATGTCTACATCCCCATGGGCGGCAGCCGCGTCAATTTCGGGCGTTGGGCGTTCAATATCTTGGTGGTGTTTGTGCTCAGTGGCATCTGGCACGGTGCGGCTTGGACTTTCTTGCTGTGGGGCTTTGCCCACGGCTTGCTGCACATCATCGAGAAGGTGCTAAGAAGGCATGCGAAAACGCCCGAAAGCCATTCGAAAGCAAAAAAATGGCTCGTGGATGGCTTGTGCATCCTCAAGACTTTTGTCCTGGTGACGCTGTTTTGGGTGATGTTTCGCGCCACCGACTTCGAGCACCTCAAGACGATTTTCGTGACTGCCTTCACCAAGTTTGACGAAGGGCTGATGATGAATGTGAAACCCGGAATGTGGCTCTATCTCGGCATGCTCATCCTATTCGACATCTTGCTGCGCAACACCCGTTTCGATGCTTGGTGCGACGACAAACCCTTTGCCGTGAGGTGGTTGCTTTATGCGGTGCTCGTCTTTATGGTCATTGCTTGTTCGAGTGTCCACAATTTCCCGTTCATCTATTTCCAGTTTTAGCCATGAAGAAGTTGTTGATACGCATAGGAATGGTTTTGGCGATGCTCGTGTTGCTCAATTGGGTGTATGCCAAATGGTTCTTCGAGAAGGACTTGCGCAAGCATTCCGACATCGTCGAACTCTCGTGGCAGGTGATCGACGACAGCTGCCGCATCATCTATTTGGGCGAATCGTCGAACAATCATTATGGTGACGAGGAAACCAACCATCGGAAAATCAGTGACTTCGCTTCAGACTATTTCCCTTCGGTCAAGATGGGCGACCTGACCCATTCGGCTTCGCATGCCCAAACCTATTATTATATGTTGAAGCATATCCCGGCCTCGTCGGCAGTCGAAACGGTGGTCGTCACGATGAACCTGCGCTCGTTTGGCCCGCTGTGGATTTATTCGAAACTTGAGACCCCCTTGCGCAAGCAACTGGTGCTGCTTGAGGACTATCCGCCTTTGGCCAATCGCTTTTTGCTGGCGTTCAAGGCCTATCCCATCAAGACGGAGGAGGAATGGAATGAAGTGGTGTATGAGCATTGGCGCACCGACACCTTCAACATACCGGGCTTCCCTTGGCGCACCAATGCCGGTTGGAATTATGGCATGTATACTTACGGCTGGTATGGTGCCGACGGGCAGCGCGACTGGGATGTGACCGCCTTGGCTTGCCACTATATCAAGACGTATGCCTTCCGGATTGCGGACGACAATCCGCGCGTCAAGGACTTCGATGCCATCGTGGAGCTTTGCCGCGAAAGAGGTTGGAACCTCATTTTCAACCTGATGGCCGAAAATGTCGACAAGGCTGAAGAATTGGTCGGCAAGGACCTTATGTTGCTGTTCCGGCTCAACCGCGACTACCTCCTGAAACGTTACGGGAACATGGAGGGCGTCATTGTGGTGAATAACTTGAGCCTCGTCCGCGACGTGAATTTCATCGACCAAAACTGGACCACTGAGCATTATTACGAGGAAGGCCGCCGCATCATCGCCGACCATCTGGCCAAGAGCTTGAAGGAATTCTATCCTGACGATTACCATGACCCTGATTCGCTGAAATGGGACGCTGGCCATTACTTTTTGGGCGGCACAAGAACCTTGGACAAGCAGCATCCCTATAGCATGACCTTGGTGCTTGCCGCCGATAGCATCCGTCCCGATTGGAGTATGGTGAATGTGGCTTTCGAGCTCAAAAGGCAGGATGACTTGTGCAATCCGATTTTTGCTTTGGAAAAACAAAATGCCCAAGGCGAGAAGTCCATTGACTCGTATGCCGTGAAGAAGCAAGTGCAAAACAATGGCGAATGGGATTTTGCCACCTTTGCCTTGCCCATCGACTCTGTTTTCCGCTCGGCTCAAAAAATCAAGCTGTATGTCTACAATTTATCGGACAGTCCTCTGGAAATCAGGGATTTGGATGTCTCGTTCCGTCCGGCTTACCTGAAACCGAGGGTGAAGGCGCAAACCTACAAGTCAGCCGACCTCCACGACGGTGAGTAGCATCCCATCCACCTTGAATTTCACTTCATGGTCGCCGAAAGCCATGCCGTAAACCCTTTCGGGGTCGTCTTGGTATTGCGGCCTTGGGTCGTGGGCCAGCACCTCGATGAGGCTCTTGCGTTGTTCGGGATGTATTTTTTCGAGTAGGTTTTGGGGGAAGTCGACTTCGAGAAGGAACTCGGCAGGGGTGGAGGCAAACCCGCTGACGGCGTCAGGATGACTGTCGGTGTAACCGATGTAGGGCTTGATGTCATAGATGGGCGTGCCGTCCATCATGTCGGCACCCGAAACGTAGAGCACAGGCCCCAGCTTGGCGTCCATCTCGATATGTTCGAGCCTTACCGACGACAGCCCGATAGGGTTGGGGCGGAAGGGAGAGCGGGTGGCAAACACCCCCTTGCGCACATTGCCGCCCAAGCGCGGCGGACGCACCGTTGGCGACCACTTGTCGCGCACGGCTTTCGAAAACTCCCACAGTAGCCAGATGTGCGAGAAAGCCTCCAAGCCGCGCACCGCCTCCGGATTGCGGTATTCGGGCTCGAAAATGATTTTGCCTTGCAGCGAAGCGATGATGCCGCTCTGCCTTGGTATGCCGAACTTGGTCGGGAAGTCGGTGTGTATGCGTGCGATGGTTTTCATGTTGCAAAGGTAGCTTTTTTTGTCGGACAAGCAAAAAAAAACCGTACTTTTGCGCCCGCAATTCAAATTCGTGAATGATGCAAACCAACGAAGAAATATCCATCTTGGTGCTCTATACCGGAGGCACCATTGGCATGATGCAAGACCCCAAGACGGGCGCCCTCGTGCCGTTCGATTTCGACAATATCTACGCCCATCTTCCCGTGCTGAAGAATTTCGGCTACCAGATTGACTTCTACAGTTTCGACCCGCTGATCGACTCGTCGAACATGACCCCCGATTTCTGGGTGCGCCTCGCCACCAAGATAGGGGAGGAGTATGAGCATTACGACGGCTTTGTGGTGCTGCATGGCTCCGACACGATGGCCTACACCGCCTCGGCCTTGAGCTTTATGCTCGAAAACCTTAACAAGCCCGTGGTGTTGACCGGCTCGCAGTTGCCCATGGGCGTGGTGCGCACCGATGGCCGCGAAAACTTCCTTGCCGCCATCGAGATTGCCGCAGCCAAAGACGACGACACCCCGCTCGTCCCGGAGGTGTGCATCTTCTTCCAAGACCAGCTGCTGCGTGGCAACCGCGCCACCAAGTTCAACGCCGAGAACTTCAACGCCTTCGCCTCCACCAACTATCCCAACCTTGCCGATGTGGGCGTACACATTAAATATAATAAGGACCGCATCCTGAAGCCCAACTTCAAGAAGCTGAAGGTCCACACCAACATGGACCGCCACGTCGGCATCCTGAAGCTGTTTCCCGGCATTTCGCAGGACTTTGTCCGCCATGCCTTGAAGACCCCAGGGCTGAAAGCCTTGGTGCTCGAAACCTTCGGGTCGGGCAATGCCACCACCGACCAATGGTTCCTCGACGCCCTGAAAGAAGCCATCGATTCGGGCTTGATCATCCTTAACGTCACCCAATGCAAAGCCGGCTCGGTGGAGATGGGCCGTTATGAGACCAGCCTCGACATGGCTCGCATCGGGGTGGTCAGCGGGCACGACATGACCACCGAGGCAGCCGTCGCCAAGCTGATGTATCTCATCGGCGAAGGCATCCAAAAGCCCCGAATCATGGAAATACTGCAAAATTCCATCCGTGGCGAGATGACCGTTTGACGCTATTATTCAAGCAATTGAAAAATAGTTGCAATAAAAAATCAAATATTTTTGTTTTGTCAATCAAAAAATGTTGTACTTTTGGCAACGATTTCAGAAAAGGTTGAGGGGTTGGCAAGCACAGGAGAGATGTCCGAGTGGTTTAAGGAGCACGCCTGGAAAGTGTGTGTACTCCAAAAGGGTACCGCGGGTTCGAATCCCGCTCTCTCCGCAGAAAAGTAATGATTGTTTCATCAGAACAAAGTAATTCAACAAAGTAATAATCAAACATTTAAACTCAACTATGAAAAAATTAATTGCTTTCCTCATGGTTGCTGGCCTGTTCACCTTTGGCGTCAGCAATCTCGTCGTTGCTCAAGAAGAGCAAGCGCAAACCGAGCAAACGGAGCAGACTGTTGCTCCTGAACAGACTCCCGCCCCAGTGGAGACCGTCGAACAAGCAGCCCCCGTGCAGAACGAGGCCGCTCCTGTCACTTTCCGTGAATCCATCAAGAAGCAGTTCATCGATGGCGGCCCTGGCTTCATGGGCATCGTGTTGGTCATCCTGCTCATCGGTATGGCCATCTCCATTGAGAGGATCATCTATCTGACTTTGGCCACTGCCAACTCCAAGAAACTTTTGGCTGGCATCGAGGCAAAGATGAAGAATGGCGACGTCGAAGGTGCCAAGCAGCTCTGCAAGGACACTCGCGGCCCCGTGGCCAGCATCTTCACCCAAGGCCTTATCCGTTACCAAGACGGCCAATCGCTCGAAGAGGTTGAAAAGTCGATTATTTCCTATGGTTCAGTCGCCGGTGGCAAGCTCGAAAGCGGTTTGAGCTGGATTGGCCTCTGCATCAGCTTGGCTCCTATGTTCGGATTCATGGGTACTGTTATCGGTATGATCCAGGCCTTCGACGACATCGCCGCCGCTGGTGACATGAGCCCGACGGTCGTCGCCTCTGGTATGAAGGTCGCTCTGTTGACCACCGTGTTCGGTCTTATCGCCGCTATCATCCTTCAGATTTTCTTCAACTTCATCGCTGCCAAGATTGAAAGCATCGTCAACGACATGGAAGACGCTTCCATCTCGTTTATGGACATCCTCGTTAAGTACAACAAATAAAAACAAGTATCAATCATGAACGGTAAGCTTTCAAACATCGGAAAATGGGTATTTGGCCTGCTGGCTTTGATCACTGTGGCTTTGGCAGTATATTTCTACCTCAACCTCGGTGACGATGCTCGCACCAACATGCTCTTGAATTGGGGCTACATCTTGATTATACTTGGTATTGTCATTGCATTGATTTCAGTCATCTTCACCGCAGGCGTCAAAGGCGTCAAGGGAAAGAAATTGCTGGTTGCAGTCATTGCATTCGCTATTATTGCAGTTGTAGCTTACGTTATGTCGAAAGGCGCATTCGAGCTCCCGTACCAAGCCGGCGAAATCACTTATACCGGCAAGACGCACGGATGGGTTGAAATGGGCCTCAATTTCTTCTATATCACCCTTGTGGTCGCTATCCTCTCGATAGTGTTCTCAGTTGTCTTCAAGGCAGTCAAAAAATAAAACATTTCATCATGGCAAGAAAAACTCCTGAAATCAATTCCAGTTCGCAGGCTGACATAGCATTCTTGCTGTTGTGTTTCTTCCTGATGACGACCTCCATGGACGTGGACTACGGTATCACCCGTCGTCTGCCCCCTCCCGTCGAGCAAAACGACGAGGACGTGAAAGTCAAGGAAAGAAATGTGATGAATGTAATGGTAAACAAGAGTGACAGATTGCTGGTCAATGGCCGTCCTTCCGACATCTCACAGCTGAAGGACCTCGCCAAAGACTTCATGACCCCGCGTCCGAACGACGAGACCGCCCCGGAAGTGGAAACCAAACACTTCGACCTCGTCGGCGACGTGCTGATGTCGAAAGGCGTCATCTCGTTGCAGAACGACCGTGGTACGTCATACGCTATGTATATCAGTGTGCAGAACGAGTTGGCCCGAGCCTTCAACGAAATGAAGGCCGAACTGGCGTGGAAGAAGTTCCACAAGACCCTCGACCAACTCAACGAAGATCAAACCAAGGCTATCAACGATGCCGTGCCGGTGCGCGTCAGTGAGGCAGAGCCCGTTGAATACAAAACCAACTAAAGGAGGATAGTAATATGGGAAAATTCAGAAAAGAAGGGAAAAAGGAAGTGCCACAGGTGAGCACCTCTTCGTTGCCCGACATCGTTTACATGTTGATATTCTTCTTCATGATTACTACCTCGATGCGCGACGTCGAACTGAAGGTGAAGACCGCTATGCCAAAGGCTTCTGAAATCCAGAAACTCGAACACAAGGCTTTGGTGAGCTCCATCTACATCGGCCCGCCGCGCGACGCGAAACTCGGTACCGAATCGCGTATCCAACTCGATGATGCCTTCGCCCGCACGACCGACATCGCCGACTGGGTCAACAAAGAGCGCGACTCGCGTCCTGAGCAAGACCGCCAAAAGCTGACCTTTGCTTTGAAGGTGCACAGAGATACCCGTATGGGTGTCGTCACCGACGTGAAGCAAGAGCTTCGTAAGGTGGGCGCCTTCCGTATCAACTACACCACGTTGAAGGGAAGTGCCTTGGAAAACTAAACTTTGGTTTGGAAAATCCGAAAAATGGCTGCAACTTGGGTTGCAGCCATTTTTTTTGGATAAAAATTAGTAATTTTGCCGCCCAAATCACAACAAAACCTAAAATGGCAAAAACGCAACTTCACCGTGCCGCCGCATCGCTTTTGCTTGCGTTGGCAAGTCTTGGGCTGATGGCCCAAATCCCCAATGGCTATTACGACAACGCCAACGGAAAAACCGGCGACGAACTGAAAGAAGCCTTGCATGACATCATCAAGGGACACACCGCAGTCGGTTACAACAATGTTTGGAACGCCTTTTGGAGCACCGACAACAAAGGCAATGGCGTGGTGTGGGATATGTATTCCGATAACCCTGACGGCACACCGGCCTACACCTTTCAATTGGGGCAAGACAATTGCGACAACGATGGTTGCGAAAGCGAAGGAGGCTGCTACAATCGTGAGCATTCGTGGCCCCAGAGTTGGTTCGGCAATCAAACCACACCCGGCAGCGACCTGCACCATGTGTTCCCGACGGATTGCTACGTCAACCAGCGCAGAAGCAATTACCCTTACGGTGAGGTGGGCACTGCCACTTGGACGTCATCGAACGGCTCCAAGCTCGGAACGAGTTCGACTTCAGGCTATTCGGGGACGGTTTTCGAACCTGTCGACGAATACAAAGGCGACTTCGCCCGGGCGCTTTTCTACATCAGCGTGCGCTATTATGGCGAAGACTCCAATTGGAGCACGAGCGGCATGACCAACAAGTCGGAAATCGAGCCTTGGGCCATCCAAATGCTGATGAGATGGAACGACAACGACCCTGTCAGCCAAAAGGAAATGGACCGCAACAATGCCATTTACAATGATTACCAACACAACCGCAACCCCTTCGTCGACCATCCGGAATACGCACGCATGATTTGGGACCCGAACTGGCATGAAGGCTTGGGCGGCTATGAAAAAGTGACCAGCACCGATGACATCACCGATGGGGATTATTTGATTGTCTATGAAGAAGGCTCGTTGGCTTTCGATGGCAGCCTGACCAAATTGGATGTCTTGGGCAACACGATTGAAGTGTCGATTTTCAACGACAATATCGAGTCGAATGCCAGCACCGACGTCTCCGCTTTCACGATTTCGTCCATGGCAAACGGCTTTTCCATCAAGAGCGCAAGCGGCTATTATATTGGCAATACGAGTGATGCCAATGCATTGAAGACCAGCTTGACCGTTCCCTACGCGAACACGATAACCATTTCGGAAGACGGCAATGCCGAAATCGTGAGCAGTTCAAGCCGTTTGAGGTTCAATTCGGATAGCGACCAGAATCGTTTCAGGTACTACAAGTCAAGCACTTATACCAGCCAAAAAGCCATCCGGCTTTACAAAAAAATTGAGGTTTACGGCATCAGTCTTGCCTCGGTGGAAAACGGCAGCATCAGTGCCGATGCAGAAGAAGCCATCGAAGGCACTGTGATTACCTTGACCGCCACTCCCGACGCGGGTTATGAACTCGACCACTGGGCCGTCACCGATGCCATGAACAACAACATCCCCGTGAATGACAACCAGTTCGAAATGCCCGCGAGCAATGTCACGGTGAGCGCGGTGTTCGTTTATGTGGGTGAGCCTTTTGCGCAAAAGTATTATTTGGTCACTTCAACCGACCAATTGGTGGCCGGAAGAACGTATTTGATCGTGAATACTGAAAACAGTAAGGCTTTGGGAAAAACACAGAATGCGAACAACCGCTCAGCAGCCACAATTGCCATTGCAAACAACACCATTTCCACGTTGGGGGATGCTTGCGAACTCACATTGGGAGGACAAGCAGGCGCATGGACTCTCTATGATGCCACCAACAATAGCGGATACCTTTATGCCGCTGGAGGCAGCAGCAATAACAATTATCTGAAAACGCAAACCACATTGACCAATGCCGGAAAATGGACCATTTCACTGAATGGAACCAACAAGGCAACGATAAAGACCATCGATCCCAATGTGAATAGGCATACCATTATGTATAACAATTCAGGCTCAATATTCTCTTGTTACGCTTCAGGGCAGAATGAAGTTTGCCTTTTCATTCGCAGCGAGGAATACACCCATACCGAAAGCGAAACCATTGCCCATCTTTTTGCTTTCGACAAGCACACCATCAGCAACGGCGTAACGCTTAGCGTCAGCGGAACAGCGGCTTGCCATGACGCCAACCATCTTGTCATTGAAGACGGAGGCCAATTCGTCCATTCCGATGCCAATGTGCAGGCTACCTTGAAGAAACACATCCAAGCCTATTCCGACAACAGTGGCTGGTATACCGTGGCTTCGCCTTTTGTTTCGTACGCTCCAGCCGGGTTGATGACAAGCAACGATTATGACCTTTATTACTATAGTGAATCCGGCCCCTTGGAATGGAAGAACCATAAGCAGGGGAGTGGCTTCAATATGGTTTCAGGCCAAGGCTATCTTTATGCCCACAATCCTGCCACCACATTGCGCATGACGGGCGTGTTGAACAGCGGCAACCATAGCGAGACGGTCGGTTTGGGTTATGCCAACAGCGATGCCAACCTGAAGGGTTTCAACCTGTTAGGCAACCCGACAGCACACGAAATCAACTTCACCGCGACGGAGCAAGTTTCGGACGGCTACTATTATATCCACAATGGCGATGGTTGGGCTTATTCGCCCTACAATACCGTGCCCGCCGGACGTGGCTTTTTGGTGAAGGCCAATGCCGAAAGCCAATCGGTGACGCTCAATCCGCAAAGCGACAGAGGCGAAAGCCCTGAGTGCAACAAGTACCTATGCATCAGCGTGGACGACGAAAAGGCCTACATCAAGTTGAATGAAGGTGTCAGTATGCCTTTGATTGACCTGCAAGGCCGCCACGCGGGGCTTTATCTCCTTCGTGGGCAAAAGCCTTACGTTATGTTGGTTCGTGATGGTGCCGATTTCGTGGACTTGAATTTCGAGCCGAAGCGCAATGGCGAGCATACGCTTTCTGTTGATATTCAAGGTCTTGATTTGGATTATCTTCATCTTATCGACAATATGACGGGTGTCGATGTCGACCTGCTTCACCCCGGAACCTTCATTGCGGGCGGAACCTCATTCCGCGAAAGCGGAACCCTCATTGCGGGCGAAGCCCCGCAATCCCTTACGCCTTCGTACACCTTCACCGCCAAGACCACAGACTACGAATCGCGTTTCCGTCTCGTGTTCATTTGCGGGGACGCAAATGGTGACGATAAGGATGCGCCGTTTGCGTATTATGCCAATGGTGAAATCATCATCACTGACGGCCTTTCGACAGGCTCAGGGGCCTGCGCCACCCTACAGGTGGTGGATATGATGGGGCGTGTCATATTCAGTGGAGACGGTGTATGCACCGTCTCTACAAATGGGTTGGCCAAGGGGTTGTATATCTTGCGCATGACCACCAATAATGACGTGAAAGTTCAAAAGATTGTGGTGGACTGACGAAATTAGTAAAGGCATTTACTGTCAGTATGTTTACTTTTTTCCTATTTTTGCAGCTTAAAACGCAAAAATAGGATTGTTATGACATTTACTCCTACGAAATATCAGCTGCAAACCGTGGCCACAGGCCGTGTTTTCAGCGACGAAGGCTGGACTTTGGACGACAAGCAGTGCGACAAGCCAAGTATGGTGCGTCCCGTCTACGAAAAGAAACAACTGACCGTGCTCGAAGGAAAGGACTTGGGCCTTTATCGTTACGCCGACTGGCTGCCGATCAAGAAGCTGCTGCAAAACCCTTCGGAACCCATCACTTACAAGAGCGAGGGATTCGCCAAACGTTTGGGCTTGAACAACCTCTACATCACTTTTAGCGGCTATTGGCCTGAACGCAATGCCCGAATGACGACCTGTTCATTCAAGGAAATGGAAGCGTTTTCGGTGTGTGCCCGTATGGGTGATGAACTGAAAGACAAGGTGTTGGTGGTGGCTTCGGCTGGCAACACGGCGCGTGCCTTCGCCAAGGTTTGCTCCGACAACGGCATCAAGTTGCTGCTCTGTGTGCCTCAAGACAACATCAAGGCTTTGTGGTTTGACAAGCCGTTGAATCCCTGCGTGAAACTGATTACCACCGAGTCGGGCAGCGATTATTTCGATGCCATCAACCTCTCGAATGTGGTTTGCGAGCTGGATGGCTATCTTGCCGAAGGCGGAGCCAAGAACATTGCCCGTCGCGACGGGATGAGCGCTACGATGATGTCGGCCACGGTCTTCATCGGCCACACGCCTGACTTCTATTTTCAGGCCGTGGGTAGCGGCACGGGCGCCATCGCGGCTTGGGAAGCCAACCTGCGCTTTTTGGAGGATGGCCGCTTCGGCGCGAACAAAGCCCGTTTGATGGTCTCGCAAAACAAGCCTTTCGTGCCGATGTACGATGCTTGGCGTGCCGACTCGCGCCCGTTGCTGCCCTACGATGCCGACCAGGCCCGCAAGGACGCGGCTGAGATTTGCGCCCCGGTGCTCTCCAACCGCAAGCCGCCCTACAGCCTCGCTGGAGGACTTTACGACGCCTTGAAAGACACCCACGGCGACATCCTCGCCGTCAGCAACGACGAGGCCAATGCCGCCAAGGCCATATTCGAGGAAACGGAAGGCGTGGACATCTATCACGCCGCTGCCGTGGCCGCTGCCTCGTTGCAACAGGCCGTCGAAAAAGGTGTGGTGAAACCAGATGATGTGGTGATGCTCAACATTACGGGCGGAGGCGAGCGTCGCTTCCTTGCCGAGCACGAAATCCATTATTTGCAGCCCAATCACATCTTCAAGATTGGTTTTTCCAAGGAAGAGGTGGAGCAGGTGCTGGAGATTGCGGGTCTTCGCCCGCAATGAGGCATTGCCCGTGATGAGGATTGCGGGTCTTCGCCCGCAATGAGGGTTCCGCTTTCGCGGAATGAGGCATCGCTTTCGCGGAATGAGGCTTGGCTCGCGATGAGGGGGGAGCAATGGTTTTCCTATAGGGATTAAGTCTGCCCCTTCTCTCCACCATAAGGGACTTCTTTAGTCCCCGATCCTTCACAGCGGGCTTGACCCGCTGTCTTTAATACCTAAACGACACATTATTATGTCACTCCAAGGAATTGTATACATACTCACCAACAAAAACAAAACCACTCTTTATACTGGCGTTACCAAAAACCTCCAACGCAGAATAGCCGAACACAAACTGCACATTAATAAGGGCTTTTCGCATAGGTACAACACCGATAATCTGGTTTATTACGAGATTTACAACCGACTTGATGTGGCAATCCATAGGGAAAAACAACTCAAAAAGTGGCATCGTGATTGGAAAGAGGCTTTGATTAATGAGTTCAATCCTGAATGGAAAGATTTGGCTGCAGACATTGGTGTAGATGAAGAATACATTCAATCCGTAAAGGAATCGTACCAGAATGGTGCTCTTGAGGCTGGGAATCCCAAGGAGGATGTGGGGTAGTTCATAGGTTTGAGGGATTGCGGGTCTTCGCCCGCAATGAGGGTTTCGCTTTCGCGGAATGAGGCATCGCTTTCGCGGAATGAGGGAAGTGCCCGTGATGAGGATTGCGGGTCTTCGCCCGCAATGAGGGAAGTGCCCGTGATGAGGATTGCGGGTCTTCGCCCGCAATGAGGGGGGCGTCTGTGATGAAGGTGGCTACTGCTTTACAAAGGTTTTTCTAACCATACCTTTGCTTGTTTCAACCAAGATGATATAGCATCCACTTCCCAAATCACCTAATCCAATAGATGTTTTCTCCCGATTGAGAGGAACAATCTTTTTGGTTTTTCCAGCCATATCAACGATTGTCGCTTTTTGTGTTTCCGCTCCTTCAACATCGATGAAATCTGTTGCCGGGTTTGGAAATACGCTGATACTCGGTGTGTTATCTTCTGAAACAATGGTTGGGCCAAGGGGCGTCACCCAGAAGGTGACCAAAGCCGTGTTGCAATTGCAGGGAATGGTCATTGGGATGTCGAGCCAAGCCACGGATCCGGGTTCGATTTCGGGGCGCAGCGTGGCAGTAATGGTGACTTCAACAACCTCGGCAGGCTCGGCGTGGAAAGTCATCCCCGTGGTGCCGTTGAACTGGCAGCTGAAGTCGGTGAAAAACTCGTTGGAGGGGTGTGCCGTGATGTCCAAGGCATCATAGCCCGTGTTCTCCACAAAGAAACGGAAACTGCCTTGCGAGCCAGGATACATCACTGTGTCGCCCGATATGGCCTCGGCAACGAAAGTGTATTGCTCCACCATGTCGACCTCAATGTCGTCGATGGTGAGGTAAGAGGCGCCTTCGTTGGCAACGGCACGGATGCCGACATATTCGCAACCTTCGGGAATGGTTTCAACGTATGACGAGAAACTCTCGTACACGCCGCTTCCGACGGAGGCGGAGAGCAACAAGGTGTGCATCGATGCGGCATTGGCCGACGGACCGGCCCAATATTCGAGCAGGTAGTCGCCGTCGGAGATGGCCCAGCAGGTGAAGCGATAGTGGATGCCTTGAAGCAGATACATCGGTATGAACATCCACGATTCTTCCGATTTGGTGAAGGCATACCAATTGCCCGTGTGCGGTATGCGGTTGTGGTCTTTTTCGAGATAGCCGCACACCCACGACTCGTCGTTGCTGGTCCAGCCGACGGGTACGGCCATGTCGTGATTGGCGTATTCGAAGCCTTCAATAAGGATGCTTCCGGCGCGGGAAGTGGCTGCCACGAGGCAGGCCATGAGAGTGAATAGTGCTTTTTTCATTGACGATTTGCTTTGGGCCACAAAAATAGGAAAAACCAATCAATTGTAGGCATGTATTCCACCCAAAATCAAATTCACGCCGAAATAAGTGATGACCACGCTGAGGAAGGCGAGGATGCCATAGATGTGGAAAAACATTGGTTTTTGGAAGGTTTTCCATAGCTTTTCGTGCAACGGGGCGGCATAGATGAGCAAGGTGATGAGCGCCCAAACCTCCTTCGGATCCCACGACCAATAGTTGCCCCACGAGACGTTGGCCCAAATGGCTCCGATGAAGATGCCGGCGGCCAACAATGCCACGGCGGGAAAGAGCATCGCCGTGCTGAGGCTTTTCAACCGCTCCAAGCGAACCTTGTCTTTCGGCTTGACGAGGGCGACGATTCCAACGACCACAATGCCGAGCAACAAAGCGTAAGCCGTGACGATGGTGGAGATGTGGATGCTGAAAAACGGCGAGCGCAGCACGGGCATCAACTGCCTTGTCAACATACGGATATGCAACACCACCATCAAAACGGCAAGCACCGAAAGCCAAGAAATGGTGACAATTCGATTTGTGGATTGCTTCGTTCCTCGCAATGACGGACGAGCCACCAAAGCCACAAGTGAGATGAAGATTAGCGCATAGCCCGTGTAGGTCACGCCGATGCCCCACGGGTCGCGGGCCACGTCGAGGATGGAGTTGCCCTGCTCGTCGAAGTCGCTTTGGTAGAATCGGTAATGCTTGTGCCTCAGTATGTTGTTCATCGAGATGACGGTTTCTGTCGTGGTGTTGCCGTCGGTGACTTTGAGGTGGCTGATGTAGTCCTTGGGCTTTTTCGAGTCGGGGTAGGTCTCAATCTCGAACTGGTTTAAGGTAAGGCTGAAAGGCAGCGCGTGTTTCGTTATCTCGCCTCCTTTTTCCTGAATGAAGAAATGGCTGTTGGGGCGGTTGGGCTCGAGTTTCATCCGTCCGTGCTGTCCCGTGAGCATGGTGAGCAACGCGCCAAGCAGGATGAACAGGATGGACAGATGCAAGGCACCGTCGGACAACCGTTTCCACATTTTGCATTTCACCGCCATGTAGACGATGAGCAAGGCCACCAAAGCCCAAAGCGCGACAAACCACCACGCGCCATAGACATGGATTCGGGCGAAGTCGGAGCCGTGCAGTTTCTCGACAATGGTGCCTGCGGCGAGGACAGCGATGAGGACAATGATGAGTACCGATGTGATGTGACGAACATATTTCATGGCAACATAAATTACAGATTATGTTGCAAAAGTCCGAAAAAAAACGCTTGCCGACACTCCCCATGTTTGGCGGTTTTTGGGCAGAATTGTCCTTATTTGTGAGGATGAAGTTGGCATTGTCGTCATTTGCGTCCCTGCAAATGCATAGTCGATGGGGTGTGAGGTTGCGGGTCAAGCCCGCAATGAGGGGCACGCGGAATGATGGTCTATTCCAACGGGTTAGCAGACGGCCTCGTCTGCGGCAGCATCCCGACAGGCATACGACCAAACCCGCCAAAAAGTCACGGTTCCTTGATGGGTCGTTTGTGGGTATGTTTAATCCCCCTACCCCCTTTAAAAAGGGGGAA